>CALYTB010000082.1 GCA_945486035.1 uncultured Clostridia bacterium
TCCAGATCAGCATTTCGTCAGTCCCGTCTTCATCCAGATCCACGAATTTCTGCTGATAATCCGGGCTGTAGGCTTCCGAACCAACAGAGCCGGGCATCCAGTGACTGAAATACTCGTCATATGTCCGGGGAGATTCCCAGCTGTACAAGCCATTGGGGTTATCCAACCATTGAAGTCCGGGTGCTTTGGGCTGGATGTTGTATGCAAAAGCATCCGCAATTTCTTCCATGTCTGTACGAAGTCCGGGATTGTCCACCTCGATAACCTCGCCCAAAGAGAAATACAGCACAATGGAAGTGAAGTAGTCCCCAGTATCGGCCAGAATCAGGCCTCGCTCCTTATTCTGGGCCAGCAGGAGCTGTGCCCCGTCCCATGCGGTGTACTCCCACACATCAAAAGTGTTCATATCCTCCGTTGTGATATACCCAGGGAAAAACACATTCTTTTTGTCGCAGCTATAGCTGAACATCACCGTATCCACATTCTGGCGGTCTTCAAACCTATGCTGCAAAGTGCCGCTCAGCAAGAAGGAGCTGCTGCGATAATATCGCCCTCCCTCCAAAGCCAGATCGCTATGGGAATCAACATTTGCGATGGAGGGAACCATCACAGCAGTCAGTACCTCCTCCGTATGATCTGCAAAATACACCGGCCCAGCCAGCTCCAGACCGTATTTGCCACAGATTTCATCGATTTTATCCTGCATTTCCTGAGTGTAGCAGAGATAGGCGTAGTAATCCTGAGGCAGTTCATAATCGTCGGAGTCCGCGTTCTGCAAAAGGGTTCTGTCCTTGTCATAACTGTTCTCAAATGCCAGCCATTCCTGTGTTGCCCGGTATCCCGGAGAATCCACATAGCCGTTCAGGGATAACACATCCCGTTCAAAAGGCTGCCCCTCCTGCCACAAAAGGTCAGAAAACTCCATTTGTCCCAGATGGACCTTTTGCAGCCCAATCAGCACTGCGGCGCAGCCCACCAGCAGGAGCAGAAGAGATATCACAGCCGCAATCAGGAATACCCGTTTCCTGTGCATCGTGTGAAGTTGCTGTTTTCGCTGCCCCGAGCGCAGTTCCTGCGCCTGTAGGATATACTCGCCCCGCACATTGGTCAGGATTGTTAATAATTCCAGTTCCTTCATAGGCTTATCCCTCCAGTCCATAGGACTGAACCTTCCATCCATTTGCCCGCCGGACAAACTCTATGGTCAGGTATTGCAGCCGGTCAGGCTGATCGGATTCCCGGAATTCCACGGACATCACATGGATGGCTCCTATTTCCGTGTCCTCAACACCAGAAATCTGTTTTACAAGAATATCGCTGATAACTTCACCGCCGGAAAAGACATCAATCTCCCCCTGGTAATCCTCCACCAGGAAGCCCGCGATGGTTTCGGTGTCCCGGTTAAAGTAGCTTTGCGCAAAGTCCTTGGCAAGATCAGAAATTTCCTTGCGAACTGTGTGCTGGTTTTCCACATCTGCCATATCCTGATCTGTCACCAGGGTAAATGTCCCCACCATAGCCGAAAAGCGGCAGCCGTGGCCTTCTGCAGCTTCCAGAAAGAACCGGGCGGTGATATGATAGCAGCCGGTATTCCCATCCGGCAGGAAAAAATGATCCTCCACAGGTGAATCCCAGCTTGCCCCATTACGAGCCGTGAATACCAGACGATCCGGATTCTCATACTGAGCCGCATCACGGACGGTTTCCCATATGGGAATCATCTGTTCCCGGGTCTGGGCACAGAGGGTCTGCCAATCGGTGTCGCTGTGCTCAATCACCATCTCACAGGGAGGGTATTTGGAATCGTCCACACCCTCGATGGGGATTGGACGGATATAGTAAACACCATTTTCTTCCGTCATGGTATAGCCGCCATAGTCATAGTAGATAGCAAAACCGGGGCCGTTGCTATCCGGGATTTCTCCAAAAGAGGAATACTTGATTTCTTCCTCAAGTCCTTCAATCATGATGGTTTCTGTTTTCGGCGGCAGGAAGAAGCCAATGAGGTCAAAGACATAATTGCGGAAGTCCTCACTGACTGCCATGGCGGTTCCGCAGAGCATGGTCATCAGGGCAAGAACAGCCGCGAACAAAACAATCGTCCGTTTCCAGCTCCATCGATGCGCGTATGGTTCACGGGAGCGCAGCTGCTGGGCTTGCAATATGTACTTCCCCCGTACGCCGCCCAGAATGTCCAGCAGTTCCAGATTTGTCATGCCAAGCCCTCCTCTTGCAGCTGGGCATAGAGCCGCTTGCGGATACGGAAGAGCATGGATTTGACCTTACTGACGGTAAAACCAGACTTTTCCGCGATTTCCTCGGTGGAATCCAGATACCAGTAGCGGCAGAGGAATACACTCCGCTCCGTTTCTTTCAGCGTACCAAGAAAGCGATTCAAACTGGCCAAGATTTCCTTGCGAATCGCCGCATCTTCAGCGCTTTCTCCACCAACGCATTCGCTCAGCTCCTCCAGCGCAATTTCGATCTGGCCCTCGCCCCGCTTGAAAGCGCGGTACTTTCTCCACCGATCAATGGAAATATTTCGGGTGATTTTTCCCAGAAACGCCGCCAGTGCCGGGGGACGCCGGGGCGGCATGGAATTCCATGCGGACAGGTATGTATCACTGACGCTTTCTTCCGCATCCTCCTGATTGGTCAGGATGTTATAAGCAATACTGTAGCAGTAGCCGCCATACTTTGTGTCCGTTTCCTTGATCGCCTGCTCCGAGCGGTCAAAATATAGTTTGATGATCTGATTGTCCTCCATAATAGAGGCCCTCCTTTTCTCTCTGAGTGTTTCACCCTTATATACGGAGAGATTTCCATTTGGTTGCACATATTTCAAAAAATTTTATCACATTTCAAATAAAATGTGAACCCATAAAGGAACGGGTCACTGTTTAATCCTGCAATCACTTTTCATTGATTCGTCAGAAGCGGCTCCCTATCGAAAGTATCAATGTATAAAAGGTGGAAGATCAGAACTGGCAAGCTTCTCATTTTAGAAACTGTGCGTTGTCATATTCTTAAAGTTCTATTAATACTATAAAAATGTCTTGACTTTTTTGTCTACAAGTAGTAGAGTGTAGTTGTCTACTGACAGTAGAGTGAAGGAGGCAAATATTATGGCTGAATATAAGCTTGGTGAGATCGAGACTATTTTCGCGGATATCATCTGGGACAATGAGCCTGTGTCTTCCCGCCGTTTGACGGAACTGGCGGAAGAACGCTTGAACTGGAAGCGTACTACCACCTATACGATTTTGAAGCGGCTCTGTGATCGAGAGCTGTTCCAGAATGAGGGAGGTAAGGTAACTTCTCTGGTAAGCCGGGAAGAATTCTATGCCCGTCAGAGCGAGATGTTCGTTGATGAGACATTCCACGGCTCTCTGCCTGCATTCTTAACTGCATTTGGTAGCCGTAAAAAGCTGTCGGATGCGGAAATCGATGAGCTGCAGAAAGTCATCGATGCAATGAGGGGGGAATCCCATGCGTAATCTGTTTTCGGTTGTTTTGAATATGAGCATGACAGGCAGTATTGTGATTTTGCTTGTCATGCTGGCCAGACTCATTTTGAAACGAGCTCCAAAGATCTTTTCCTATGCACTATGGGCTGTGGTTCTGTTCCGGCTCCTTTGTCCGGTGGCATTTACTGCGCCTGTTTCGGTTTTGAATGCATTGGAACCGAAGGTTCAGGAAGCATCGGAATCAACCAGTGTGATTTATTTCATTCCAGCTGAAGTTAACCAGAATCCGGATTTCACTTTTGTTCCGGCTGAAAATCAGTCTGGGACGGAGCCAGTGCAGGTAGAGGAGTCTGAGCATACTCGCATGGATCTCATGACGGTTGCTTCTTATGTCTGGCTCGCCGGAACGGGTATCATGATTGCGTACAGTGTCATCCAGTATGTCCGCCTGAGACTGAAATTGATTGGCGCTATGGCTTACAGAGGAAATGTGTATCGTGCCGATTACATTGATACTCCCTTTGTCATGGGTATCCTCAGCCCTAAAATCTATTTGCCCTCCGATGTACCCATGAATGAACGAAAGTACATCATTGCTCATGAGCGGCACCATATCTCCCGCTTTGACCATATCATCAAATTGCTGGCATATTCTGCCCTGTGCATCCACTGGTTCAACCCTCTGGTGTGGGCTGCATTCATTCTGGCAGGCAAAGATATGGAGATGAGCTGTGATGAGGCAGTGATCCGGAAAATGGGTTCCCAGATCCGGGCGGATTATTCCGCATCGCTTCTGCGGCTGGCAACCCATAAAAAGATCATTGCCGGCATGCCCCTGGCTTTTGGCGAGGGTGATACGAAAGGTCGCGTTATGAATATGGCAAAATGGAAGAAACCCAAGTTATGGGTAAGTTTGATTTGTTTATTGCTGTGCACCACTATTTTGGTAGCTTGTGCAGTCAACCCGGAAACGGCAGGCTTCATAGACGGCAGGAATACCACCAACCCAGAAACAGCAGGCTCCATAGGTGGCAGGAATACCACAATGATCACTGGTGAGATAACCTCCGCCAACGCTCTGAACATCCGCAAGGAACCTAATCTCTTAAGCGCTGCCGTTGGCTACTACCCTAGTGGTGCAATCGTTACCATCTTGGAGACCAAGGACGGATGGGGCCGGACCGATATGGGCTGGATATCCATGGACTATGTCACTACGATAGATGATACCACTTTGGATGATCCTGCCGAATCGGCACCTGTTCCCAACAAGCTGAATATCCGCAAGGAACCTGATGTGTCCAGTGCTGTGGTTGGTCAATACAGCAACGGTGCAACGATTACCATTCTGGAAACCAAAGACAGATGGGGCCGGACGGATCAGGGTTGGATAGTCATGGACTATGTTAAAACCGTAGATGGCATCACTATGGTTGATACCAGTGGTTTTCAGCCTGCTGTAGATGGTTCTGTTATCATTACTGATACGGAGCTGGTTCAGTATGGTACACTGAAAATGCTGCTTCCTTCTGGATTTGCTGCCCAAAATGAGGATAACGCAGTAGTGCTGACAAAGGACTCGATAGCTGTTGGCGGTATAAGACATTGGAATTACCCGGAATTTCAACCCTCTGATATCGTTGAATTGAAGAAGGAAGAAACAGGGGTTCCCATCGGATATATGTCCAGCAGCTCTGTTTATGGAGATGTGGTATATGAAATCTTCTGGGATGGAAATCCGGAAGGCCTGAATGAGCAGCATGAGTTCTTCATTGATGGAGATATTGTGTATGATGTATGGTATGACCAGAATCTGATTTCCGATGGTATCGCAGAACGCTTCCTGAAGACTGTTGCCATTAATGCAGAGCCTGTTGTTGAGGTTAATCCGGCTGAACAGGCAGCCTTTGAAAAATGCCGCGCTGTTTTAGATGCAGTCCAGTCCGGCAGCTGCCAGATCGTTATTGAACAGTCCGCCACCGGTGATTCCGAAAGCCACTGGTCCACTGCCAATTACTATCAGGATAACGGGAACTGGTTGGAGATTGTGGACGTCGACCCTGAGTCGGTAAATATTGTAGATGGCGAACAATACTCCCTCAGAATGGCCTTCATGGTTGCAAACGGTGCCCGCTACAGCAATGAAGGAAAATGGGGCAAGGCCTATACGGATATCGATTGGAGAGAAGACAACCTAACATTCGACGACAGTGTAAAGCCCTGGCTGGCTTCTTTCCAATGGGGTGATTCCGTTGCCTACATGGATACGCTGACCGATGAAAACGGCGAATGCATCATGCTCCGTGTGGACGAGAAATATAAGGATTCCGATGAGTATGATCCTCATTATTTCCTGTACTTCAATTTTGACTCTGATGGTAACTTTATAAACGCACAATTGCAGATGAACCTCTTTAGGGAAAGAGAGCTTGCAATCACAGAATCCATCGTTTCCATGGATCCGAAAACAGTGAATGCGGAAATTCAGAAAGAATATAAAAGAGCTATCGGATAATTCATATTTCCCAAATGAAAAGTGCAGCTTCCTTACGGAGGCTGCACTTTTCATTTTCAAGAAATTTTAGTATAATGGTGTCATGTTTTTATGAGCTGTATCGTATTAAGGGCAGAGGACCTCGAATCAAACAAAGGAAGGTGATGGATTTGATGGATGAATTTCAGGCACGCAGGCTGGTAAATACCTATGCGGATATGATCCTGCGCATCAGCTATCAATATCTGAAGCAAACCTGTGACGCAGAGGATATCTGCCAGACGGTATTCTTAAAATACATAACCCACAACATGACTTTTGACAGCGTTGAGCACGAAAAAGCGTGGATCATCCGCACCGCTATCAACGCTTGTAAAGATCATGTGAAAAGCTCCTATTTCAGGCGAACGGTGGCACTTGACGATGCCGCTCAGATCGCAGCTCCGGCAGTACCGGACACATGGTTACTGGACGCTATGAAGACACTACCAGAAAAGTACAGGCTTAGCTTGTACCTGTATTACTATGAAGAATATTCCTCCCGGGAGATTGCAGAAGTAATGGGCGTCAGTGAGAGCGCTGTGACCCAGTATCTTTCCCGGGGACGGCGAAAGCTGAGAACACTGATTACCGACGAAGAAAGGAGAATGGCACTGTGAAGCACAATCTCAAATCTGAAATGAAACAGTCCATGGATTCTCTTCGCTTCTCTGACGAAGAGAAGAACGCCATGGTTTATGATCTGTTGGACAGGGCTAATCAAGAGAAGCCGAAGAAGCATGGCAGGAGAAAACTTGTCATCATTGCGCTTGCGGCTTGTTTGTCCCTGACAATGCTTACTGGTGCGGCAGTCTATACCCGCTGGTCAACTACCGCCCAAACCCGCTACAATCCCTCTCAGGATGTAAAGGAGCAGGCAGAAAAAAGCGGTCTGTCCGTAATGCTGGAGGAAACCAAGGGGAAAGAGAATTCCGATGAGGTTCTGTCCGTCACCGATCAGGGTGTTACCATCACCGCGGTGCAGACCATTGTGGACAACTATCGTGCAGAGATCACCTTCCGAATCGAAGGCTTTGAACTTCCGGAAGATAAAGAACCCTTTGCCTGGCCTATTGTTACTATTGACGGAAGGCAGGATTTTTACGGAAGCCAAACCGGAGGTTTCTTCGACGGCACCACCCGGAATGACCAGGGAGAATGGGTCTACGCCTCCGATGGAAGTCCGGTTAAATACGATGACACCAAGCCTTTCAGCCCCGCGATTCTGGATTATGTGGCCGATGACGGTAGTCTGGAATATACCCACTATATCAGCTTTAATGAAACGGATGGGCGCTATTTTGGTAAGGAGATTGTATTTTCTTTCCACAGCCTCGATTTCCAGTCTGACCAGAAAGCCGGTATGTCAGAACCCCAGGTAGAGGGCAACTGGGAGCTGAAGTGGACCCTGAGCGGTACCGGCGACAGCATCTCCATCACGCCCAACGCTAAAATCGGGGACAGCGACGTGATCCTGTTGGATGCGGAAATTGGACAGAAGACCATCCGTGCCCGATATCAGGTAGATGACTATTGGGAGGGCTGGAATGAACTGGTGACCCTTCCTCAGGCAGTACAGGGTGTTCGCATGAAGGACGGCAGCGAGCACATCTGCGGAGCCAGCACATCCGGTTTTGAGGATCAGGAGAACATGATCTACTTTACGGAGTCCGATATATATGATGCCATTCTGGATATCAGCCAGGTGGAATCCCTGATGTTCCACAAGGGCTGGGAACTGGATGCCAACGGAAAGCCCACTATTCAGACGTTCTATTACATTCCTGTTTCTGTAGGCTGATTTTTTGCATATTATGAAAACACGCCGGAGTTATCCACTCCGGTGTGTTCCATTTTTACGTGTACAGGCTGGGATCTCCTTATTCCTGCTTGATATAGGATTGTAAAACATAGCCATATCTGCCGTTGTAATTTACAAACGCATATTCCTCATCCAATGCCAGCATCAAGAATCGATCTCCTACCGGTATCTGTTCCAGAACTGCAGCCTGCACACTTGGGGCTTCTCTTAAACTGATGAATTCATTACACTCAGGAAGCCACCAGGAACGCGGTGCAGGGTCAAAGGTATCCTCAACCGGATAGGAATCTGTATCGGTGTAGTGCCACCATTCTTTCTGATAGCCTCGGAAACCGTTTGCTTCCATTATCGTTTCCAGAAGCTTGGCATTCGCAGCAGCCTCATCCGTACAATCCGAATAATCCCGGTCTGCCAATGCCGTAAAATTATCAAATCCACTGGGCATCGGAACTTCTTCCCCATTTACTTTCACCAGTGTAACATCCACTGTGTTACCCCGGCAATGAGCGGATGCGCTATTGGCGGGATTGGATACATAATTTGGATCCGGATATGCGTTCCACAAAGCCCATTGTGCAGAAACAGGCCGGTATGCGTCCCAGATTTTCAAGGTATATCCTTGCTGCTCCAACGCTTCCTGAACATTCGCCAGCTTCTGGAGTGTGCCATAGCGGAGAAATGCTTCCGAAAAGGCATAGATTTGTTTTTGGGTGAAATTATCCTTCGTCGCATAGGCCAGATCCTGATCGATGTCCGGAAGGAAATCAGCAACCGGAACAATTTGGCTATCATCCGGCTCATAGGTGCTTTCCACTGTATCCTCTGATAGATTCAAACCAAACAGCTGATACAACCGTTCGTTGTCTCCAGGGAATTCATAGCACACACCATCGGACAGATATGCACCACAGCTGTCTGTTGCAACAGACACCGTATAGGCCCGACCATTTTCAAGAGTTACCGTCAGCTGAGAGGTAAACCAGCAGGCGGACATAT
>CALYTB010000083.1 GCA_945486035.1 uncultured Clostridia bacterium
TACAATTAACAGTTTTCAATCAGCTTACTAAAGCCGATAACCTAAATTGGTGTTTGTCGCTCTGTCTCCAGGTTTCCTGTCATTGCGAGAGAGTAGCGCACACTGGTCGTGGCAATCCCCCGGTTAGTGGGGAAATGTATCGACATTTTCCCTACAGGAAGGGGAAACACTGCGTTTTTTGGTAGAAATCGTTACCTGGTTCCATTCATCGGGGGGATTGCCACACCACTTAAGCGCACTGGTTCGCAATGACAGCATATCTTTACAAACACCGATTTGTCCACACCTCGTTGCGGGCCGGATTCCGCTTCCCCGAAATTCTTCCATCTTTTACCAAAAGCCCTTGTCTTTTCCGTCGATTGTGCTATAATATGCATAATGATTTTTGTATGCTTTGATTGCGTTTTTGGAGGTAATCACAATGCTGAAACGGATGCTGTCCCTGCTTCTGAGTTTGCTTCTCATCGTGTCCATGCTTCCCATGGGCGTTCTGGCCGAGGAGCTGGCGAACGAGGAGCCCACACAGGCTGCCTCTGAGGAGGCTCCCGATAATTCGGAGCCGTTCGAAGCCTCAGACCCCTCGGAGCCCACCGAGTCTCCAGATCCCTCTGAGCCTGCCGAAGCCCCGGCCCCCTCGGAGCCTGCCGATCCTTCGGAGCCCTCCGAAGCCCCGGACCCCTCCGAAGCAACCGAAGAGCCTGTCATCACCGTCACCTCCGCGGACGGTCTGACGGAGCTTTCGATTGGGGACCGGCTGCAGCTTACCGTCACCGTTCTTCCCGAATACCCGGACCCGGTCGCCCCGTTCTGGTCCTCCTCTGACGAGGCCGTGGCCGCCGTGGACCAGACCGGCCTGGTCACAGGCATTTCCGCCGGAACGGTCACCATCACCGTCCAATGCGGGGCGCTTCAGGCCGCCATGGATCTGACCGTCACCTACCCCATGGGCACTGAGAACTACACCCCCGCCCAGGAATCCGATGCCGCCGTCATCGCCTCCGGCTCCTGCGGCACGAACCTGACCTACACCCTCACCGAGGACGGCGTTCTCACCATCACCGGCACCGGGGCCATGACGGACTACCGCTCCAGCAGCGCGACCCCCTGGTACGCCAACCGGGCAATGATCTCCCGGGTGGTGCTGTCCTCCGGGCTCACCTCAATCGGCAATTACGCCTTCTACGAGTGCACCAAGCTGACCTCCGTCACCATTCCCGGCAGTGTTACGGCCATTGGCAGCAGCGCTTTCCAAAAATGTTCCGCGCTGAAATCCGTTTTCATCCCCACCGGGGTCACCTCCATCAAAGACTCCGCTTTCTATGACTGTTCCGCACTGACCTCCGTTTCCATTCCCCAGGGGGTTTCCTCCATTGCTTACTCGACCTTCAACGGCTGCGCCGCGCTGACCACAGTTTCCATTCCCACCAGCGTTACCTCTATCGAAAACTCCGCCTTCTCGGGATGTTCTTCCCTGGCATCCGTCTCCCTCCCCGGCAGTATCACTGCCATCGCCAGATCTGCTTTCTACAACTGTTCTTCCCTGGAATCCCTGTCCATCCCCCAGGGGGTCACCTTCATCGAAGGCTACACCTTCTATGGCTGCACCTCCCTGCGGCAGGTTTCCATTCCCGATGGGGTCACCTCCATCGGCGATCGGGCTTTCTGCAACTGCTCCGCGCTGGAATCCATTTCCATCCCGGACCGCGTCAATACCATTGAAGCCCACGCATTCTCCGGCTGTGCCTCCCTGAAAGAGGTCACAATTCCCAAGGGTGTCACCACCATTCCGGTCGGTTTGTTCAGTGGCTGCGCCGCCCTGGAATCCGTTTCCATCCCGGATGGGGTTGTGTCCATCGAAAGCAGCGCTTTTTACGGCTGTGCCGCTCTGACCTCCGTAAACATCCCCCAGGACGTAGTTTCCATCGGAAGCCACGCTTTCTACAACTGTTCCTCCCTGGCCGCGATTTCCATTCCTGACAGTGTTACTTCCATCGGAAGCTACGCTTTCAGAAACTGCTCCTCCCTGCAGTCCCTATCCATTCCCCAGGGGGTTGCCGCCATCCAAGACAGCACCTTCTACGGTTGCTCCTCCCTGGTGTCCGTATCCATCCCCGACAGCGTTGCAGCCATTGGGGAGTACGCATTCTACAATTGTACCGCTCTGGAATCCATATCCATCCCTGAAGCTGTTGCAGCCATTGGAGAGTACGCATTTTATAACTGCTCCTCCCTGGAATCCATCACCATTCCCCAGGGAGTTGCCTCCATTGAAAACAACACCTTCTATGGCTGCTCTTCCCTGGTTTCCGTATCCATCCCCGACAGCGTTGCCTCCATCGGAAGCTACGCTTTCCGAAACTGCTCTTCCCTGGTATCCGTATCCATCCCCGAAGGGGTTACCTCCATCGGAAACTCTGCCTTCGGCAACTGCTCCTCCCTGCAGTCCGTTTCCATTCCCCAGGGGGTTGCCGCAATTGAAGAATCCACCTTCTATGGTTGTTCCTCGCTGACCTCCGTTTCCATCCCTGAGGGCGTCACCTCCATCGGATACTCTGCCTTCGACAGCTGCTCCTCTCTGGTATCCGTTTCCATCCCCGAGGGCGTCACCTCCATTGAGAGAGACGCATTTGAGTGCTGCTCCTCCCTGGAATCCGTTTCCATCCCCAGCAGTGTTACCTCCATCGGAAGCTGGGCTTTCAACAACTGTCCCAAGCTCAGCGCCGTAACCTACGCTGGGACCATGCAGGAGTGGGCCGGACTTTCCTACCAGTATCCCGCCACCTGCTCTGACGGAACCGTCCTGCGCTTCGGCTCCTGTGGGGAAACCCTGGGCTATCTGCTTACCGACAGCGGCAGCCTGATCCTCACCGGCAGCGGGGCGATGACGGACTATGACTATTCCGACAGTGCTCCCTGGTATAATCAGCGCGCTTCCGTCACCTCCATCGTCCTGCCCGAGGGCCTTACCTCCATTGGGACCTATGCCTTCTACAATTTCTCCGCGCTGGAATCCGTTTCCATCCCCGCATCTGTCACCTCCGTCGGAAGCAACGCCTTCCACAAATGCACCGTTTTGAGGGAAATCACCTTCGGGCAAACCGTCTCCGACAGCCTGACCGTCGGGGAGAATGCCTTCCTCCTGGAGGGCACCACCGCGCTGAAAACCCGGGTCCGGGTTCCCTACACCCGGGAAATCCATCCCGCCGTTTCCGGCTATGACTGGGCGGGCAGTATGCGCACCGTCACCTACCTCAGCACCGAGAATCTCCCCGCCACCGCGCTCACCATCAATACCCACCTGGCGGAGATTGAGGCCGGTCTGGAACTTGAACTCACCGCATCCGTGGAACCCTCCAACGCCACCAGCGAAATCCTGTGGAGCATCGACGAAGCGCGCTCCACCGGTACCGCCTCCATCGATGAAAACGGCATCCTGGTGGGCCTGACCCCGGGCAGCGTCACCGTCCTGGCCACCTCTGCCGACGATTCCTCTGTCCGCGACGAAACCACGGTCACCATCCTGGAGCCCACCGCCGAAGCTGAGGGCATCGTGGTCACCGGTGACTGGGAATTTGCAAACGAAGTGGAAGCGGGTGCCACCCTGCAGATGATCCCCACCTTCATCCCCGGCAACACCGCGGACAAGTCCGTGACCTGGAGCGTGGACAACGGCACCGGCTCTGCGACCATTGACCAGAACGGTCTCCTCACCGCCCTGACTCCGGGCACGGTCACCGTCTGGGCCGTCTCCAACGAAGTGGAAGGCTCCTGCACCCTGAACGTCGTCCGTTACGCCGGGGACATCACCGTTTTCCTGGACGGCAGCGCGGGTGTCACCTCCCTGGGCGTGGGCCAGCGGATGATTCTGTCCGCTGCGGTTTCCCCGGAGGACGCCACCTGTCAGGAGGTGGTGTGGAGCATGGAGGACGGCACCGGCTCCGCCAAGCTGGAAACTTACTCCTACTATCCTCCGCAGATCACCGGTCTGACCCCCGGCACCGTGATCCTGCGGGCAACCTCCAGGGACAACCGGGCCATCTCGGTCAGCGTGGAACTCACCGTTTCCGATGTCATCGGAACCTATGCCCTTCCCGATGGCAGCGGCAATCTGTACTACAACCGGGAGACCGGTGTCATCACCGGCTGTGACAGTACAGTTATCAATGTGTCCATCCCCGCCTCCATCGACGGTGTGAGCATCACCTCCATCGCGCCCTACGCCTTCTGTTCCCGGAATCACTATGGCTCCAGCGACGGGCTGAAAAAACTTGTCTCCGTTTCCATCCCCGCCTCGGTTACCGCCATCGGCGACCATGCTTTCACGAATTGCAGCGCACTCACCACTGTCCGGATTAACACCGACGGAAATCTGACCACAATCGGCGACTATGCTTTCGATAACTGCCAGAAACTCGCCACGCTCCGGTTAAACACCAACGGAAAGCTGACTTCCATCGGCACTTACGCATTCTCCGAATGTGAGGCCCTCACAACCCTAACCATTCCTGACGGTGTCACCACCATTGGTGAGAGAGCATTCTTCTCCTGCGGAGGCATCACCGATCTGACGATTCCCGACAGTTTGACCTCCGTTGGCCGGGAAGCCTTCGAATGGCTCAGTAGTCTGAAAAATCTGACCATCCCCGGCGAACTGGATACCCGGGACTGGCTTTGGTGCGCCAGCTCCGTGGAATCCGTCACCTTCACAGGAACCCGGGTCGTTTCGATTCCCCGTACGGTAAACTCCAGCGGCGGAATCAACTATTCGGATATGCCCGGCCGCAATGTCAAGCGCGTGGTGATCTCCGAGGGAATCACTACCATAGAACCCTACGCTTTCTACCGCAGCGACCTCATCACCGAGGTGGTCCTCCACGAAGGGCTTCTCACGATGGGTGAACGGGCCTTCTCCAACTGCTCTTCCCTGGAGCAGATGAATATCCCCCAGAGCCTGCAAAGTGTCGGACGCAATTGTTTTGAATGGTGCGAAAAGCTCCAGCTCATCGACCTCTCCGCTGTCCCCGACAAGCTGGTGGAGCAGGAGTATTCGCTGGACGGAAAGGCCAACATACCCACATGGCTGGTCCGTGCTTCCGGTGGTAAAAACTATCTTGAGTGGGAGTGCTGGAACTCCGAAGGAGAGATCGGAATTGTCTGGTCCTCCAGGGGAACCCTCCTCTATGCCAACGGAACCGCGCGCTGCCAGCTGGTTTGCTATGACACCTACTCCGGCGCCCGGAGCAGCAAATGGGTGGAGGCCTCTGCGGGCCTGGCCATCCGTCCCGCCGATGTATCCGTCCTCTCCGCCGGGGAACAGCTCCAGCTGTCCGCCTGGATGATGCCCGACAATCAGAAGGTCACCGCCTCCTGGAGCCTTGGGGAGGGGGATTCCGCCTACGCCATCCTCTCCTCCTCCGGTCTGCTCACCGCGAAGAATGTCACCGGAGCCCACCAGATCACGGTCACCGCCTCCGCCCAGGGAGAAACCGCCACCGCCAAGCTGTGGATTCTCCCCAGAACCACCGCCCTGCTGCTCTACGCCCAGGGCAGCGATACCCCCGTTGGCCAGAGCGGGACCACAGTTCAGACCCTGGACGCGGATATGTTCACCGCCCCCAACCTGGCCCTGCAGGCCGTCTCTCAACCGGAGGATTCCTCCGCCGAACTCACCTGGAGCAGCAGCGCCGCTGCCGTGGCTGAGGTGAATCAAAGCGGCCATGTCACCCTCCGCAAGCCCGGCACTGCCACCATCACCGCCGCGGCCTCCGACGGCTCCGGCGTAAAGGTCTCCGTCAAGCTGAATGTATTCTACCTGGACGAGGCCAAGACCCTGACCGCCGTTGCGGAGGCTCCCGAGATCGGCCTCCAGCCCAGCGAAACCGCCCAAATGCAGGTGTTCGGCACGGACAAGACCGTACCCCTGGATGCTTCCTCGCTGAGCTACAGCATCCCGGACAATCAGCAGCATATCGCCGCAGTGGAAAGCAGCGGCCGGATTACCGCTCTGACCCCCGGAACCGTCACGGTTACCGCCCGGATTCCCGGGGATCCTCTGAACCGTTCCGCCTCCGTCACGCTCAAGGTCATTCCCACCCAGTCCGCATTCCTGCAGCTGGTTCCCGGCGATACCACAGCGGAAATCCGCATGCTGGATGAAGCCGGAAATGTCACCGAGGATGAAGCCCAGTGTGCGCTCTACTGCGTGCTGCTGGATGTAGCCTCTGAGGACCGAACCTTCACCGTATCTCCTCGGGCTGCGGATCAGGAAGGCCGTCCCATCACCCTGGGCAAGTCCGATGTGAAGTGGGTCACCACTGATTCCAAGCTGGCAGCCCTCACCGTACAGTCGGACGGTTCCGCCCGCGTTACCATTCCCGCGGGAGCCTCCGGTGCCTGCGCCATCCGGGGCGTGACCAACGACCTTGCCAGGAACAGCGCCAGCGTGTGGGTCTTCGTCCGGGACTACGCGCCCCAGCTGGAAACCGCTTCCCTGACCATGAACTCCTACCTTACCCAGGGCGTGTCCACCGGTCTGACCGAAAGCTACGGCAATACCATCGAAGCCCTTGAACTCTATGAGTATGACGCCGCCGCCAAGGCCTACGCCGATACCCCCTCCGAACGGCTCACCGCCCGGTATGAAAACGCACGGCTGACTCTGACCTCCGCCTCCAATCTTCCCAACGGAACGATGAAGCTGCTGTTGAAGGCCCAGTGCGCCAACAACGAAACCTGCTCCCTGCATCTGACCTTGAAGGTGGCCAACAAGCTGCCCTCCGTCACCGTGAAGCAGTCTCAGAAGTTTAACCTCTTCTACCGTGACAGCGAGGCACAGCTCCTGGTCAGCGTCAAGGGCCAGACCATCACCGGGATCACCCTGGCGGACACCGAGGACTTTGCCCTGAGCTATGATCCGGATTCCGGCATCAGCACCATCCGCTTCTCCGACAGCTATCTTGCCGATCACGCCGCCAAGGCGGACACCAAGGCCACCCTGCGTATCTTCCTGGCCGGTTGGAACAGTCCCGTCACCAAGGCCGTCACCATCGGTACGGTCACCACGAAGCCCAGCCTCACCACCGACCCCTCCGCCAGCGTGGTGAACACAGCCCTGGCAAGCGCCCCCACCGCTTCCATCCGGGTCCGCAATAAGGCCACCGGAACTGACCTGGACCTGAGCAGCGCTCTGATTGGCGTGGAGGCCCCCTTCGCCCAGGCTCAGACCAACGGCGATACCCTGACCCTGACCCTGAACGCTTCCTTGGGCGGCACCGCCAAGCTCACCATCCTGGACAGCGGCTGGATGCAGCCCATCACCCTGACCCACAAGGTCACGGTCCAGACCGCTCTGCCCAAGGTAACCCTCGGTGCCTCCACCCTGAAGCTGAACCGGTATCTCACCATGCAGACCGCTTCGGCTTCCATGACCTCCTCCCAGAGCAATCTGCCCATCGACCGGGTGGAGTTCCAGCCCAAGGCCGCCCCGGGCACCGCCGCCCGGCTGGAGGCCGACAAGCTGGCGCGTGCGTACGTGGATGCACGGGTGACCTTTTCGATTCCCGATGCCGCCAACGCCCCCAAGGCAGGAACCTACGTCTTTACCTACACCGCCTTCCTGGCGGACGGAACCGCTCTTCCCTCCGGCACCATCAAGGTCACGATGGATGCTTCCCTGCCCAAGGTGAAGCTGGCCTCCACCTCCCTGAAGCTGAACCGGTTCCTTTCCGGAAGCGAGGTCGCCTCCACCACCGCCTCGGTCTATAAGAATCCGGATTACGAGCTCATCAATCTGATTCCGGGCGAAACCTGGCCCCAGGACCTGGGCTTTGCCTTCGAAGAAGGTACCCTCCGGGTAACGCTCCTGAGTGGCACCGCGGCGCTCCAGCGCAGGAGCCTGTCCGTCAACGCTGTGCTCCGGCACATCCCCACCGGGCAGGAAATCGCGCTCCCCACCGCCCTGGCCCTGTCGGTTCAGGTCTATGAATCCCAGGCCCTCAGTGTCAGCCTTTCCACCAAGGGCAAGCTGGACACCCAGAAGCCGGGCAGCGCCCTCACCTACACCGTATCCCGGATGAACAACTGCACCGGCATCGTGGAGGATGTAACCCTGGCAGGTGCCGACGCGGACAAGTTTACCGTCCGGCTGGTCCCGGATGCCGCCAAGCCCACCGCGGAGCTTACCATGAAACCCGACATTTCCTATTCCACCAAGACCGCCTACAAGGTACAGCTTCTCTTCCGGATCTGCGGCCAGGATGTGGCTTCCTCCGTTCTCACCGTTAAGGTAAGCCAGAGCGCTCTGAAATTCACCAAGCCCTCCGGCAGCGCCCTGTACCGCCAGTCCCAGACGGTGCCGCTGACCCACACCGTAACCGCCACCTCCGGCCTGATCGGAGAAATCCGGCTGAACGAGAACAGGACCAGCCCCGATTTCCTCAGCGCCCTGGCCGATGACGGCTTTGAGTGTGTCTGTTCCGCCGACGGAACCCAGGCAGTGCTCACCTTCCGCATCACCCGCCCCGCGAATCTGATTCGGAACAAGAGCTATACCGTTTACCTGGATGTGATCCCCGTAAACTGCGCCGTCGACAAAGCCCCCACCACCCTGAAGCTCACCGTCAAGGTCCTGAGCTGACAATTCCCCCCGGCCGCACCCGGCCGGGGGGCTTCTATTCCGCACGTCCAAACGGACAAATTGTTGTTTGTAGATTTGTTTTGGAAATGGTGGAATAGCACTGTAGGGGAGCCATTCATGGCTCCCGTGGGGCAGTACGTTTTCGCCGAAATG
>CALYTB010000084.1 GCA_945486035.1 uncultured Clostridia bacterium
CAATGTACCGCCGGGAGCCATGAATGGCTCCCCTACAGTTGGATTTGGGCATTTTGATCATTCTGAAATGATACCAAAATTGTCAACTGTCAATTGTCAATTGTCAATTCGGCGAAGCCGCTAAACAACAATTTCCCCTTCCTTTTCCCATGCACAGTCCCCATGTCCGCTGCGCCGCGCCGAAAATACCCGCCGTTTTTAGCGGCGGGTATTTTATACTCTTCTGTTTTTGTTCCGTCCGAACGCATTACTCTCCGCAGCCGGAGTCCACCAGCTGCTGCATGGCCAGAATCGCGGCTTCCTCGTCCGGGCCTTCGGCGACAATGCGGATCTCGGTACCCTTGGTCATCCCCAAGCTCATCACACCCAGGATGGACTTGGCATCCTTGGCCTTTCCGGTGCCCAGATTCTCCACGGTGATCTTGCTCTGGAATTTCTTCGCCTCCTGAATAAACAGGGAAGCGGGTCTCGCGTGGATGCCATTGGGATTGACAACGGTGGTTTTAACTTCCTTCATAATCCTTCCTCCAACAGATCAAAGATGACGAATCCGGGGCATATACTCCCGCAGGAGCCCCGCGTTGTATTCATCCGCGCCGGGACAGTTGCCGCTGTGAAACACCTTCGGTTCCACGCCGTGGGACTTCAGGATTTCACAGGCCTCCAGCACAATGGAATTGGCAATGGCCAGCGTGGCAATGGTGGATACCGGTCCCGCCTTGGTCCCGTCGTCGCATACAGTGACGGTTGCATCGCCTACCGGAACGTGGTTATCTACGCAGATATCGCACAATTCCGGCAGATGCTTTCCCTCCCGCTGGCGGGAAGGCTTCTCCAGGTAGGCAAAGGAGGAGATTCCGATGACCTTCGCCCCTCTGGCCCTGGCCAGCTCCGCCATCTCCATGCAGAAGGGATTGATTCCCGAGGTGGAGGCAATCAGCAGGCAGTCCCCGGACCCGATGGGATAGCGGGCAATCACATGCTGGGCATAGCCGCTCATCCGCTCCACCTGGCTGGACTTGGCCGCGCCCTCGTGGAGCATGGCAGCGGTTTCGAAGATCGGATAAACGGGTGCCAGTCCCCCCGCCCGGTAGAACAGCTCCTCGGCCAGCATGTGGGAATGGCCGCAGCCAAACACATACAGTAGCCCATCGCCCTCCAGCACCTTCGCCAGCTCCGCTCCCGCATCCTCGATTTTCCGGCTCTCCCGGGTGAAAATTTCGTCCAGTGCGGCATTCACATTTTCGCGATAGCATTGATAATACATCTTGAAACCTCCCGAAAAGAATGATCATCCTCCCGCGGCGCAGGTCTACAGATGCCTGCCCCGGAAGTGCTGGGATGTCATACTGATGTGGTAGGAGAATCGGTCTCCCCGGTATTTCCCCTCCACATACTCAATGGGGTTGTGCGCTTCGTCAAAGGCCTGGCGGGTGGTAAACATGGCGTAAACCGGGGCGTTCTCCCCCAGCATTCTCTGCTCCCAGGGCTGAAGCAGGCCAATCTCCATATTCTGCTCGGCGTATACCGGAGAAACCCTGCACTTCTCACGAAGGATTGCGTACAAAGACAACTCGTCGGATATGAACTGCTTCACCGTCGGTCCCAGGCTCGGATGCAGGTAGCAGGTTTCAATTGCCAGAGGGGATCCACCCGCCAGACGGATTCTCTTGAGCATCACCACCGGGGTATTCTCTTCAACCAACAGATTCCTTGCCACCTTGGGGCCTGCGGGGATGGTTTCCAGCGCCAGAATCCGGGAGCAGCAGGGCACATTCAGCTCCTTCATATCCTCCGTCAGGCTGGTGAGCGAAGAGAGCTTGGAGGACAGCTTCCGGCTTCGGACGAAAGCGCCCTTCCCCTGAACCCGGTAAATAGCCCCCGAGGCTTCCAGCTCTGCCAAGGCGCGGCGAACCGTGACCCGGCTGACACCGTAGCGTTCACAGATTTCCCGTTCCGAGGGAAGGCAGGAATCCTCCTGCCCGGACAGCTCCAGGATCATCCCTTCCAATTGCTGTACCAACCAGGCGTATTTGGGCTCCCGTTTCGCGGTATTTTCCACAAACACTCCTCCAATTCCGCCATAACTATAACAGGTGGTATTACTATCGACTCGTTCTTAGTGGTATTATAACAGATCATCCTGACGATTTCAACAAATATTCTAATAATATTTTATTTTATTTTCAAATTCATAACAAAGTACTTGCAAAAACATAAAACAAGTGGTACACTATCCTTGGAAACTATTTGGAAAAGGTTGTGTCGCAAATGGAAAGCATCATCGCAACACGGAATATGCGTGTGGGCCTGGAGGCCGGGGACTGGCGGGAGGCCATCCGTCTGGCAGGAGGCGTTCTGGAGGAATCCGGCAGCATCACCCGGGAGTATACCGAATCCATGGTCACCGCCGTGGAGGAGCTGGGCCCCTACATTGTCATCATGCCCGGCTTCGCCATCGCCCACGCGGCCCCCTCTCCGGCGGTTCTGCGTGAGGATCTGGCGCTCGTCACCCTGGCCCATCCCGTATCCTTCGGCAGCCCCAACGACCCTGTAGAGCTGATTCTGTGCGTAGCCTGTGTAGATCGGGAGAGCCATGTCCGCGCCCTTCAGGCTGTGGCGGAGGTTCTCTGCGGCGATGGGGTGATGGAGCGCCTCGCGAAAGCCTCCGACGTGGAGGAGCTGGCCCGGATTCTCAGCGGAGAATAAGAGCCCCGATTTCGGTATCCTGCGCGTCATGGCGCGGTATATGAATTCATTAGAAATGAGGAACATGTTATGGGAGAAATCAAGATTCAGGCTGTCTGCGGCTTTGGCTGCGGTTCTTCGCTGTTTCTGAGGATCAAAATTGACAACGTACTCAGTGCCCACGGCTTAAAGGCGCGAACCTTCTGCGGTGATGTGGGTACCTGCTGCTCCGCTGACTGCGATGTCATTTTTATTTCCGCGGAACTGGGCGAACGGATCAAGGACAGAGCCAAGGTACCCATTGTCATCATCAACAACTTTATGGACGACAAGGAAGTATCGGAAAAGGTTCTCGCCTATTTCGATACCCTCAAGTGACATAGACGCGTCAGGCGTTTATGAATAAAGAAGAATATTGTAGAAAACAGGAGGTAATTGTATGAAAGCAGTTCTTGACTTCATTGTCAACGAAATCTTCGGACAGGGCGCCATCTTCCTTTCCCTGATCGCGCTGATCGGCCTGCTGCTGCAGAAGAAGTCCGCATCCGAGGTCATTCGCGGCACCTTCATGACCGCCATCGGCTACTTCGTTCTGAATGCCGGTGTTGAATTTGTCTCCGGCGCTGTCTCGGACATCAGCAAAGCCTTCACAACCATGATGCCCCAGGCAGTCGCTTCCAAATCCGTAGACATCGGCGCCGATTACGGCACCCAGATCGGCATTGTCATGATTATCGGCTTTGCCATCAACCTGATCTTTGCCCGGTTCACCAAGTGGAAGACCGTATTCCTGACCGGACATATGCTGTACTGGTTCCCCTTCGTGTTCATCGCTGCCGGTGTTGACGCGGGCCTTTCCGGTGCCAAGCTGATTATCCTGGCCGCGCTGTTCACTGCCGTGTACATGATCGTCGCCCCCAACCTGATGCGGCCCCTGGTCAAGAAGGTTACCGGCACCGATTCCTTCTCCATCGCCCACCCCACCACCACCCTGTCCCTGATTGCGGCCGGCGTGGCCAAGGTTACCGGCGATCCCAAAAAGTCCACCGAGGATCTGAAGTTCCCCAAGGGACTGAACTTCCTGCGTGAGGTTTCCATCACTGGCTCCATCGTCATCCTGCTGACCTACCTGGTCATGTCCCTGCTGCTGAAGCTCAACGGCTACAGCCCCGCCGAAGTCCTGGACTATGACCGTGCCTTTACCTACTACTTCACCAAGACCATCAAGTTCGGCATGGGTGTCACCGTGATGCTGCTGGGCGTCCGGATGCTGATCGCCGAGATCGTCCCCGCTTTCCAGGGCATCGCCACCAAGGTTGTCCCCGGTGCCATCCCCGCGCTGGACTGCCCCGTGATCTTCAACATGGCTCCCAACGCTCTTCTGATCGGCTTCATCTGCGCTCTGGCCACCTCCACCGTGACCATTCTGATCTGCACCGCTCTGAACGCGTTCCCCACCGTTGTGATTCCTCTGGCCTTCACCTGCTTCTTTGAGGCTGGCTGTGCCGCCATCGTGGCCAACGCCTACGGCGGTGTCCGGGGCTGCATCATCGCCTCCATCGTCAACGGCATCGCCATGGTGCTGCTGGTTGGCTTCGGCGCTTACTTCTTCAACAACACCATCCAGGGCTGGATGCTGGTCTACGGCGGCCAGGACTTCTCCCTGTGGGGCATTCTGGAAGGCCTGATTGCCAAGCTCATCGCCTGATTTCCTCCCCTCCCCTCCCGTTCTGTTCTTCACCCACTCCCCCCTGCCTTCAGGGGGGAGTTTTCCATGCACAAAGCCAGAGGACGAGCGTATAAATTGTTGTTTACAGTTTTCAAACGCACGTCGTCCTTACTGTAGGGGAGCCATTCATGGCTCCCGTAGAGCAGTACGTTTTTGCCGAAGTGCGGAGCAATATCGGAAGATTTCACTGCCGGGAGTGGTGCTCCGCGCAGCGAATCAGAATTACAATGATTGCCAGTGGCAATCATTCCATAATTCAAATGAATGGCTCCCCTACAGTAGGATTCAGGCGTTTTTGATCATTCTGAAATGATACCAAAATTGTCAACTGTCAATTGTTAATTCGGCGAAGCCGCTAAACAACAATTTACTTCAATCCTTCTCCCACCACGAAAAAATCCCCTGCCGCATTGCTGCTGCGGCAGGGGAATACGCATTATGCAAGAAGCTTCGCCGTGGCCTCGTCCTCATACTGCCGGGTGTACAAATCGAAGTAATAGCCCTTCTTTCTCAGCAGCTCCCGGTGGGTGCCCTGCTCTACGATTTTCCCATCCTGAACCACCAGAATGATATCCGCGTTGCGCACGGTTGAGAGCCTGTGGGCAATCATCAGGCAGGTGCGTCCCGCGGTGACATGCTCCATGGCCTCCTGAATTTTCGCCTCGGTCATGGTATCCACCGAAGCGGTGGCCTCGTCCAGAATCAGGATTCTGGGGTCCGCCAGCACCGCCCGGGCAAAGGAAATCAGCTGCTTTTCTCCCGTGGAGAGCAGGTCTCCCCCCTCACCCACATCGGTGTCCAGCCCCTTGTCCAGGTGTTCGATGACGTTTTCCGCGGACACAGCCCGGATGGCGGCCCACATTTCCTCCTCGGTGGCATCCTCCTTGCCCATCAGCAGATTCTCCCGAACGGTTCCGGAAAACAGATGGGGGGTCTGGAGCACATAACCGATGGCGCTGTGGAGCCATAGCTGGGAGCGCTCCCGGGCATCCCGCCCGTCAATGAGCAGCTGGCCCCCGGTAGGCTCAAAGAACCGGCACACCAGATTCACCAGCGTGGATTTGCCCGCGCCGGTTTCCCCCACAATGGCCACATGGGTCCCGAAGGGGATCTTCAGAGAGAAGTGTTCCAGCACATTCTCCTCCCCGTCGGGATAGTGGAAGGTCACATCCCGGAACTCAATGTCCCCCCGCAGCTGCTCCCAGTTTTCCTTCTTCGGCTCCAGGGTATCGCCGTACTTTTCAATAACCTCCGGGGTATCCACCACATCCGATTGCACCGCCATCAGATTGGTAAAGCGCTCAATGTTCACC
Source organism: uncultured Clostridia bacterium (assembly GCA_945486035.1). Classification (GTDB taxonomy): domain Bacteria; phylum Bacillota; class Clostridia; order Oscillospirales; family Oscillospiraceae; genus Faecousia. The sequence goes on from CALYTB010000084.1 coordinate 5,731, forward strand.
TGAGTCGTAATCAGGTCGGAAATGATATCCACCAGCCACCGCAGAGGCTCCATCATCCCCTGGGCATAGGACATAAACACCGAAAACGTTCCCACCTGCTCCGCCGCGATGTAGCCGCCCTTCCACAGCACGATGGCCAGAGCGACGGAGGATGCCAGGTTCATAGTACCGGCGAATAGCCCTCTTAAACGGGAGGCCTGAACGCTCTTGCGGCGCATGGTTTTGGTCTCCTCGGTGAAACGGTTGGCAATTTTCTCCTCGATCGCCAGGGACTTGATGGTCTTGGCCCCGGTGATACCCTCGTTGAAGTTGCCGGTAATCCGGGAATTTACCTCCCGAACCTCCCGGTTCACCCGGATCAGCTTCCGCTGGAAAATGGAGAACAGCACCACCAGCAGCGGAAGAATCAGCAGAACCATTCCCGCCAGCTGCCAGTTCAGCCACAGCATGACACCGATGGAGCCCACCAGATAGGAGATTCTCCAGATTCCGTCCACCAACGTCCAGGATACCAGCCCGCCGATTCTTCCCGTGTCGCTCATCAGCCGGGCATGGATGTAACCCACGCTGTTGCGGTTGAAGTAGGAAAACGACAGGGTCTGCAGATGCTCAAAGCCCTTCTGCCGCAGCTCCCGGTTCACCCCCATCTCAATAATGGTGGCCAGGGAACATGCGATGTAGTTGGAGCCCGCGGCGATGCCCACCACCGCCAGATATGCGGATGTAAAGAGCACCAGCGTGTCGAATACTCCGCCCCGGACGAAGTGGTCCAGCGCGTAGCGCTGAAACAGCGGCAGGATAATATCCGTCGCGCTGCCCACCAGCCCAAAAATCACCATAACCAGGATCTTTTTTCGCACCTTCCCCAGATAGGGCAGAATCTTCCCGATGCCGAACCAGGGAAGGTGCTTCTGACTTTTTTCTTTCATTAACTAACCTCCTCCCGGATACCGGTCTGGGTTTCGTAGATTTTCTGATAAATGCCCCCGGCGGTTTTCAGCGCCTCGTGGGTGCCCTCCTCCACGATTCTCCCCCGATCCATCACCAGAATCTTGTCCGCGGCGGACAGGGTGGTGATGCGGTGGGAGATCAGGATCACGCTTGCCTTTCCGAACCGCCGGGAGATCGCGGCGCGGATTTTCGCATCGGTCTGGGTATCCACGGCGGACAGACTGTCGTCAAAAATCATGATGGGGGTTTCCCGGGTCAGCATCCGGGCGATGGCCAGCCGCTGCTTCTGCCCTCCGGAGAGGGTCACGCCCCGTTCGCCCACAACGGTGTCGTACCCTTGGGCGAAGGAGGTCACCGTTTCATCCAGCGCGGCAGCCCGGGCTGCGGAGCGAATGGCCTCCATCTCCATGTCCGGGGAGGCGATGCCGATATTCTCCGCAATGGTGCGGGAGAACAGGAAGGGCTCCTGAAGCACCATGCCGATGCCCCGGCGAAGATGCTCGGTTTTGATTTTGCGGATGTCCCTGCCGCCGATGGTGATGCTCCCATCCTCCGGCCCCAGATCGTAGAGTTTATCCAGCAGAAGCATCATGGTGGACTTTCCGCTGCCGGTGCCTCCCAGAATTCCCAGGGTGGTTCCTGCCTTCATGGTAAAGCTCACATCCTTCAGCATCGGGGTCCCGCCGTCATAGCTGAAATCCACATGTTCAAAGCGGATATCCCCATCCAGAGGCGCTTCCTCCGCTTCCGGGTCCTCCCGCTCCAGGGGGGAATTCATAATGAAAGCAATCCGGTCCAGAGACACCCCCGCCTTGCTCAGCTCACTGATCATCCGTCCCAGCTGCCGCACAGGCCAGACCAGCATGGAGTTGTAGGCAATGAAGGCAATGTACTCGCCCTCACTGAGGCTCCCCCTCACGCAGAACACCGCTCCGAAAATGACCACCAGCATAATCTGAACACCCGATAGCACATCGGAAATGCTCCAGAACCGGCTGAGCACCTTTGCCATCCGCTCCCACAGCCCGGTATAGTGGTCATTTTGATTTCGGAACCGGTCAATTTCCGCCCGCTCCCTGCCGAAGGCACGCACCACACGGACCCCGGTGAGGTTCTCCTGGGCCATGGCGGAGAGCTTGCCCTCGTTTTCATCGCACTCCGTAAAACCCGCCTGAACCCTTCCGTGGAACCACAACGAATACCCAATGACCGCGGGGATGGGGGCCAGCGCGATCAGCGTCAGTCCCAGGTGCATGGACAGCATAAAGCTCACGGACAGCACCAGCAGAATCACAATTCGGAAAATAGAGGTCATCTGCTCCGATACAAAGCTCTTGATGGTGTCGATATCCGAGGTACACCGCTGGATGATATCGCCGGTATGGTTTTTCATATGCCAGGCAAAGGGCAGCCCCTCGATGTGGCAGAAGAGCTGATCCCGCATGGTCTTGACCAGAGTTTCCGTACCCTTGGCATTGTTGACCCGGAAGGCATATTGGGCCACCACCTGAACCAGCGCCACCACCACGATGGCCAGCGCCATCATCCACAGGTGCTCCCCCAGATAGACAAAACCTCCCAGGCTGTTCACAAACTTCATCACGAACGCGGGAAAGTTTCCCTCTTTCCCTCCGATGGCGCAGTCCACCGCCGCGCGGATAATCTGAGGATGCACCATATCCGCCAGGGCGGTAATCCCCGCCGCCAGCAAGCTCACCGCGAAGTACCGCTTGGCCCCGGTCAAAAACCGCCACAGCAGCGCCCGCTCCTGTCTTCCTTTCTCTTTCATTTCCTTCGTCTTCATATTCCTCTCCAATTCTGTATTTTTCATCTCCGCTTCCATCTCCGTCCGCCTCCCCCCATTCCACAGTCGTAAACCCAATGAGCGAATCTTGCTCAAGTAAATTGTTGTTTATACGATTTTGCTGTCATTGCGAGCCAGTGCGCACACTGGCGT
>CALYTB010000085.1 GCA_945486035.1 uncultured Clostridia bacterium
GAGGAGTAGGGGTCCTGGAACACCATGGCGGATTTGCGGCGGTATTCCAGAATGTCCTTCTTGGTTTCAATTTTTTTGCCATCAAACCAGATTTCTCCGGCGGTGGGCTTGTACAGGTGCAGCAGGGTTCTGCCGACGGTGGTCTTGCCGCAGCCGGATTCGCCAACCAGACCCAGGGTTTCGCCCCGGCGGATGGCAAAGGATATGTCGTCCACGGCCTTCAGAGGCTTGGAGGAGAACATGCCGGTGGTAATGTTGAAATATTCCTTCAGGTGCTTGACCTCGACCAGGACATCGTTCGTCATGCCTCGTCACCGCCTTCCTTTTCCAGGGCCTCCTTGACATTCTGCCAGCAGGCGGCCTGGTGCATGTCGTTAATCTGCATCCGCTGGCAGCGCTCTCTCAGGCAGATCTTCATGGCCGCGTCACAGCGGGGGGCGAAGGGGCAGCCCTGGGGCATATTCAGCAGGTCGATGGGAGTACCCGCGATGGGCTCCAGCTTCTGACCGTCGTTGTCCACGGTGGGAATGGAGCGCATCAGACCCTTGGTGTACTCGTGCTTGGGGTTGTAGAAGATCTCGTCGGCGCTGCCCTGCTCGCAGATGGAGCCGGCGTACATGACGATGACCTCGTCGCACATCTGGGCCACCACGCCCAGATCGTGGGTAATCATGATGATGGCCATGCCCAGCTCCTTCTGAAGGCTCTGCATCAGCTCCAGAATCTGGGCCTGGATGGTTACGTCCAGGGCGGTGGTGGGCTCGTCGGCAATCAGAATGTCCGGCTCACAGGCCAGGGCCATGGCGATCATTACCCGCTGGCGCATACCGCCGGAGAACTCGTAGGGATACTGCTTCATCCGCTTCTCCGGCTCGTTGACGTTGACCAGCCGCAGCATTTCCACGGCCCGGTCCCAGGCCTGCTTCTTGTTGCGGTTGGTATGGAGCCGGATGGCCTCCATCAGCTGGTGGCCGATGGTGTAGGTGGGGTTCAGAGAGGTCATGGGGTCCTGGAAGATGATGGAGATCTTGTTGCCCCGGATCTTCTTCATACCGGCTTCGCCGATGCCTACCAGCTCCTGACCGTCAAATTTTACGGAACCGGACACGATTTTGCCGGTTTTCTCCAGAATCTGCATGATGGAGTAGGCGGTCACGGATTTGCCGGAGCCGGACTCGCCCACAATGCCCAGAACCTTTCCGTGGTCCAGGTAGAAGGACACGCCGTTGACGGCCTTTACCTCGCCGGCGGGGGTAAAAAAGGAGGTATGCAGATCATTAACTTCAAGCAGTGCCATATCTACAATACTCCTTTCTCAATTCTTGAGCTTGGGATCAAAGGCATCCCGCAGGCCGTCACCGAACAGGTTCAGGGAAAGCACCACCAGAGAGATGGTGATGGCGGGAATCACCAGCCGATAGGGGTAGGAGTTGATGCCGTTCAGGGCATCGGAGGCCAGACTGCCCAGACTGGGCATGGGGGCGTTGACACCCAGACCCAGGAAGGACAGGAAGCTCTCGGTAAAGATGGCGCTGGGAATCTGCAGCGCGGTGGAGATGATGATGACACTGATGCAGTTGGGAATCAGGTGCTTGCGGATGATCCAGCCGGCCTTGGCGCCGGTGGAGCGGGCGGCCAGCACATACTCCTGCTCCTTAAGAGAGAGGATCTGGCCGCGGATCTGCCGGGCCATGCTGACCCAGTACAGCAGGGCAAACACGATGAACAGGGAAATCATGTTGCTGCCCAGCTTATTTAATATGGTGTTCTCAATGATGGGGCCCAGGGTCACCTTCATGACCGAGGCAAAGAGGATAATCATCAGGGTATCCGGCAGGGAGTAGATGATGTCCACAATCCGCATGATGAACATGTCCACCTTGCCGCCGCAGTAACCGGCGACGGAGCCCATGGTAATGCCGATCACCAGCACGATCAGACTGGCGAAGAAGCCAACGGCCAGGGAGATCCGGGTACCGTAGACCACCCGGATGAAGTAGTCCCGGCCGCCGTCATCGGTGCCGAACACATGGGGGAAGATCTTCTGGGTCTCGCCGCTGTAGCTGTCAAAACGGATAATATGGAACCCGTCCGCGCAGCGGATCAGCTCCACATCGCCGGCGGCGCGCTTTGCTTTTCCGGAAAAGGTGGTTTCCCAGACCCACTGGGAGATTTCCTTGTTTTCCTTGAACTTCTTGGGAGCGGCTTCGTTGTATTCTTTATAGCCCGCGCCTTCAAAGGATGTGCTCACCTGGGCGAAGGCCTCGCTGCCGGAGGCAGCCTGACAGGCAGCCAGCATTTCCTCCGCCTTGGCCTGCTTCTCGGCGCTCTGGGCGGCATCGGTGAAATCCGCGGGGATGAAATATTCCTGGACGGTGGCCTTTCCCAGAAGGGCAACGCATTCGGTGTCCCCGTAGTGGAAGGGCGCCAGGTTGTTGTAGGAAGGATCTACGGGACGGCCCGGGGTGACACCCAGCATGGTATCATAGGAGTAGGGCCAGAAGGCGGGAATCATCAGAGAGGCCAGGGTGATGACAATAATGATGATCAGGCTCACAGTGGCAACCGGATTGCGCAGCAGCCGCTTCATACCGTCCTTGAAGAAGGTGGTGGAGGGGCGCATCTGTACCATGTATGCCTTTTCCGCGTCGGTTGCGGGAAGAAAGTCGTCCATATCCACGTGAAGGCTGAGAGGATTTTTTTTCATTTTGCTTTTTCTCCTTACTCCAGGGTGATTCTGGGATCGACAATCTTATAAAGGATATCGCTGACCAGGTTCATGACCACGATCAGCACGGCAAGCACAATGGTGGTGCCCATGATCAGGGGGTAGTCCCGGCCGGTGATGGAGCTGACGAAGGCTCTGCCGATGCCGGGTACGGCGAAGACCTGCTCAATGACCAGGGAGCCTGTGACGATGTAGGCCAGCATGGGGCCGCAGTAAGTAATGACGGGGATCAGGGAGTTCTTCAGCGCGTGGCCGAAGATGATTTTGACGGGGGGCACGCCCTTGGCCCGGGCCGTGCGGATGTAATCCTGGCCCAGCACATCCAGCATGGAGGAGCGGGTGAGCCGGGTGATGTTGGCCATGGGGGAAAGGCTCAGGGCAATCACCGGGAGAATCAGACCCTGGACACTGTCGCCGTTGGCGGGGAGCCATCCCAGCTTTACCGAGAATACAATCAGCATCAGCGAGCCCATGATGAACGAGGGCATGGAGATGAAGGCGGTGGTGAGCACCATGATGCACTTATCAATGAGCTTGTTCCGCCGCAGGGCGGCAACGGCGCCCAGCACCACGCCGGACACCAGGGCAATCGCCGCGGCGAACACGCCCAGCTTGACGGAGGTGCGCATGCCGTCCAGGATGACATCGATGACCTGACGGCCCCGGAGCTTGATGGAGGGGCCAAAGTCAAACTTGGTGACAATGTCCTTCAGGTAGGTCACATACTGGGTCATCAGGGGCTTATCCAGACCGTACTTGGCTTCCAGCGCCTTCTGGGCGGCCTCGGAAACCGCTTTCTCCGCCAGGAACGGACCGCCGGGGACGGCGCGCATGACAAAGAAGGTCACGGTAATCACAATCCAAATGGTCAGAACCGCCATGGCGATTCGCTTGAGAATATACATCAGGGTTTTGGAATTCATCCGGATCCTACCTTTCGCGTTTACGGGGAGAAAGCATCCATTCCCGCAGATTACGTAGCTATCAAAAATATATCGGAAATTATACAACGATTTATTCAAAATGGCAACTGTGAATACTTCTAATATTATCCAATTGTGAACCAGGTTTTTAGCAATTATGTTGAAAAATTGTCTTTGCTGGAAACACATGTGTCAGTAAAATTAAGTTTTCTACAGGAAACGAACTAACGTATACAGAGCGAATACAGAATGTGAAGAATTATTTAAGAACCGGAAATGAGCCGCGTGATTGGGAATATCCGCAATATACTGTATAATATGCATATACGACCGAAACGAGCTTCGATCACACCAAAGCGTAACCGTTCGTCATCCGGGGAAAAGAAATTCTCATTGGACAGAATCTAGCAAAGCGATAAATTGTTGTTTAGGTTATCGGCATTAATAAGCAGATCGTGAAATTGGTGTTTGTCGAGATACCACCGTAGGGGCGGCTATTAGCCGCCCGCTTTTGTTTCGTCAACGAAAATGCTTCCGTTTATTGGAAACGCTCAGAAACTTGAACGTTTTCGGGCGGCTGATAGCCGCCCCTACGGTAGAAGCGTCAGGTGCCTGATAACTTCAAACACCAATTTATCAGCGTGCTTACGAAAGCCGATAACCTAAATTGTTGTTTACAGTTTTTAGACGCACTTCGTCCTTGCTGTAGGGGAGCCATTCATGGCTCCCGTGGGGCAGTACGTTTTCGCCGAAATGTGGAGTAAATCGGAACAATGTACCGCCGGGAGCCATGAATGGCTCCCCTACAGTTGGATTTGGGCATTTTTGATCATTCTGAAAGGATGCCGAAATTGTCAACTGTCAATTGTCAATTGTCAATTGTCAATTCGGCGAAGCCGTTCAAACACCAATTTATCATTCCGCTTTCCGTGAGGAAGAAAGCCAAAGCCAAAAAAATGAAAAAAAGGATTGCCAAACCGGGCATTCCATGCTATAATGCCCAGTGTGTCCGGCCAAAGCGAGTCACACCGGTATTGGGATGTCGCCAAGCGGTAAGGCATCAGACTTTGACTCTGACATTCGTCGGTTCGAATCCGGCCATCCCAGCCAAATTTATATGATCCGCTAGCTCAGTTGGCAGAGCAACTGCCTTTTAAGCAGTGGGTCCGGGGTTCGAATCCCCGGCGGGTCACCAAAACCCTGAAAGCTCTAGGGCTTTCAGGGTTTTTGTATTTTCTCGCACCTTCACCAGACCCACTGCCTAAACCTCAATTTTTGAGAAAGGCAGTGGGTCTGATTTATGGCAAAAAAGCGAATGCAAATGGCTCAAAAAAGTTGGAAACTACAGGAAATCTTTCCTCGCTTTGTGAATGCGCGAATGGCAAAGGGAGCAGCGACACGACGGTTCTGACCTACAATCGTCACGTTCGCAGTCCGGGGTATCCTCTGGACATGACAATGACCTTTTGGCAAGCCGGTGGAAAAAATGGATGTGCGGCGGGCTGTGGCGCGCAGCGCGTTGCCTTCCCCTTTGGGGAAGGAGGCAGCCTGAAGGGCTGACGGAAGAGGTTTTCAGGGGGTGTTTACGGAAAAGCGCAAGAAATACTCCGAATGCGGTGAACCTCTCCCGACCTCGCTTCGCTTTGGCCCTCCCCAAAGGGGAGGGCAAGAGCCCGTCAAACACCGATTTGCTGTACAGCGAAAGAAGCCCTCCGCATCGCGCTTTTGCGATGCGGAGGGCTTTTTGGGAACCTCTGAATAAATCGTCTACGGCTGAGCAGCGGATCTTTTGCTCCCTCAGTGCAGTTTGGAAAATCGGGAATACATACAGTATTCCTCGATTTTCCAAACTTTCTGAGGAAGCAAAATCTCTCGCTGTCAGCTCTTGCCGATTTAATCAGAGCTTCCCTTGGTTCTTAGCCGAATTTCTGAAACGCCAGCACCACGATGCCCAATACCAGCAGAACGATGCCGGTAGCCCGGTTCAGTGTGGCGGGGGTGGCCTTGTTGGCAAACTTCGCCGCGATTCTTGCCCACAGCAGGGTGAACAGCACGCAAAGCGCCAGTACCGTCCAGTCCGGCGCGCCGCCGATGGCAAAGTGGCTCATGGAGCCGGTGAAGGCCGTAAAGGCCATGATGAACACGCTGGTGCCAACGGCGGTTTTCAGCTCGTAGCCCAGCACGCTGGTGAGAATCAGCAGCATCATCATGCCGCCGCCCGCACCGATGAAGCCGCAGATAAAGCCGATGATCACGCCGCAGACGACGGACTGAACAACCCGCTTTCCCGCGGAGACCGCCTGCATGGATTCCTTGGTGGTCATAACAGGCTTTACGATGAATTTGATGCCCAGAATCATGGTCATGAAGACCGAGGCGCCGCCCATGACCTGATTGTTCACCCGGCTGGAAATCCAGCTACCTACCATGGTGAACGCCAGAACGGAGACCATCATCACAAGGCCGTTGCGGATGTCAAGATTCCTGTTTTTGCCGTACTCGTAGGCGCTGATGGCGCTGGCCAGCACATCCGAAGCCAGCGCGATGCCCACGGCCTGATAGGCGTCCATTTTCAGAAATGTCACCAGTACCGGGGTGATGACTGCCGCGGCGCTCATGCCCGCGAAGCCCGTGCCCAAACCGGCGCCCATGCCGGCGAAGAAACAGACAAGAATGGTGAACAGAATGGATTCCATGAGAATACCTCCATAGATTTACGGGAAGGACGCGATATTTTCCATAATTTTTTGGATGACGGCACGCATCTGCGCCCGTTCTCCGGGGGAAATGCCAGCGTACAGCGCGTCAAAAAACTGCCGCTGCCGGGCGGCTCCGGCTTTGGCAATCCGCGCGCCCTGCTCGGTCAGAAGCAGATGGCAGACGCGGCGGTCGGATGAGTCAAACCGGCGAGAGAGGATGTTCCTGGCTTCCAGTGCGGATACGGCCAGCGATACATGGGATTTGGCGATCCCGCGGCAGGAGACGATATCCGCTGCCCGGTCAAGACCCGGATTGTTGTTGAGAAACAGCAGCACCGCCAGTTCGTTTTGGGTCAGGCCGAAATCCCGGCAAACCGGCTCAAGACAGCGGGTGTATTCTTTCTTCGCCCTGCTCGCGGCATCAAAGAAGTTGGACAGTTCCATGGGGACTCCTCCGAATGTTCAAATTTGAACGTTTGGAAGTATACCACTAAAAGACAGGAATGTCAAGGGGAATCTGTTCAAATTTGAACAAATTCCTGAAACAGATCGTGAAGGTATGCGTTTCGCAATTGGAAGGATGCTGATAGCCGCCCGAAGACGTTCAGGTTTTTGAGTGTTTCCGATAAACGGAAGCACTTTTGTTGACGGCACTTGGCGGGCGGCTAATAGCCGCCCCTGCAGTGACATCTCGCCTAACACCGGTTTTCCGATCTGCTGCGGAAAGCCGGTGGGTACGGTTTACAAAATACTTGTAAATCCTTCCTGATGTGGTATAATCAATTTCAGGAATACCCGGTGCCGTCCGGGGGATTGAGAGAACGGAGGAAGGGCTATGTTTCAAAACAGCGGAAGGAAGATCACGGTTGTGGCAAGGGTGCTGTTCTGGCTGAATCTGGTTCTGGCGCTGGCCGCGGCGGGGGTCGCGGTGTGCTTTGTTTACAACCGGTACGGTGCGGAGATGGCTGTGATGGCCGGACTGGCGGCTGCCGTGGCGGTGGTCTGCTATATGCTGGTGATCTATGTGGGGGTGCTGCTTCTGCATGGCTTCGGAGATCTGGTCCAGAGCAATGTGGAGCTGCGCAGAATTCTTGCCGATAACCGGCGGGCCCCGGAGCGGCCGGCCTATGTCCCGCCCACAGCGCCTCGGAGTGAACGCGCTCCGGCACCCGAGCCTCCCGCGGAGGACTGGTCGGATCTGGATGCCCCGGAACCTCCCCGCCCGGTGAATGTCCCTGCCCCGCCCGCTCCGCCCAAGTCCGCGGCGCCCCAGCCCCCCAGGCCTGCCGCCTACGGAATGGTGTACTGCCGCCGCTGCGGCGCGAAGCACGAGCCCGGCGTAGCCCGCTGCCGCTACTGCGGAACGCCCCTGTACTGAGGCGGCCCCCGGGAAACCGGGGTAAACTACGGGAAGAAGACAAAATTGGTGTTTGTCGGGCTGTCTCCAAGTTTCCTGTCATTGCGAGACCAGTCCGCTTAAGTGGTCGTGGCAATCCCCCCGATGAATGGAACCAGGTTGCAATTACCACCAAAAATCGCAGTGTTTCCCCGTCCTGTAGGGCAATTGTCGATACATTTCCCTTCTAACCGGGGGATTGCCACACCAGTCTGCGGACTGGTTCGCAATGACAGGTAATTTGGGGCGCATCCCTACAAACACCAATTTGTCGTTCCAATGTGGTTTTCTGCCTGGGTGATATATGAAGCAACGCCCCTGCCGCTTGGCAGGGGCGTTTGGATTACTCTTCGAGAAGGGCGATGTGGACGGTATCCAGCTGGGACTTGTCCACGGTGGTGGGGGCGCCCATCATCAGGTCCTGGGCATTCTTGTTCATGGGGAAGGTGATGACCTCCCGGATGCTCTCCTCACCGGTGAGCAGCATGATCAGACGGTCCACGCCGGGAGCCGCGCCCGCGTGGGGAGGCGCGCCGTAGGTGAAGGCGTTGTACATGGCGGGGAACTTGGCCTTCACATCCTCCTCGCCCAGGCCAACCATCTGGAAGGCCTTGACCATGATCTCGGGATCGTGGTTGCGCACCGCGCCGGAGGCGGATTCGTAGCCGTTGACCACCAGGTCATACTGGTTGGCGTTGATGGCAAGCAGCTTCTCGGTGTCTCCCTCGGCATCCAGCAGAGCCTGCAGGCCGCCCTGGGGCATGGAGAAGGGGTTGTGACAGAACTCCAGCTGGCCGGACTCTTCGCCGATTTCGTACATGGGGAAGTCCACAATCCAGCACAGGGCGTACTGCTCCTCGTCGAAGTGGCCGGGAACGCGGCGGCCCA
>CALYTB010000086.1 GCA_945486035.1 uncultured Clostridia bacterium
ATGGCTCCCCTACAGCAAGGACGAAGTGCGTTTAAAAACTGTAAACACCAATTTACCGCGTCGTTGAGGGAAACGGTAATTTAGAAACGGAGGGATATCTATGCGAGAGGACAGAGTGGAAATTTTTGTACCCAAGGGGTACACGGGGGACGAGCCCAATGTGTTCGTCAGCGTCAACGGCGTGAACTATCTGCTGCCCCGGGGGAAGAAGTCCCTGGTGCCGGAGGAGGTGGCCCGGGAATTCCGGCGCAGTCAGGCCGCCCAGGAGGCCCTGGACAAACGGATTGAACAGCTGCTGGAGGAGCAGGAATAAAGGGAACCTCTGAATAAATCGTCTACGGCTGAGCGGCGGATCTTTTGCTCCCTCAGTGCAGTTTGGAAAATCGGAAATACATACAGTATTCCTCGATTTTCCAAACTTTCTGAGGAAGCAAAATCTCTCGCTGTCAGCTCTTGCCGATTTCATCAGAGCTTCCAAAGCACCCGGCTCCCCTGGAAACAGGGGAGCCGCGTTAAAGAAGGAGGAAGAACATGACCCTGGGCGACATCATCGACCGGGCAGACCGGCTGCGCTACAACGCCTTCTCCCGGGAGGAGAAGCTGGGGTGGCTGCTGCAGCTGGAGCATACGGTGAAGCGAAACATCCTGGACACCCACGAGGGCGGGCTTCCCTGCTCCCAGCCGGCGGAGGATGCCCCCACTCTGGCCCCGGAGGGCTTTGCGGGGATGTATCTGAAATGGCTGGAGGCCCAGATCGACCTGTACAGCGGGGAGCTGGAGCGCTACAACGCCTCCATCAGCCTGTTCAACACGGAATACGCCGCTTTTGAAAGCTGGTACAACCGCTCCTTTTCCCCAAAAGGCGCGGGCAGCTTCCGGTGGTAGCAGAAAAAGAGCCGCCGGAACGGCAAATTGGTGTTTGTTGAGATGTTTTGGAAACCCTGGAATTATTCTGTAGGGGAGCCATTCATGGCTCCCGGCGGTGAAATGTACCGATTATATGAGCATTTCGGCGAAAACGTACTGCGTCACGGGAGCCATGAATGGCTCCCCTACAGTAAAAACGCAATGCGTACAAAATCGCCAAACACCATTTTTCCGAGCTTCTGCGCGATGCGAGGGAACTGACGAAGGAGGTCTTTTATGCGCTATCCTACCATACCGCCCCGGGAGGTGACTGCCCAGGGGGTGCAGGTGTTCCGGGGGTACAACCGGAATCTGAAAATCAAGGCCGGAGAATTCCGGGATATGGAAAATCTCACCTCGGATGCCTATCCCGTCCTGTCCCCCCGGGGGAAACGGGGCATCTACCGCAAGCCCGCCTCCCCCCAGGGGCTCATCGCCAAGGAGGCGCTGTGCTGTGTGGACGGGGCGGATTTCCTGCTGGGGGACCGGCGGATTGCCATGGGCCTTTCGGTGGAGCCGGAGCGCTGCCCCAAGGATCTGATCTCCATGGGGGCCTACGTCATCATTCTGCCGGATAAAATGTACATCAATACCGCGTATCCGGAGGATTTTGGCTCCATCGAAGCATCCAATACGGTTTCGGGGGCGGAGCTCACCCTCTGTGACGGGGACGGAGCGCCTCTGAGCTGGGTGACCCAGGCCCCGGAGGAGCCGGAAAACGGGGCGCTGTGGATGGACGGCGGGAGCCTCAAGCAGTATTCCGCATCCATGAGCGCCTGGATTCCGGTGACGGACACGGCGGTGAAGCTGTCCGCCCCGGGAATCGGGACGGGCTTTCTCCCGGGGGATACGGCGGAGCTTTCCGGCTGTGCGGAATCGGGGCTGAACGGCTATGTGTGGATCGTGGACACGGGGGAAGCTTTCGTCCTGGTGAAGGGGATGCTTTCCCGGAATTTCACCCAGGAGCAGGCCCTGACCCTGAAGCGGGAAATGCCGGACATGGACTTTGTCACCCAGGCCGAAAACCGGCTCTGGGGCTGCCGCTACGGCACGGACAGCCGGGGAAAGCCAGTCAATGAAATCTATGCCAGCAAGCTGGGGGATTTTCGAAACTGGAACTGCTTCCAGGGGCTCTCCACCGACAGCTACCGGGCTAGCTGCGGCAGCGACGGGCCCTTCACCGGGGCGGCCACCCACCTGGGGTATCCCCTGTTCTTCCGGGAGGGGTGTCTGCACAAAATCTACGGCAGCGAGCCCGCCTCCTTCCGCATCCAGACCACGGCCTGCCGGGGCGTTCAGGCAGGCTGCCACCGAAGCCTTGCCGTGGTGGGGGATACCCTGATGTACAAATCCCCCACCGGGGTCTGCGCCTATGACGGGGCCCTGCCCATGGAGATTTCCCAGGCCCTGGGCAGGGAGCGCTATGGGAATGCCGCGGCAGGGGCCATCGGGGACAAGTATTACATCTCCATGGAGGACGAGGCCGGGGTTTACCACCTCTTCGTCTATGACCGGGGGAAAAAGCTGTGGCACCGGGAGGACAACCTCTCCTGCGCCGCCTTCTGCGCCTGGGGCGGGGAGCTGTTCGCCATTGACCGGAGCAGCCGGAACATTCTGGGGCTGCTGGGAAGCGGAGAACCGGAGGGCCCGGTTTCCTGGATGGCCCAGACCGGGGAGCTGGGCATGGACCCGGCCCGGCGGCAGTATATCTCCCGGCTGAATCTGCGGCTGGCTCTGGAGCGGGGGTCGGAGCTGGAGTGCCTCATCGAGTATGACGACAGCGGCCAGTGGGAAAGCCTCTGCCGGGTATTCGGCACGGAGCTTCGCAGCTTCCGAATCCCCCTGCGGGTCCGCCGGTGCGACCACATGCGGCTGCGCTTTCAGGGGACCGGCGGCGCAAAGCTCTATTCCCTCACCAAAATTCTGGAGAAAGGAAGCGATCTGTAATGGAAGAACCCATCCGCTACCCCAGCATCACCGGCACCGGCCCTCAGCAGCAGCTGACGGAAATCAAGAGCTACCTGTACCAGCTGGCGGATCAGCTCAACTACATCCTGACCCGGCTGGAGAAGGGAGGCGCCCATGGCTGATACGAAAAACCGCTACTCCGCGGGCTACAATCCGCTGGAGGACCCGGAGTACCGGAAGCTGACCGAGCGCCTGGAAACGGCCCGGCAGCAAAAGCCCGCCTACCAGGGGCAGTACGACACCCAGGCCCAGGCCCTCTATGACAGACTGCAGAACCGGCAGGCCTTCCGCTACGACATTGACACGGATGCGCTCTACCGGCAGTACCGGGACCGGTACACCGCCCTGGGAAACCGGGCCATGGAGGACACCATGGGCCGTGCCCAGGCCATGACCGGGGGCTATGCCAATTCCTACGCCCAGACCGCCGGACAGCAGGCCTATACGAGCTACCTGGAGAAGCTGAACCAGACCGTCCCGGAGCTCTACGACCGGGCGCTGGAGCGCTACCGGCAGGGCTACAGCGACCTGGAGGATCAGTACCAGCTGGCCCGGGAGCAGGGGCAGCAGGAATACAGCCGTCACCAGGATGCCCTGGACAGCTACCGCAAGGAGGTCAGCGCCCTGCAGTCCCAGGCGGATCAGGCTTACCAGCGGGGCTATCAGCAGTACCTGGACGGTTACAAAATGGCCTCCGATGCCTACACCCGTCTGGCGGCGCTGATCAAGAAGGGCTACACCCCCACCCCCGAAGAACTCCGCCAGGCCGGCATGACCGAAGCCCAGGCAAAAGCCCTGCGCAAATAAGCGGCGGACAGACAAATTGGTGTTTGTCGGGCAGTTCCAAATATTTCAAAAAGGCTGTCATCCTGAGCGAAGCGGAGCGGAGTCGAAGGATCTTCGCACCAAGTTGACCAGAAAGCATAACGAAATGCGTAGATCCCTCGACTACGCTTCGCTCCGCTCGGGATGACAACCTTTTCTAAACAAACAACAATTTGTCGGGCAGCGGGCAGGACTGGTACACAATTCATTTTTCACAGGAGGTGCGGTATATGATGCAGGGCGACGGCTGCGCTTTGGGGATCGGGATTTACAACAGCGCGGATTCTCCGGTGGAGCCGGTGGATGTTCTGGATGTGGAAATCACCCTGGGACGGCTGCGGAAAACCTACAGTCGGGGACAGCTGAGCTTTCAGGGCGGGGTGTGGCTCTTCCCCCTGAGCCAGCAGGAAAGCCTGGGCATGTCCCCCGGGCCGGTCCCGGCCCAGGTGCGGGTGGTCTGGGCCAACGGCGTGGTGGAGGGGCAGAGCCTTCCCGGGCTCAGACTGGAAGAGAGTATCAGCAAGGAGGTGCTGTGATGGCAATATCCTATGGCACGGCGGACAGCCTGCGGGTTCGGCTGAAGGGCCCCTACGGCAGCGTGACCATCCGGACGGCGGAGGTGTCCCTGGCACCGGAAGAATGGAAGGGGGCCGTCAGTCCCTATTCCCAGACGGTGGCGCTTTCCGGCATCACCCTGACCAGCAAGGTGGACCTTCAGCCGGACAGTTTGCTTCTGGAGCGGATGCGGCTTAGCGGCTTCGCCCTGGCGGCGGAAAATGAAAACGGTCAGGTGACGGTGTATGCCTTCGGGGGCAAGCCCGCCGGGAGCATCACCCTCCAGGCCACCATTACGGAGGTGCAGAAATGAAGATTATGGGCGCTGTGGCGGGGCTTCCCACACCGGCGGCGGACTGGGCCCAGACGGACCCGGAGCGTGCGGACTACATTCACAACAAGCCGGATGTGGAGGCAATCCGTTTCCTGGCGGCGGAGGGAAAGGCTTTGGCGGAGGAGGCCCTGCCCAGAGCCGGGGGAACCGTCACCGGGAATCTTTCCATGGGCGGAAACCGGGTGACGGGGCTGGGGGCGCCGGTGGAATTGGAGGATGCGGCGACAAAGGCTTACGCGGACGGGAAGACACAGTTCTTTTCCGTGACCCTTTCCGCCCAGGGTTGGGCGGAGCAGAGGCAGAGCGTGGCGGCTCCCGGGGTGACTGCGGGGAATGCCACCCATGTATTTGCCGCACCGGCGGCGGAAAGCGGGGAGGGGTATGCCGCGTATCTGGACTGCGGCGTTTACTGTGCGGAAAAGGGAAGCGGAACGCTTACCTTTGTCTGTGACAGCGTGCCGGATATGGATCTGACGGTTCATGTCGCGCTGTTTGCAGACGGCGGCTCCTTCGCCACATCCCCCGGGGAGACGGAGCAGCTGCCCGATGCGGAAGAGGGGGCGTTCTGATGGCCCAGTATGAAAAATACGCGATTACCGCCCAGCGCCTGACCGGCATCGCGGACCAGGCCCGCCGCCTGTCCGAATTGCCGTATAGCCGTGTTTGCGCTACAATTCGGGGAATTGCGGAACAGGCGGAAAAGCAAATGGAAGGAACCGATTCTGCGGGGCTTTCAAAGGGGGGGATCTTATGATTTTTAACGTGACGGGCGGCGGAGGAACCGGCCTGAATTTCAAGGTGGTGGGGGGCACGGTACAGCCCGCAAACCCGAAGGAAAACACCGTCTGGGTGTATACGGATACTCCCGTTTCCGACTGGGCGTTCTCCGCCGTCAGACCCGGAAATCCCCGGGAGGGAACGGTGTGGTTTGTCACCGGGGAGGAGAGCACCGCGCCGTTCAACGCCCTGAAGAAAAACACCATTCGTCTCTGCCCGGCATCTGCCCGGCAGTATCGCAGCGGCGTTTGGGTGGATGTGGAGGCGTTCGTGTTCCAAAACGGAGACCGGGTGCGCATTTCCGAAGGGCTTGCATACGATATTCTGAACGGAACCGCGCTGACGGACTATTCCGGCGGGTGGACGGGAACCGGCGATGCCGAGGTCAGCACCAGCCCCATGACCACCGGGTATGTTTCCGTCAGCACCGACGGCACCACCTCCGGCATGGTCGTCATGGATACGCCCATCAGCGCCTTCGGAAAGTACAAAACCCTTTCCTTCACGGCAAATTCCTCCCAGGTGGCGAGGTTCCAGATCTACAGCGCGGGCGGGGAGGTCGCGGCCACCCAGTTCCTCCCGGGAGGCACCTCCCAGGTGAGCCTGACCATAGACATCTCCGGGCTGAGCAAGACCGAAACCTATACCTGCGGGCTGAGCATTTCCGGCAGCGGCTCCGCGGCCTCGGCAAGGGTCAGCAAGATCCGGCTGGAATAACGCGTTCTGAATTGGCCGGAAAGAATAAGAAATAAGGGAGGATTTCTATGTGGAATGATCTGAAACCAATCACGGAGGAAACAGGACAGCGGATTCTGAGTGCGGTAAGCGGTGTGGATGCACAAGGGCAAACCAGTGGATGGAACAATCTGAAGCCAATGACCGAGGAGACCGGGCGAAAAATCGTGGATGCCGTTGCGCAGAACAGACTAAGCAACCAGGAAGCCCTGGGCAATCGGATCAAGAAATTCTACACCGGCAATCTGGGGGCCGTAAACATTGCGGATTCCGATGACGGGGCGGTGCGGAATCTGGTGATCGGGGGAAGGTCGGAGCAGATAAGCACGAACGGGTATCAGTTATTGGATTATGCTACTTTCGCTGGAGACGAACTAAGAGGCGTAAAAACGGATATTTTGCAGGATGGAAGTGTGCATATATCAGGTACATCAACAGAATCTGGATGGTGCGGAAGAACATTTCTTCCAAACCTGGTCATTACTCCTGGAACATACGTCTTTCAAGTGTTTGGCAACCATCCAAAAATTGCCATTCTCACGGCTGATTGGCATAGTATCGTAGACTTAGCATCCAGTCAATCAAGTGCAATATTCACTGTGGATTCTGATAAGATCGCAAAACATATGTGCTGCTTTTCCAGCGTAGCCGGTGAAGAGTTCGAATTCACAGTTAAGTTTATGCTTGAAAATGGCGGTACTGCCCACGACTGGGAACCCTATACCGGCGGCGCTCCTTCTCCGTCGCCTGATTATCCCCAGGAGATTAAGAGCGTGGAAAACTGCGCCATGACCGTATCCAATGCGGACGGAACGGAAACGCAGACAGCCATGATCCCGGTTACGCTAAGGGGTATCGGGGATGTGCGGGACGAGCTATATGTGTATGCGGATGGGACTGGGACACTGGTGCAGCGAATAACTTGCGAGGTGCCAATCAAAACCAAAATAGTATCCGACAGAGAATCGGATATTGCGATTTCTGTACAAATACCTGATGGTCTATCGAGGATATCGATTCAGAATAAAATCTATTCCGATAAGTTTTTGAAAGGTGATACGTTAACTCCGTATCGTATTGGATGCTACCAGAACCATTTCTATGTATCTCTCCTAAAAGAAATATATCCGACATTTGACGATGCCGTGAATTACGTAAAGAACCTAAATTTTTATGTTATGTACGCACATAATCCCATCGAAACCGCCCTAACCGCCGAACAGGTTAAAGCCTTGTTCGATCTGCGCACCTATTACGGCGGAACCAATATCAGCTACCAGAGCGAAAACGGCGTGGAGCCGGTGGTCAATTTTGACTACGCCTGTGCGCTGGAAAACTTTGTGGAGTACATCAAGGCCGCCCAGGGGGACGACCGGAAATTCATCTACGACATGGACGAGCGCATGACGGATGCGGAGTACGTCGCCGCGCTGGCCTATGTAAATTCGGAATACGCAGCCGCACTGACAGAATTGGAGGTATAAACATGCTGTATAACACCCTGAAGAGACTGAAAGCAAGAGGCGGTCTGACCGCTGACCTGACCTACAAGATCGACATTTTCTTCGCGCTGGGGAAGCTCAGCGAGTCGGAGTACAACGATCTGCTGGACATCGGCACAGAAAGCGGTGAGGCGCTGTGACCGTAAAACAGATCCAGCACCTGCTGGGGTATCTGGGCTACTATTCCGGTATCCCGGACGGCATCTGGGGGCGGCTTTCGGAGGAGGCTACCCGGGCCTTCCAGAGCCGGTACGGTCTGGAAGCGGACGGAGTGTTCGGACCCGCTACCCAAAAGCGGATTCTGGAGGTGATCGGCAGCGGGGAGGCGCCCCGGCAGGAGGAAACGGAAGGCCCCGCCTGGTGGAAGGACATCCGCTATTTCACACGGGCGGAGTTCCGGTGCCCCTGCGGGGCTTGCGGGGGCTTCCCGGCGGAGCCAGCGGAAAGCCTGGCGCGGCTGGCGGACCGGGTTCGGGAGCATTTCGGAGCACCGGCAACGGTTTCCAGCGGGGTGCGCTGCCCGGACCACAACCGGCAGGTGGGCGGCGTGTATAACAGCTTCCACCTGACGGGGAAGGCCATGGATTTCAGGATTCAGGGCAGGAGCGCGGCCCAGGTGCTGGAGTTCGTGGGGGAGCTGCCGGTACACTACGCCTACGCCATCGACGAAAGCTTCGTCCACATGGACGTAACTTGAAACACAGGAGGAACAGCCAATGGAGAGCATCGTAACCGCCCTGATTACGGGCGGAATCACCCTGCTGGGGGTGCTGATTGCCAACGGAAAATCCCAGGCCGTCACCGAAACCAAGCTGGATGAGCTGACCCGGGAGGTCCGGGAACACAACGGCTTCGCCAGACGGATGCCCGTGGTGGAGGAGCAGATTAAGGTGATTAATCACCGGGTAGCCGACCTGGAAAACCGGCTCCCCTAACCCCGGCAGCGCGGCAAATTGGTGTTTAGCGGCTTCGCCGAATTGACAATTGACAATTGACAGTTGACA
>CALYTB010000087.1 GCA_945486035.1 uncultured Clostridia bacterium
TCGAGGAAACTATGGCATTAAATGTAGAGAGAAGTAACTCTACAAATCACAATTTAGGTTGTCGGCATTAGTAAGCTGATTGAAAACTGTTAATTGTACAGGAAGCGTTGTCATCCCGAGCGAGCGCAGCGAGTCGAGGGATCTACGCATTTCGTTGACGTGTGTGGTTATTTTAGTGCCAAGATCCTTCGACTCCGCTCCGCTTCGCTCAGGATGACAGACTTTTCTTTTGTTTGCGATTGCGCCTCAAAAGCAGCTTCTCGCAATGCTTACTAAAACCGATAACCCTAATCACAATTTGTTGAACTGATAAAGAGCGCACTTCTATACACCTTTCGGTGTACTGTACGGTCTGCAATTTTGCGCAGCACCAAAGCCTCCCTTGTGTAAAGGGAGGTGGCACGGCGAAAGCCGTGAGGTCGGGATTGTCATGCAGCCAAAGCACAATAAGCAGTTGGTTCCTTTGGCAAAACAGCTGCGAAAAGAAATGACCAAGGAAGAACGGCACCTATGGTATGATTTTCTGCGTTCCTACCCTGTCCGTTTTTCCAGGCAAAAGGTGCTGGGAAAATATATCGCTGATTTCTATAGCGCAGAAGCAAAACTTGTCATTGAGTTGGACGGTTCTCAACACTATGAGGATAGAAACATCAAAAAAGATGCAGACCGCACCGCTTTTCTGGAGGGATATGGTCTGAGAGTCATTCGTATTCCCAACAACGAAGTCGGCAGAAATTTCCGTGGAGTTTGTGAGTATATCGATGCTGCGGTAAAGCAATCCCTCAGTCAGCTTCGCTGACAGCTCCCTTTACACAAGGGAGCCCTGGGTGCTGCCGCGCCAGTGCATAACATAAAAACCGGCCTATGATCGTAACCATAGGTCGGTTTAACTGTTTTACGAACCCCGCCCAAAAGGAGGGGGTATTTTCACGCCCGCATCCCAACACAGCTGCAAATTGGTGTTTGTAAAGATATGCTGTCATTGCGAGCCAGTGCGCACACTGGCGTGGCAATCCCCCGGTTAGACGTACAATGTTGCGACAAGTACCAAAAGCGCGGTAGAATTCACGTTTTTTGGTGGTAATCGTTACCTGGTTCCTTTCAGCCGGGGGATTGCCACACCAGCGTGCGCGCTGGTTCGCAATGACAGGTAATCGGGGCACAGCCCGACAAACACCGATTTCTCGCACTGTAAGGATTGCTATTTCTCCGTATCCCGGGGTGGGAAGCTGGAGTAGGATTTGCCGGGGGTGGGTGTTCTTCCGTGGAGCGCGGCCAGGCGGGAGGCGGTGACGAAGCGGAAGCCCCGGGCTTTCAGATTGTCCACGATGTCGAGAGCCGCCTTCACGGAGCTGTCCGTCATGTCGTGAAGCAATATCACATCCCCGTCCTTCACCCGCTCCAGCACGGTTTTCTCGATGGCCCAGGTGTCCCGGGTGGCCCAGTCCCGGGGGTCCACCGACCAGCTGAGGATGGCAAGCCCCCGGGCCTTCGCCACCTGCCGGACGTTGTCGCTGCAGCAGCCTCCCGGGGGCCGCAGGAAGGCCATGGCGCAGCCCTCCGGCAAAAGCGACTGCATTTTCTCGATCTCGGCGGCGATGTCCCGGCGGCTCATGGGCTGCATATTGCTGTGGGAATAGCCGTGGCAGCCGATCTCGTGGCCCGCCGCGTGAATTTGCTCCGTCAGCTCCGGGTACTGCTCCATCCGGTAGCCGCACAGAAGGAACGTCGCCTGCACATCCCGGGCCGCGAGCCCCTTTAAAAGCTGCCGGGTAAACCGGCCAGAGGGCCCGTCGTCGAAGGTAAGCGCCACATATTTCACATCCCCGGCCCCTTTTACCGGCAGCGCAACCAGGCTCAGGCACAAAAGGCACAGAAAAATTCGCCGCATTGGCTTCACATCCTTTGATTTCGTTTGACGAAGCGGGAAAAATAGGGTATGATATAGGGTAGAGTAAAAACGGGAGTAAATTGACAATTGACAATTGACAGTTGACAATTAAGGCCGGAGATTCCAATATGCTGTCATTGCCATGAAAGACGGAAATCGCGTGTCATCCTGAGGGAGCTTTGCGAGTCGAAGGATCTACGCATTCCGTTATCATTTGCAGTCAATTCAGAGCCAAGATCCCTCGGCTCGCTGCGCTCGCTCGGGATGACAGCGCTTTTCGTTTATCGTGTTTCCGACACGTCGGATTCCTGCGCCGATCCAAAATTGTCAATTTTCAATTGTCAATTGTCAATTCTGTTGGGAGGGATGACCATGGAGCTGCTTTGCCCCTTATGCGGAGAACCCCTGGAAACAATTGAAAAGTCCCTCGCGTGTCCCAACCGGCACAGCTTTGACATTGCCCGGCAGGGGTATGTGCATCTGCTGCCCGTCCAGAGCAAGCATTCCCGCTCCCCCGGGGACACCCGGGAGCAGGTGGCCTCCCGCAGAAGGTTTCTGGAGGGGGGGTTCTACGAGCCCATCGCGAAGGCGGTGACCCGGGCGGCGCTGGATGCCGGAATTCAGGGAGAAATTCTGGACGTGGGCTGCGGCGAGGGCTACTACGGCGCGTATCTGGCCCGTGCTCTGGGGTGCCCCCTCACCGGGGTGGACATCTCCAAGGAGGCCGTCCGCTGCGCCGCCGGGAAGTATAAAGCACACCAGTGGCTCTGTGCCTCCGCGGCCCATCTGCCGGTGAAGGACGGCGCCGTGTCGCTGCTGACATCTTTGTTCTCCGTGACCCTTCCCGGGGAATTTCACCGGGTGCTGCGCCCGGGCGGATACTTTCTCCAGGTGCTGGCGGCGGAGGATCACCTGCTGGGGCTGAAGGGCATCATCTATGACCGCCTCACAGAAAAGCCAAAGGATTTATCGCCGGAGCTTCCGGGGTTTACGCCGGTGAAAACCGAGACCATCCGCTTTTCCTTTACCGTGGAGGGGGAACAGGTGCAAAATCTTCTTTCCATGACCCCCCATGTCTACCGCATCGGCCCCGAGGGCGCCGCGCGGCTGCGGGAAAGGTCGCGCCTGACGGACACCGCCAGCTGCGTGCTGAACCTCTTCCGCCGGGATTAACTTACCCAGAAAAGGGAACTTTCTACCTGGAAAGTTGTCGGTTTTTTGCCCATTCTATTCTGTTTTGGAGAAAATATCCATGCTGAACAAATTAAAGGCCGTATGCTCCCGCTACGAGGAGCTTTGCGAAAAATCCCAGCAGCCGGACTTCTACGCCGACCCCGGTCGGGCGGCAAAGCTCCTGCGGGAGAAAAGCGACTTAGAGCCCATTGTGGAAAGCTACCGGGCCTACCGCCGGGCGGAGCAGGAGATGCTGGATGCCCAGGAGCTGATGGCGGACCCGGAGATGAAGGAGCTGTGCCAGGAGACCTTTTCCGCCGCGAAAGCGGAGAAGGAAGCCCTTTACGAAAAGTTGCAGATTCTGCTGCTGCCGAAGGACCCCAATGACGACAAGGATGTCATTATGGAGATCCGGGGCGGCGTGGGGGGCGAGGAAAGCGCCCTGTTTGCCCACAGTCTGTTCCGGATGTACTCCATGTACGCACAGTCCCACGGGTTTGGGGTGGAGCTTCTGAACTACAACGAAACCGAGCTGGGGGGTGTGAAGGAGGCGGACTTCCTGATCACCGGCCGGGGCGCCTACTCCCGGTTAAAATACGAATCCGGCGTTCACCGGGTTCAGCGGGTGCCGGAGACCGAGTCCGGCGGCCGGGTCCATACCTCCACCGCCACGGTGGCGGTGCTGCCGGAGATGGAGCCGGTGGATGTGGAGCTGAATCCCGCAGACATCGAAATGCAGGTCTACCGGGCCTCCGGCGCGGGGGGCCAGCATGTGAACAAGACCTCCTCCGCCGTGCGGCTGATCCACAGGCCCTCGGGAATCGTGGTGGCTTGCCAGGAGGAGCGGAGCCAGCAGCAGAACCGGGAGAAATGCATGCGGATGCTGGCCAGCAAGCTCTACGAAATCGAGCAGGAGAAGCAGACCAGCGCGGTGACCGGTATGCGCCGCAGCCAGGTGGGCACCGGCATGCGCAACGAGCGCATCCGCACCTACAATTTCCCCCAGGGCCGGGTTACCGACCACCGGGTGGGGCTGACCCTGTACCGCATCGATGCCGTCATGGACGGCGACCTGGACGAAATCATCACGACCCTTGCCAACGCCGAACAGGCCGAGAAGCTGAAAAACGCCCAATAACCACCCCCTCTTCTGTAGGACGAGGTCATGACCTCGCCGCCCACCTTACGGGACTGAGCCGAAACAATCAACGCAGTATCCCAACACCCCGGATACCCCATGTAGGGCGGAGTCAGAGGTTCCTTAGACATAACCGCTCAGGTTGTGAGACTGAACGCTGAGAATGCTCAGGAAGTGTATCGTACTCAGACACCCAACTGCAGCAAAGGGGTCAGTGACCCCTCCCTACAGTGGATGGCAGAAAGCTGCGGATTTCAATGCCTTACAGAGCTGCGTAAGCGAGGAACAGGAGGAAACTCTGCCATGAATGAAATGGAAAACCGAGGCCGTTTCCCCGTCCGCAAAAACCCAAGACTGAAAAACTACGATTATTCCACCCCGAATTACTACTTCGTCACCATTTGCTGCCATAATATGCGACAGTTCTTCGGGAAAGCCGGAGCCCCAAACGGCTGGGGCCGGATTGCGGCCCGGGGTCTGGAGGAAATGGAGCGGCATTTCCCCGGACTGAAGCTTGACAAGTATGTAATCATGCCGAATCATCTCCATGCGATCATGATTCTGGAACGCACGGATACAAATCTCTCGGTTGCCATCGGGCAGTTTAAGAGCTATGTCACCCGGCAGATCCGACAATCAGCCCCCGGGTGTATTGTCTGGCAGGACGGTTACCATGATCACATTATCCGAAATCAAGCCGAATACGAAAAAATCTGGCTCTATGTGGAATCCAATCCCATGAACTGGGAGAAGGATTGCCACTATACCACGGAAGCCGGTTGCATCTGATTACACGCTCATAAGTTGTCAGGTGGGCGGCGGGGTCATGACATAAGCCCTACAGAGGAAGGCAGAAGATTTGAAAATGATTTATGAAACCAATTCTCCCGAAGAAACGGAACGTGTTGGGGAGGCCCTGGGGCGTATTGTGCGCCCGGGGACTGTGATTGCTTACAGGGGAGACCTGGGGGCGGGGAAAACCGCCTTTACCCGGGGCCTGGCCCGGGGGCTGGGCTATACCGATATGGTGACGAGCCCCACCTATACCATTGTCAACGAATACCTGGGGGGCAGGCTCCCTCTGTTTCACTTTGATATGTACCGGCTCCGGTCCGCCGAGGATCTGTGGGACATCGGCTGGGAGGACTACTTAGACCGTGGCGGCGTATGCTGCGTGGAGTGGAGTGAGAATGTGGCCGAGGCCTTGGAAAATCCGCTTACCATTTCCATTGAGAAGCTGGGGGATACTGCCCGGCGCATTACCCTGGAAGGAGGGAGCACACTTGCTGATCTTAGCCTTTGAAACCTCGGCCAAGGCGGCCTCCGTGGCCCTGTGGGAGGGAAAGCTTCTGGGGGAGAGCTACCAGAACACCGGCCTGACCCACAGCCAGACCCTGATGGTCATGGCGGAGGATCTATTAAAGCAGTGCGGTAAGACCCCTGCCGATGTGACCCACGTGGCCGTGGCCGCGGGGCCCGGCTCCTTTACGGGGGTGCGCATCGGTGTGGCCGCGGCCAAGGGCTTCGCCTGGGGAAGGCAGCTGCCGCTTTGCGGTGTCAGCACCCTGGAAGCCATGGCCCTGACCCTGGGTGCCTGGGAGGGTACGGTATGCTCCGTGATGGATGCCCGGCGCAGCCAGGTGTATAATGCCCTCTTCCGTGCGGAGGGGGGAACCCTCACCCGTCTGCGGGAGGACCGGGCCATTTCCCTGGAGGAGCTGGGGCGCGAGCTGCGGGAAATTCCCGGAACCATCTATCTGGTGGGAGACGGCAGCGACCTGACACACCGCACCCTGAAGGACACCGTGCCCAACCTGGCGACTCCCCCGGAGCACCGCCGTCACCAGCGGGCCTCCGGCGTGGTATTGGCGGCGCTGCGGCAGATCGAAGCGGGAGAAGCCGTTGATGCCGCCTCCCTCGTTCCCAACTACCTGCGCCTGAGCCAGGCCGAACGGGAACGGCTGGAGAAGAAATTGACAATTGACAATTGACAGTTTCCGCCGGTTCCCACACTGCGAAAAACGCTGTCATCCCGAGCAAGCGCAGCGCGTCGAGGGAGCTTGGCACCAAGTTGACTGCAAACGGAAACGAAATGCGCAGATCCTTCGATTCGTTGCGCTCGCTCAGGATGACAACCTCTCTCAAACATATTTCGATTTGTCACTGGCCACTGTAGGGGGCGGTCATGACCGCCCCGCAAATTTTACGGGATAGAGCGGTAACGTTTTCCGGGAAAGTCCAACGCTTTCTGAAACAAAACGTGGGCGGTGCGGTCATGCCCGCACCCTACGTGGTCACCGTCAACCAAGAAAATCCTCCGTCCGTCCCCGAAGGGGACACCATCATTGTCAATTGTTTCCGCCCGAAGCAGGCACGGCCTGTTTCCATATATAGGATATACAGAAAAGGAGATCGAAACTTATGGAAAACGTTCACGTATTGGATCACCCCCTGATTCAGCACAAGCTGGCAATCCTCCGGGACAAGAATACCGGCGTCAAGGAGTTCCGGGAGCTGATCGGAGAAATCGCGGGCCTCATGTGCTACGAGGCCACCCGGAACCTGCCCACCCGGGAGGTGGAGGTGGAGACCCCTGTGGCCACCGCCAAGTGCCGGATGCTGGCGGGCAAGAAGCTGGCCATCGTCCCCGTGCTGCGGGCGGGCCTGGGCATGGTGGACAACATGGTGGATCTGATTCCCTCCGCCAAGATCGGCCACATCGGCCTGTACCGGGACCCCGAGACCCATCAGCCTGTGGAATACTACTGCAAGCTGCCCGATGACATCGCCAACCGGCAGGTGTTCGTGGTGGACCCCATGCTGGCCACCGGCGGCAGCGCTGTGGCAGCCATTGATTTTCTGAAAAAGCACGGCTGCCGCAACATCATCATGATGAACATCATCGGCTGCCCCGAGGGCATCAAGGTGGTGCAGCAGGCCCATCCCGATGTGGAGCTGTACCTGGCCGCCGTGGACGAGAAGCTCAACGACCACGCCTACATCGTCCCCGGCCTTGGCGATGCCGGCGACCGGATTTTCGGCACGAAGTAATATCAGTTGACAGTGGACAGTTATAAAGAGAACAAAAAACTGGTATTCGTTGGTCTGTTTTGAAAATCTTGGAATCACCCTGTAGGGGAGCCATTCATGGCTCCCGGCGGTACATTGTTCCGATTTACTCCACATTTCGGCGAAAACATACTGCCCTGCGGGAGCCATGAATGGCTCCCCTACAGTAAGAACGCAGTGTGTACGAAATCGTCAAACAACAATTTATCGGAATCATCGCGAAGGGATGCCGCAACTGTCCACTGTCAACTCGAATTCCCCGGGGGGTATTATGAATCAGAAAGAGAACTACATTGCCGTGTTTGACTCCGGGGTGGGAGGGCTCAGTGTGCTGCGGCACCTGCGCGACCAGCTGCCGGGGGAGCGGTTTGCCTATTTCGGGGACTCCGCCAATGCCCCCTACGGTACCCGCAGCCGGGAGGAGGTCTGCCGCCTTACCCTGGCCGCGGCGGAAAGGCTCATGAGCCGGGGCCTCAAGGCGCTGGTGGTGGCCTGCAACACGGCTACCTCGGCGGCCATCAACGAGCTGCGCCGGGTCTATCCCGACTTGATTGTGGTGGGCATCGAGCCGGCGCTGAAGCTGGCCTGCGACCGGTTCCCCGGGGGCCGCATCGGCGTGATGGCCACCCCCATGACCCTGCGGGAGGAGAAATTCGCCTCCCTGGAGCATCGCTATGAGCACGCCTGCCGGATTTTCGAGCTTCCCGCCCCGGGGCTGGTGGAGCTGGTGGAAGCGGGGAAGGCCGATGGCCCGGAGGCCCTGGCGCTGCTTGAGCAGCTTCTGGGCCCCCTGCGGGGGAAACTGGATGCTCTGGTCTTAGGCTGCACCCACTACCCCTTCGCGGCCCGGGCCATCTCCCGGGTGCTGGGGGAGGAGGTCGCCCTCCTGGACGGCGGCGAAGGCACCGCCCGGGAGACCCGCAGAAGGCTGGCCCAGGCGGGCTTGCTGGAAAACGGGGAAGGCACCCTGATTCTGGAAAACAGCAGCCCCGACCCGGCGCTCCTTGCCCTGTCCCGGCAGCTGCTGGAAATCCAGTAGGCAGTCGGGACGAAAGATAATGCGCAGCAATTCGACAAATTGGTGTTTGGCGGACTGTTTTGGAAATGTCGGAAAATCACTGTAGGGGAGCCATTCATG
>CALYTB010000088.1 GCA_945486035.1 uncultured Clostridia bacterium
CCGTCGTAGTTCTCCATCAGCCACATGGTGGGGTAGATGTAACCGGCGGAAGAGGAGGTCTTCTGCACAGCCCAGCGGGCCTGGTTCAGATCCTCCCAGGTCAGGGCCTCACCGGCGTTGACCTTGGCAGCCAGCTGCTTGCCGTACTCGGAGGGAGTGGCGTAGATCAGGGAGCGGTAGTAGGTAACCTGGGGGCCGTCCTTGCGGGTGGCGTTGGCCTCGCCGTTCCAGTCGGCGGGGTTCTCGCTGTCGTTGGACAGGCCGTTCCGGGTGGCGGTCAGGATGACCTCGGTATCATCGGAGTACAGGGCGTAGGTGCCGCCGGGCAGCCAACCGATGTCGATGGTACCGGCGGACATGGCCTCGCCGGTGGCGTCGTAGCTGGTGCCAACGGTGATGTCCACCTCGTCGATGTCATAGCCCAGCCGGGCCATCTCAGCCTTTACCAGCTCGGGCAGGTTGGCGGTGCCTGCGATGATGACGTCGGCATCCTTGGAGGGCACGAACTCCAGGGTCAGCTTGTCAAAGTGGGGACGCGCGGCCTCGGTTTCGGGGGCTTCGGTTGCCTCGGTGCCAGCGGCTTCGGTTGTGGGAGCCTCGGTTGCGGGGGCCTCGGTTGCGGGGGCGTCATTGCTTGCGCCGCAGGCAGCCAGGGACAGCACCATGACCAGAGCCAGGAGCATTGCCAGAATCTTTTTCATTTTGTTTTCCTCCTATAAATTGCATTCCCGACGGCTTGTCGGGGCATACGGAAGTGTGGAGAAATTGGTATGTATTCCCAACTCACTCCATTCTACATATTACCACTTTTCTCCGGGAAATACAAGTGCTTCCGAAAGATTTTACAGAACAGTCCGACTACATCACCGCGCACTTGATCCGGCCGATGCTGACGAAGCCGCGGCGCAGCACGTCAATATCGGAGCCCTCCGGGACATAGGCCTCGGGAGCCAGGGGGATGCCGCAGCCGGTGAGGATCAGGGAGCCGTCGCTCTGGGGCTCCGCGATATAGTTGTCGAGATACATCTGCGTGTTGGCGATGGTGACATCCCGGGCGATGCCCTGAAGCTCCCCGGGGGTGACCTCGGGGAAGTTTACGTTCCACACCATGCCGGGGCCCAGGGGCTTTTCCGTCAGCTCCCGGGCGATGTCCGCCAGGTAAGCCTGGGGCAGATCCAGGGGATAGCGCATGGCGTTGGAAAAGGCAATGGCGGGGATCCCGTTCATCACCGCCTCCATGGCGGCGCCCAGGGTGCCGGAGTAGGCGATGTCGTAGCCCACGTTGTAGCCGTCGTTGATGCCGGAGAACACATAGTCCGGCTTTTCCTTCAGCAGGTACAGCAGGGCCGCCTTCACGCAGTCCGCCGGGGTACCGCTGACGCTCCAGGCTCCCTCCACCGGGGCGGGGAAATCCGCTGCCCGCTCCACCCGGAGTGCCGTGTTGATGGAGAGCCGGTGGGACATGGCGCTGCACTGGCTGGCGGGGGCCACCACCCAGACCTTCCCCAGCTTCGCCGCCTCCCGGGCCAGCAGCGCGATGCCGGGGGAGTGGATGGAATCGTCGTTCACAACCAAAATATTCATAGGCAGAATCCTCCTGATCGTTTTTCCTATCATACCATTTCCGACACAAACACGCAAGGTTTTTCTTGGAAAGCCAAAAAAACAGCACAGGGATTCCCGACAGAACGGGAAATTATTGTTTGTAAAGATATGCTGTCATTGCGAGCCAGCGCGCACGCTGGCGTGGCAATCCCCCGGTTGAATGGAACTATGTAACGATTACTACCAAAAATCGCGACGTTTCCCACACTGTAGAGCAATTATCGATACATTCCCCCTCTAACCGGGGGATTGCCACGGAAGTCCTGCGCACTGGCTCGCAATGACAGCATATCTTTATAAACAACAATTTATCTTTCTTTCCGGTTTTGTGTTGGGGATTGACTTTTTTGGAATTTGTGCTAAAGTATGGGTGAAAAGCCGTGATGGAGACACGCGGGCCGGTAAGATTCTCAGAGAGGGAGCCGTTTGGTGGAAGGCTTCCGGATGCCTGCCGGGTTCGTACCACTCCTGAGCCGCATGTGCGGAAATGCCATGCCGGGTGCGCCCGTTACCGCGTCAATGAGTGACGGCGTATGCCGTAACCAGGGTGGAACCGTGGAATACTTCTGTATCCCACCCCTGATTTTGTCAGGGGATGGGTATTTTTTATACCTTCCCCAAGATTAAAGGAGGTAAAAAGCATGTCCGAAGAGAATCTGTACACCTTTGAAAACCCCGAGTACCGCAAGACCTACTGGCACACCTGTTCCCACATCATGGCCCAGGCCGTGAAGCGGCTGTGGCCGGAGGTGAAGCTTGCCATCGGCCCCGCCATCGACGAGGGCTGGTACTACGACTTTGACGCACCCTTCTCCTTCACCCCGGAGCATCTTCAGAAAATCGAGGCGGAGATGAAGAAAATCTGCAAGGAGCGCATCCGCATAGAGCGCAGCGTGAAGCCCCGAGCCGAGGCCATCGCCTATATGGAATCCCGGAACGAGCCCTACAAGGTGGAGCTGATCCAGGATCTGCCCGAGGACGCGGAAATCTCCTTCTACACCCAGGGCGACTTCACCGACCTGTGCGCCGGGCCCCACCTGGATCACACCGGCCGGGTCAAGCACAACGGCTTCAAGCTGACCAAGTCCTGCGGCGCTTACTGGCGGGGCGACTCCAAGCGCAAGATGCTCCAGCGCATCTACGGCGTGGCCTTCCCCAGCAAGGACGAGCTGGACGAGTACCTGAAGGCCCAGGAGGAGGCTCTGAAGCGGGACCACAACAAGCTGGGCCGGGAGCTGGAGTTCTTCACCACCGTGGAGTCCATCGGCCAGGGCCTGCCCATCCTGCTTCCCAAGGGCGCGAGAGTGATCCAGACCCTCCAGCGCTGGGTGGAGGATGAGGAGCGGAAGCGCGGGTATCTTCTGACCAAGACCCCCCTCATGGCCAAGTCCGACCTGTACAAGATTTCCGGCCACTGGGATCACTATCTGGACGGCATGTTCGTGCTGGGCGACCCCAACGACGAGACCAAGGAGTGCTTCGCTCTGCGGCCTATGACCTGCCCCTTCCAGTACCAGGTTTACCTGAACCGGGCAAGGTCTTACCGGGATCTTCCCATGCGGCTGGGCGAGACCTCTACCCTGTTCCGCAACGAGGACTCCGGCGAGATGCACGGCCTGATCCGGGTGCGGCAGTTCACCATTTCCGAGGGCCATCTGGTGCTCCGTCCCGACCAGCTGGAGGAGGAGTTCAAGGGCTGCCTGGAGCTGGCAAAATACTGCCTTGACACCGTGGGTATGCTGGAAAACTGCACCTTCCGCTTCAGCCAGTGGGACCCCGCAAATCCCAAGAACAAGTATGAGGGCACTGCCGAGCAGTGGGAGACCGCCCAGGCGGTTATGAAGCAGATTCTGGACGATCTGGGGGTGGAGTACACCATCGGCATTGACGAGGCCGCCTTCTACGGCCCCAAGCTGGACATTCAGTACAAGAATGTGTTCGGCAAGGAGGATACCATCGTCACCATCCAGATCGATATGCTGCTGGCGGAGCGGTTCGGCATGGAGTACACCGATGCCGACGGTCAGAAGAAGCGGCCCTATATCATCCATCGTACCAGCCTGGGCTGCTACGAGCGTACTCTGGCCTACCTGATTGAAAAGTACGCGGGCGCCTTGCCTCTGTGGATGATGCCCACCCAGGTGAAGGTGATGCCCATCACCGACCGGGCCCACGACTACGCCAGGGAGCTGGTGGAAAAGCTGAACGCCGTGAATATCAGCGCCGAGGGCGACTACCGCAGCGAGAAGCTGGGCTACAAGATCCGGGAGGCCCAGATGCAGAAGATCCCCTATATGCTGGTGGTGGGCGACCGGGATATGGAAAACGGCACCGTGTCCGTCCGCACCCGCAAGGGCGACGACCTGGGCGCCATGACCCTGGACGCTTTCCTCGCCAAGTGCCTGATGGAGATTGCCACCAAGTCCAAGGAAATCTGATGCGAATATAGAAAAAACCTCGCCGCAAGGCGAGGTTTTTTCGTGCCATGGAGGGAACGATAAATTGATGTTTAGCGGCTTCGCCGAATTGACAATTGACAGTTGACAATTATGGCATCCTTTCAGAATGATCAAAATGCCCAAATCCATCTGTAGGGGAGCCATTCATGGCTCCCGGCGGTGAAATGTTCCGATATCCCCAGCACTTCGGCGAAAACGTACTGTGTCACGGGAGCCATGAATGGCTCCCCTACAGTAAGAACGAAGTGCGTTTGAAATCTTCAAACAACAATTTGCCGTCCCTTTACTCAAACAGCGGGTACAGGGTCATGGGCTCCAGGATGGTGCCGGAGAGGGAGACGTAGCCGCTCTCGTCGGGCTGGAACACCAGGCGCAGCACGGTGGCGCCCTTCTCGTCCTGCTCCTCCACCATCCAGCCGGAGAAGGTCTTGCCCTCCGGGGCGGAGACCAGGGGACAGTTGAGCCCCGCGGCGCCGGCATCGTAGAATTCGGAGCTGAGCACCGTGTCGTCCTGCATGAAGGTCAGCAGTACCTGGGTGTCCGGCTGGGCCACGTCCACTGCTGTCATCTCGAAGCAGGTCCACTTGCCGGAGCTTCCCTTGGAGAAGAACAGGGTCTGGGTGATGTCGGATTCCTTGGTGCTGCCGTCCTCCTTACGGGTGATCATCAGGGTTACGGACACCCGGACAGAGAAAATATCGTCGGAATAGACCTGATAGTCGGTGACGGATTCATCGGAGAAGGCGTAGTTGCTGCCCATCTGAACCCATTGGCCTTCCTTGCCCATGAGATCCGTGCTGGAGGTATAGGCGTTGGAATCCTTGTCAAAATATTTGGCAAGGTCCCCGGCGGAGGCCTTCCGGTTCATGTAGTTGGCGTAGGTCTTTACCGCGTTGACGGCCAGCTCCCGCAGTTCGTCGGGCAGCTCCGGCTGGGAGACCGCTTCGGAGAAGGTGCGGCTTTCCGCATCATAGCTGACGGGGAGCTCCAGACCGCTCTCGTCCCGGATTACCACCTCCGGCTGGGTCAGAAGCTCCGACACCTCCAGGGTGATGTAGGTGGGGGCGGCTACGGTAACGGGCAGGTAATCCTTGGCCCGGGAGGATTCCCGGATGACGGTATGCTCCTCCCCAAGAGGCTCCCCGTTGACCGTCACGGTGTGTCCCTGGCGCAGACGAACCCGGAAGGGGGCCTTCCGCTCCAGCTTGAATTCTACACCGTCCAGCTCCCAGTCCGGCACCTCCGTATCCCCCTGATTGGGGTTGCGGTTGACGAGGGTGAAGGTGCCGATGGTTTCGTCCCCCAGGAGCACCACGTATTTCTTCTGGTTCTTGGCAAGGCCCACGGAGGTTTCCGCGTAGCTGAGGGGCTGCGTGCCTACCTTGTCCTGCATGACCTGGCGGAAGCTGTCCTTGCCGATGGTCATGCCCGCCCGGTCATACAGCGCATCCCAGTCGGGACTGGCGAAGAGCTCCTGGAAGGCCTCCGCGCTCTTGGCGGTGGGCTGGGCGCTCTCGAACCGGACCAGCCAGCCGTTCAGGTACCGAAGCCCAAGGAAGGTGGCCAGGAAGAAAACAAATACAAACCCCATGCACACGGTATAGAACGTCAGAGTTCCCGTGGATTTTCTGGGGGGAAGGGAAGGGCTCTGGGGGGCAGCCGAACGCCCGGAGACAGGAGCGGCTTTCCCGGGGGCCGTCACCGGCGCTTTCGGGGCGGGCCGCTCACCGGCGGGTGCCTTCGGGGCGGGCTTGGCAGGGCTCTTCGGGGCGGGCTTCGCCGCCTTCCTGGCGCTGCGCTCCTCGATCAGCTCGTAGACACTGCGCTGGGACTTCTTGTTCTGTGAATCAAATTTTCCCTGATACATGGCTTTACTCCTCCGCAGGCCGCACCAGCCAGTAGTCCGGCATTCTTCTGGGCTCCGACTGGAGCAGGGAGTAGCTGTTGACCATATAGACCTCTCCCGGCTCCCGGTAGACACCGGACACATCCCGGTACATCATCACCGTGGAGGAGCCGCCGTCCATATTGCAGGCGTTGATGGCCCCGTATTCCAGCATGATATCGATGACATCGGAATAGGTGCCGCCTACGGAGCCCGCCTGCCGGCCGTCAATGCATACGAAAATCACCGCGCCGTCGGCACGCTGGCCGATGGCGGTCCGGGGGTTCCAGCCGGAGACACTGTAGGCCGCGGTGTTCACTTCCCCGTCCATAATCAGCACCGGGCCGAAGCAGCAGCCGTCCCGGATGTTCAGCTCCTCGGCCTGGGCCTGGGTGATGTTCTCCTGGTGCACCACCAGTACGTTGTCGTGGGTGAAGCCGGCGAAGCCCTTGATGTTATTGGGGGGCGCGCCCTGGGTCCAGACACATTTCCCCTCGGAGAACACCAGACCCTCCGGGGTGGAGCCCACCGCAGCGGTGGCCTTGCCGTTGTCGTAGAAGGCGCCCGCGTTGATGGCCGCGACGATGTCCTCTTCCTCCATGACCTGGTTGATCCGCTTGCCGGGGACGTTCCGGGAGAAGCCCTCTTTATTGGAGACCCCCAGGTACACCCGGGAGGGGTCCCGGATAATCATCACATGGGCGTTGAAGGTATCGCCCTCCACGGATTCGATGCGGATGCCGTCGGGGTAGGCTTCCCACTCCTTGTCGGCGGAAGCATCGGGGCGGATCACCACGGCGGAGGTGTTGGACACGGTTTCCGTCAGGGTGGTGCCGCCGCCGCTGCGGATGGTATTCAGGGTCTCGTCATCCAGGAACAGCCCCGGAATCCATTTGGTGGCGCTGGGCTCCAGCAGGGACATGGTGAGAATCTGCCGGGCGGCGGGGGAGGGGCCCTTGAAGATGGTGTTCAGCACCAGCATCAGGCCGGATATCATCAGAACCACCACCAGCAGCAGCACAAACAGAAACCGCCGCAGAACCATCAGCACCGTGGAGCGGCCCCGGCGGGGCTTGAAGTCCAGGGAATCGTTGTTTTTTGCCATAGTACACCTCGAAATACCCGCCCCAAAGGGCGAAAGCTTGGATGATTACAGTTTAACTTATTAAACCTGATTTGTCAACAGGAAAGTAACAAAAACTATCAATTTAGTTACAAAATCAGGAAGGAATTCGTAAAAAATGCCCCGAAGGGCGGGCGCTGTTAACATAATGTAAACAAATCCGGCGTATTCAGAAACAGCCCCCTCCGGAGGACACGATTCATTTGCCGTAAACAGAGCGACAAATTGGTGTTTACAGTTTTTAAACGCACTTCGTACTTGCTGTAGGGGAGCCATTCATGGCTCCCGTGGGGCAGTACGTTTTCGCCGAAATGTGGAGCAAATCGGAACAATGTACCGCCGGGAGCCATGAATGGCTCCCCTACAGTAGGATTTAAGCGTTTTTGATCATTCTGAAAGGATGCCGAAATTGTCAACTGTCAATTTTCAATTGTCAATTCGGCGTAGCCGCTAAACAACAATTTGTTGGGGTTGGCGGGGACGTTGGGGATAGACTGGGTGTTTTCAGTGCTCCCCGATGGTATCCAGCAGCTTTTCAAGCTGGGCCAGGGATTCGATTTCGTAATCCGGGACGATATTCCCGCAGGGCTTATGTCCGGGGTTCACCCACACCGTGGGGAGCCCGGCGTTTTTGCCGCCCAGGATGTCGGAGGTCAGGCTGTCGCCCACCATCAGGGCTCTGGCGGGATCAAAGCCGCCAATTGCCGCGAAGCAGGCGTCAAAATAGGCCCTGGAGGGTTTGTTGGCTCCCAGCTCCTCGGAAATGAAAATCCCCTCGAAATACCGGTACAGATCCGCGCTTTGGAGCCTGCCGTGCTGCACCGAGGCGGTGCCGTTGCTGGCAAGGTACAGCCGGTATTTTTGGCTGAGGCGCTTCACCGCATCCTCCGCGCCGGGGAGAAAGAAGTGCCCCTTGGACAGATTTTCCTGATACCGGGCGGTGCATTCCTTTGGGTCCACCGGTTTGCCCAGTTCCCGGAACAGAACCGCGAACCGGCCGGTCTGCACCTGGTCCCGGGTCATAAGGCCCTTCTCCAGCTGCTCCCAGTGCCACTGGTTGATGATGTGGTAGCGCTCCATCACCTCCGGCACCGGCTCCACACCGAAGGAGCGCAGCGTGGCCGCCAGAGCAATCCGCTCCGCCTGATGGAAGTCCAGGATGGTGTCGTCCAGGTCCAGAAACAGAAATTCGATCATACTGACTCCTTATCAAAAAAGCGGAGGCCCATCGGCTTCTCCGCCCTGTTTTTATGATTGATTATTCAGAT
The DNA here is from genome assembly GCA_945486035.1 of uncultured Clostridia bacterium. GTDB lineage: Bacteria > Bacillota > Clostridia > Oscillospirales > Oscillospiraceae > Faecousia. Next base: position 8,341 of record CALYTB010000088.1, read on the forward strand.
AAATTGGTGTTTGTAAAGATATGCTGTCATTGCGAGCCAGCGCGCACGCTGG
>CALYTB010000089.1 GCA_945486035.1 uncultured Clostridia bacterium
TCAACTGTCAATTGTCAATTGTCAATTCGGCGAAGCCGCTAAACACCAATTTGTCACTCCGGGGCGGGATGCAATATGGAGGAGGAAACGCATGAAACGACTGATTTGCTTTTTGGTGATTGCCTGTCTGCTGCTGGCGGGATGTGCAAAGGCACCGGAGGGGGCGGGAACTTCCGCAGATGCTGCCGCGGAGGAAACGCGCATCCGCTTTACGGATGATCTGGGCCGGGAGCTGAGCATTCCGAGACCGGAGCGGGTGGTGACCCTGATTGCCAGCTTTGCCGATGTGTGGTGTCTGGCAGGGGGCGCGGAGAGCCTGGTGGGAGTGACCAGCGCGGTGTGGACCTATTATGATCTGCCCCTACGGGAAGATGTGGCGGATCTGGGCGGCACAAAGGCGCTGAATCTGGAAGCCCTGATCGGCTGCCAGCCGGAGCTGGTTCTGGCCAGCTGCGGAACCGACCGGAATGTGGAACTGGAGGAAACCTTTGACAAGATGGGCATTCCCGTGGCCTATTTTTCCGTCAATGACTTTGAGGACTACCTGAGAATGCTGAAAATCTGCACGGAGCTCACCGGGGCGGAGGAGAATTACCGTCTCTACGGCCTGGAGGTTCAGCAGGCGGTGGAGGCCTCCCTGGCCCGGGCGGACGGAAGCGCGCCCACCGTGCTGTATGTCCGGGCTACGGGGTCCAGCTGCAAGGTAAAGGGCAGCTCCGATTCCGTGCTGGGCAGAATGCTCTCCCGGCTGGGCTGCCGGAACATTGCCGACAGCGAAAACTCCCTTCTGGAGGAGCTGAGTATGGAGGTGATTCTCCGGGAGAACCCGGAGCACATCTTCGTGGTGCTGCAAAGCGCCGACCCCAAGGATGCCCAGAAGGTGCTGGAAACCACACTGCTGAGCCAGCCCGCCTGGCAGTCCCTCACGGCGGTTCAGGAGGGAAGATACCATGTGATGGACCCCAATCTTTACAATCTCAAGCCCAACGGCAGATGGGGGGAGGCTTATGAAAAGCTGGCGGATATGCTCTACCCCAGGGGGTAAGGGGATTTTCTGGGTGACACTGGTGCTTCTGACCCTGACGGCCTGTGTGCTGAGTTTGGGCTTAGGCTCTGTAACCCTGGGGCCCGGGGAGGTGGTGCAGGCGCTGCTGAGCGGGGACACCGGCTCCACGGCGGGACGGATTGTCCATTTTGTGCGGCTTCCCAGACTGTGCGCCGCGCTGCTCTGCGGCAGCGCTCTGGCGGTGTCCGGCATGGTGATTCAGACGGTGCTTCACAATCCCCTGGCATCCCCGGGGGTCATCGGCGTGAATTCCAGCGCGGGACTGGCGGTGGCACTGATCTGCGCCGTCGCCCCCTCCGCTCAGGCGCTTTCGCCTCTGGCGGCATTCCTGGGGGCCCTGGCGGGGGTGGGCCTGGTGGTGGGCATTGCCCAGAGCACCGGAGCCTCCCGCATGACCCTGGTACTGGCGGGGGTGGCGGTGTCCAACCTGCTGGGGGCCTGCATTGACGCGGTGGTGACATTGGTGCCGGAAGCCCTGACGGGCATCACGGATTTTCGCATTGGGGGCTTTAGCGGCGTGACCATGGAGGCCCTGGCACCGGCGGCAGGGATGATTCTGCCGGGAATCGCGGCGGTTTTGCTGCTTTCCCGGGAGATGGATGTGCTGTCGCTGGGGGAGGAGCTGGCCCAGAGCCTGGGGCTGCGGGTACGCCCCGTCCGGTTTGTGCTGCTGATGCTTGCCGCATTGCTGGCGGGAGCGGCGGTGAGCTTCGCGGGGTTGGTGGGCTTCGTGGGATTGATTGTGCCCCACGCCATGCGCCGTCTGGTGGGGGAGGAGAGCCTGCCCCTGGCGGCGGGGTCCGCCCTGGGCGGAGCCTGCTTTGTCACCGTCTGTGATCTGCTGGCCAGAACCCTGTTCGCGCCCTACGAGCTGCCGGTGGGAATTGTGCTGTCCTTTGCGGGCGGGCCCTTTTTCCTGTGGCTGCTGCTGCGCCGCAGAGGAGGAAAAGGATGATTCAGCTAAGGAATGTATCCGCCGGGTACGGGGGAGCCCCGGTGGTTCGGAATGTAAATCTGGATTTCCCCGCCGGACAGGTGACGGTGCTCCTGGGCCCCAACGGCAGCGGAAAATCCACCCTGGTGAAGGCGGCTTTGGGCTTGCTTCCCGCTATGGAGGGGGAGGTTCTCTATGACGGCAGGAATATCCGGGAATTAAAACCCCGGGAAATTGCGAGAAACGCCGCCTGGCTCACCCAGAGCCGGGACACTCCCTCCATTCAGGCGCTGAAAATGGTGCTCCACGGCCGCTTCCCCTACAGCGGCTATCCCCGGCGGTATGCCCGGGAGGATTATGCCATTGCCCGCGCCGCCATGGAGGCCACGGGAAGCCTTCCCTATGAAAACGAGAATGTGCGAACCCTAAGCGGGGGCCAGCGGCAGAGTGTGTATCTGGCCATGACCCTGGCTCAGGACACGCCCACGGTGTTCATGGACGAGCCTACCACGTATCTCGACATCCGGCGGCAGCTGGAGATCATGAACACCGCCCGGAAGCTGGCCTCCCAGGGGAAAGCCGTGGTGCTGGTGCTCCATGACATTGCCCTGGCGCTGGAGCGTGCTGACCGGGTGGCGGTGCTTCGGGAGGGGGAGCTCTCCTGCTGGGACACCCCGGAGGCGGTGTTCCGGTCGGGGGTGCTGCAAAAGACCTTCCGGGTGGGAATGGAACGGACGGACACCCCCCATGGGGTACGGTATTACTATACAGAGGAGGCGGAATAAATGCCCTGTTTTCCCATGTTTGTGGACCTGAAAGGGAAGCGGATTCTGGTGCTGGGCGGCGGGAAGGTCGCCCTGCGGAAAGTGAAAAAGCTTCAGCCCTTCGGGGGAAAAATTAACGTTGTGGCTCCCCGGGTGGAGCCGGAGCTGGAGGCGATCCCGGGTTTGGAGATTTCCAGACACCCCTTCCGGCTCTCGGATCTGTGGCCCCGGCCGGAGCTGGTAATCGCGGCCACCGATGACCGGCAGGTGAATGCCCGGGCTGCCAGAGCATGCCGGGGGCTTCGGATTCCCGTGAATGTGGCGGACAACGGAAGCGACAGCAGCTTTCTGTTCCCGGCGCTGGTGGAACGGGGGGATTTTTGCGCCGGGATTTCCACCGGCGGCGACAGCCCTACGGCGGCGGTGTATTTCAAAGAACGGTTTGAGGAGCTGATTCCGGAACGGCTGGAGGAGATTCTGTGCTTCCTGGACGGGAAGCGGGAGGAACTGAAAAAGACCCTTCCCGACCAGAGCGCCCGGGCAGCGGCCATGCGGGAGCTGCTGGACACCTGCCTGGAGCTGGGCCGTCCGCCGGAAAAGGGTGAGGAGCCCAAAATCGGCTTTACCGGCAGTGTGACCCTGGTGGGGGCGGGCTGCGGCAAGGCCGACCTGATTACGGTGCGGGGTCTGCGGGCCATCCAGCGGTGCCAGGCCGTGGTGTATGACGACCTGATTGACCCGAAGCTGCTGGAAGCGGCTCCGGAAACCGCCCGCAGAATCTATATGGGCAAGCGCAGCGGCGTTGCCGGAGCAACCCAGGAGCAGATCAACGAGAAGCTCATTGCCCTGGCCAGGGAGGGGCTGCGGGTGGTGCGGCTGAAGGGCGGCGACCCCTACCTCTTCGGTCGGGGCGGCGAGGAGATGCTGGCCCTGCGGGATGCGGGGATTCCCTGCCGGGAGATTCCGGGCATCCCCTCCGCCATCGGCATCCCTGCGGAGGCGGGCATTCCGGTAACCCACCGGAAGCTGAGCCGGGGACTGCACATCATCACCGGCCACACCGCCGATACCGCCGAGGGACTGCCCGGGCAGGTGGATGTTCTCGCGAAGCTCTCGGGAACGCTGGTGTTTCTCATGGGCCTGGGCGCCCTTCCCAAAATCGCCGCCGGTCTGATGGCCGGGGGCAAGGCCGGGGATACCCCCGCGGCGGTGATCTCCGGGGGCAATTCTCCCAATCCCGCCTGTGTCCGGGGAACGCTGGAGACCATTGCCCAGCGGGTGCTTGAGGCTAAGGTGCAATCCCCAGCCGTGATCGTCATCGGACAGGTGGCGGCCATGGACCTGGGAACCGGCGGAAAGATTCTTTCCGGGGTGCGGGTGGGCATCACCGGCACCGAGACGGTGGCGGACAAGGAAAAGAGCCTTCTGGAGGCTCTGGGCGCCGAAACGGACTGGGTCAGCCGGTGGGAGATCCGGCAGCGCAGGGAGTACCCGGAGCCGGAGGATCGGGGCTGGCTGGTGTTCACCAGCGCCAACGGCGTGAACGTGTTCTTCGGGAACCGGGCTCCGGAGGCCTGGAGGCACCGGAAATTCGCCGTGATCGGCCCTGCCACGGGGGCGGCGCTGGCTGCTTACGGCATTCAGGCAGCCCTCTGCCCCGGAGTATACACCGGGGAGGAGCTGGCAAAAGCCATTGCCGCTCAGGCGGAAGCCGGGGAGCCGGTGACCCTGCTGCGGTCTTCTCAGGGAGGCAGCGCCCTGCCGGAGATTCTGGAACAGGCGGGACATCCCGTGACGGACATTCCCATCTATGATCCCATTCCGTCGGGAAAGCCCGGAGATACCGGGGGACTGGACTATCTGACCTTTGCCAGTGCGGGAGGCGTGGAGATGTTCTTCCGGCGGGGAGGGATCGTTGCCGGGGGCGTGAAATGCGTGTGCATCGGAAAGAGCACCCGGGATGCTCTGTGTCGCCACACCGCCGGGCCCATCCTCACGGCGGCGGAGGCCACGGTGGAGAGCCTGGTGGCGGCGATTGCGGAGGATCGGAACGCTGCCCGGGGATAAGCGTATAACAAAAGAATGTGCTTGTCGGGTTGGCGGAGTATGGCGGGAAATTAGTGTTTGGCGGTCCGTTTTGGAAATGCCAAAAAACACTGTAGGGGAGCCATTCATGGCTCCCGGCGGTGAAACGTACCGATTCTATGAGCGTTTCGGCGAAAACGTACTGCGTCACGGGAGCCATGAATGGCTCCCCTACAGCAAAACGCAGTGTGTACGAAATCGTCAAACACCAATTTGCCGGGCGGATATGCTTGAAAAAACTCCCCTTTTGACGTTGAGGGTGTCAAAAGGGGAGTTTTTGTGGTTTAGGTTTCGTCGCCCCAGGCGATGGCGCACTGGACTGCCCGGTGCCAGCCACGCAGGAGCTTATCCCGGAGGGAATCCTCCATCCGGGGGGTGAAAACCCGCTCAATGGCCCAGTTGCTGCGGATATCCTCCAGGCTGTCCCAGTAGCCCACGGCCAGGCCCGCCAGGTAGGCGGCACCCAGAGCGGTGGTTTCGATGCACTCCGGCCGGTGGACATCGCAGGATAAGATGCTGCTCTGGAACTGCATGAGGAAATCGTTGGCGCAGGCGCCGCCGTCCACCCGCAGCGCGGTGATGGGAATGCCGGAATCGGCCTCCATGGCCTTGCAGATGTCATAGGTCTGGTAAGCCAGGGACTCCAACGTGGCCCGGATCAGGTGGGCCCGGGTGAAGCCCCGGGTGATGCCCACGATGCAGCCCCGGGCGTGCTGATTCCAGTAGGGCGCGCCCAGGCCCGTGAAGGCGGGCACCACATAGGCCCCGGCAGTGTTGGTTACACTGGTGGCGTATTGGTAGCTCTCCTTGGCGGAGGTCAGCATATTCATCTGGTCACGGAGCCACTGGATGGCGGCGCCCGCTACGAAGATACTGCCCTCCAGGGCGTACTCCACATGGTCCTCATATCCTACGGCGATGGTGGTGACGAGGCCGCTTTTGCTCTCCACCGGGATTCGGCCCGTGTTCATCAGCAGAAAGCACCCGGTGCCGTAGGTGTTCTTCATCTGGCCGGGCTCAAAGCAGCACTGGCCGAACATGGCGCACTGCTGGTCTCCGGCGGCGCCCGCGATGGGGATTTCCCCGCCCAGCAGCTCGAAATCCGTTTTTCCGTAGATACAGCTGGAGGGCTTCACCTGGGGCAGCAGCGATTCAGGGATGTCCAGAAGCTCCAGAAGCTCTTTGTCCCAGCACAGGTCGTGGATGTTGTAGAGCATGGTGCGGCTGGCGTTGGTGTGATCGGTAACGTGTACCCGGCCTCCGGTCAGATTCCAGATCAGCCAGGTGTCGATGGTGCCGAAGAGCAGCTCCCCACGGTTCGCCCGCTCCCGGGCCCCGGGGACATTGTCCAGGAGCCACTTGATCTTGGAACCGGAGAAGTAGGCGTCGGGTACCAGGCCGGTTTTGCTCCGGATCAGATCGCTGTAACCACGCTCCACCAGATCATCGATAATGCTTGATGTCCGGCGGCACTGCCATACGATGGCGCCCGCGATAGGCTCGCCGGTGGCCTTGTCCCAGATTACGGTGGTTTCCCGCTGGTTGGTGATGCCGATGGCCGCGATGGCATCGCCCGTCACACCCAACTTCTCCATGGCATCCTTTGCCACCTCCAGGGTGGTGCGCCAGATTTCCATGGCATCATGCTCCACCCAGCCGGGCTTGGGGAAGTTCTGACGGAATTCCTTCTGGGCGGAGGAACAGATGTGTCCCTCCCGGTCAAACAGAATGCAGCGGGAGCTGGTGGTTCCCTGGTCCAGAGACATAATGTAGCGCATGGGCATACCTCCTTGGATGTGGGTTCAGGCTTATCTGGTTCCTTCAGAAAAACGATAAATTGGTGTTTGAAGATTTCAAACGCACTCCGTTCTTACTGTAGGGGAGCCATTCATGGCTCCCGTGACGCAGTACGTTTTCGCCGAAATGCTGGGGATATCGGAACATTTCACCGCCGGGAGTGGTGCTCCGCGCAGCGAATCAGAATTACAATGATTGCCAGTGGCAATCATTCCATAATTCAAATGAATGGCTCCCCTACAGTGTTATTCCGACATTATTAACAACTGAACTGCAAACAACAATTTGTCAAACTGGTGAGCGATTCCAATGGGCAATCGGGGAAATCAGATTCTGGCGACGCCGGAGGCGCGGGCGGCTTCGGCTACGGCTTTGGCTACGGCGGGGCCCACTCTGGGGTCAAAGGCGGCAGGGATGATGTAGTTCTCGTTCAGCTCCTCATCGGAAATGAGGCCGGCCAGAGCGTTGGCGGCGGCAATCTTCATCTCCTCGTTGATGTCGGAAGCCCGGACATCGAAGGCACCCCGGAAGATGCCGGGGAAGGCCAGCACATTGTTGATCTGGTTGGGGTAGTCGCTGCGGCCGGTGGAGACCACCTTGGCGCCGCCGGCCTTGGCCTCGTCGGGGTAGATCTCGGGGGTGGGGTTGGCGCAGGCGAAGATGATGGCATCGCGGTTCATGGTGGCGACCATTTCGCGGGTCACCATGCCGGGGGCGGACACGCCGATGAATACATCCGCGCCCACCAGCATATCCGCCAGGGAACCGGCCTTGCGCTCCAGGTTGGTAACCTGGGCCATTTCTTCCTTGATCCAGTTCAGACCCTCCCGGCCGGCGTAGATCGCGCCCTTCCGGTCGCACATGGTCACGTTCTGAAAACCGGAGGACAGCAGCAGCTTCACGATGGCGATGGCCGCGGCACCGGCGCCGGAGGTGACGATCTTCACGTCCTCCTTGCGCTTGCCCACTACCTTCAGAGCGTTGGTCAGGCCCGCCAGGGTGATGACGGCGGTGCCGTGCTGGTCGTCGTGGAAGATGGGAATGTCGCACTTTTCCTTCAGCTTCCGCTCGATTTCGAAGCACCGGGGGGCGGAGATGTCCTCCAGGTTGATGCCGCCGAAGGAGCCGGAGATGAGGTACACGGCGTTGACGAATTCGTCCACGTCCTTGCTCTTGACACACAGGGGGAAGGCATCCACATTGCCGAAGGCTTTGAACAGGGCGCATTTGCCCTCCATGACGGGCATACCGGCCTCGGGGCCGATGTCGCCCAGGCCCAGGACGGCGGTGCCGTCGGTGATGACCGCGCACAGGTTGTGGCGGCGGGTCAGCTCGTAGGAAAGGTTTACGTCCTTCTGAATCTCCAGACAGGGCTGGGCCACGCCGGGGGTATAGGCCAGGGACAGGTCATCCTTGGTGGCTACAGGCACATTGGTAATGACCTCGATTTTGCCGCCCCACTCCTTGTGAAGCCGCAGGGATTCTTTTGCGTAATCCATAATTTTCTCCTCCATTGCTGTATGTTAATTTTAGAGTAAACGAAGATTGGAAGGTAAATTGTTGTTTAGCGGCTTCGCCGAATTGACAATTGACAATTGACAGTTG
>CALYTB010000090.1 GCA_945486035.1 uncultured Clostridia bacterium
TACATCATTTCATCAGCCTGTCAATAAGCGTCTTGTCCGCTCCGTGGTAAAGCTGTCCCTTCCAGCGAAGGTTCGGTCCCTTGCCGCACAGGCGCATACAGGGCACATATTGGACCGTCACCCCGGGATACCGCGTTTCGGCATAGGTTCCCAATTCTCCGCCCCGGCAGTTGGGTCCGGCGCAGAGCTCCAGAACGCGGCTTTCCTTCAGGTTCAGGCTGGGAATCCGCTTGATCAGAGCGAGGATCAGTCCTTCCTTGATGCCGTAGCCTGCGGCGATCTGTCCGGGAATCTCTGCCGGAATGCCGCCGCACTCCCGCTGAACCTCCCGCAGCAGCGCCACCAACGCCCCCTGCTCCCCCGGCGCGCCCTGGGATGCGTAATACTCCATTGCTTCTTTCAAATTCCACTCCATACGCTCACATCCTGTATATATCATGCGGTAAATTGTTGTTTGCAGTTTTCAAACGCTTTTCGTCCTTACTGTAGGGGAGCCATTCATGGCTCCCGTGGGGCAGTACGTTTTTGCCGAAATGTGGAGGAAATCGGAACAATGTACCGCCGGGAGCCATGAATGGCTCCCCTACAGTAGGATTTGGGCATTTTGATCATTCTGAAAGGATACCAAAATTGTCAACTGTCAATTGTCAATTCGGCGAAGCCGCTAAACAACAATTTCTCGCAATCCTTTCTCCTACTATACCACATTTTCTGTCCGCTTACTACCCTGAAAAACACGCATTGGAGGAAAAGTGTTACAAAAAATCCACATTTTCCCGGAAATATCTGCTATACTGCTTCAAAAGGAGGTATCGCCATGGTTCAAATTCTTGTGATCGTGCTGTTCTGCTATCTGGGCTTCAAGGCTTTGGGACTTCTGTTCCGGGTTGCCTGGGGCGCGGCCAAAATCGCCGCCACTGTCCTGCTTGCCCTTTCCCTGCCCATGCTGATCGGATGCCTGGTGTTTGCCGGTGGGATTCTTCTGGCCATTCCTCTGGCCCTCATCGCCATTGCCTTTGGCCTGCTGAAAGCCTGTGTCTGAAAAGTTCGCCGCCCCACATCTCGTAGGGCGGCGTTTTTTAATCCGCGCAGTAGATTTCGATGGCCTTGTGGGCAAATTCCGCGGTGCCCGGGCCTCCGGCACGGTCGATGTTCTCGGTCATCTCATCGCCCGCCGCATACATCTGACCCAGGCAGCGCAGAATCTCCCGGGTACAGGTGTAATAGCGCTCCGTGATGCACCCGCGCAGCTCCTTTACCAGCTCCTGAGCCTCCGCGGAACCGGGGTCCCTGTTTCGGATGGCACCCATCCGGGTGAAAATCGTCATCAGCGCCTCCGCGTCCGCTGTCTGCTCCCGCTTTTCTTTTCCGTCATTTTTCTGCTCGAATTCCCGGTACGCCGGGGTGCTCTCCCATTTTTCCCTGGCCTGGGCGGCGTAGCGGTCGAGATCGGTTCTGTCATAGGATGTAAAGTCCATAGAGATTCCTCCTGTTTTCTGAATTTTCCGGGCATGGGCGATGATTCTGTCCAACCGCTGCCGCTGAAGCTCCAGCAGTCCGATCTGCCGTTCCAGAGCCTCCATGGGATCAAAGTCCGGGCTGTCCAGGATATTCCGAATATCCTTCAGCGCAAACCCCAGCTCCCGGAACAGCAGGATGCTCTGAAGCCTTCTCAGGGCTTCTTCGTCATACAGCCGGTAGCCTGCCTCCGTCACCCGGGTGGGCTTCAGCAGGCCGATGGCGTCATAGTGGTGCAGCGCGCGCACACTCACTCCCGTCACACGGCTGACTTCTTTCACGGTTTTCATATGCATCCCTCCCCGTGATGGTCATTATAGACTATGACGTAAGGTCAGAGTCAAGAGGAAAAACAAAAAATTTCGGAATCAACCGGTAAATTGTTGTTTAGAATTGTCAATTGACAATTAACAATTGACAATTTCGGCATCCTTTCAGAATGATCAAAACACCCAAATCCTACTGTAGGGGAGCCATTCATGGCTCCCGGCGGTGAAATGTTCCGATATCCCCAGCATTTCGGCGAAAACGTACTGCATCACGGGAGCCATGAATGGCTCCCCTACAGCAAGGACGAAGTGCATTTAAAAACTGTAAACAACAATTTCTCTTTCATCTCTACCTTCGTTGCGTTCCGCCCTTGCGCGGCGGCAGCATCCATGCTAGAATGAACCTGTCAATTTACTGCCTACCAAGAAAGGAGCCCTTACCATGAAGCTGGACACTTCCAATCTTGTCTGGACCCGCCCACCCAAAAGCTTTGCGCTCACCCCGGACACCGTGACCATCACCACCGAGCCCGGCACCGACCTGTGGCAGCGGACCTACTATGGCTTCCGCAACGACAACGCTCCCGTTGCCCAGTTAAGCACCCGGGAGGAATTTTTCTCCTTTACCGTAAAAACAGAATTCTCCTCCGCTTCCCACCGGTTCGACCAGTGCGGTGTTGCCCTGTACCTGGATAGCGAGAACTGGCTGAAGGGCTCCATTGAATACGAGAATTCCGATTTCCAGCGCCTGGGCAGTGTGGTCACCAACCACGGCTACTCCGACTGGGCCACCACGGATATTCCCGCCTCGGTCAAATCCATGTACTACCGCCTCAGCCGCCGGAAATCCGATTTCTGCATTGAGTGCTCCGATGACGGCCTGCATTTCCGGCAGCTGCGCATCTGCCACCTGTGGGAGGGCGCCGGAGAAATCCGCTTCGGCATCTACGCCTGCTCCCCGGAGAATTCCAGCTTTACCGCCGTGTTCTCGGAAATGGCCGTTACCGAGTGCAAATGGCTCCCCCACGACGGCCAGCAGCCCGACTGATCCAAAACGCCTGCACCGGAAATATCCGGGGCAGGCGTTCCTTTATTTGCCGCATAGGCCTCTGTGTGCCGCGATGGTGGTCAGGGTATCTCCCAACTGGGTCAGAATCGCACCCAGCAGTCCCAGTTCCTCCTCGCTCAGGCTTCCTGCCAGCACATTGGCCAGGGCCGTAACGGAAGCGCTCAGTTCGCACGCATTCATGTCCGGCCATGCTATGCAGCTTTCCTCGAGGAATTGACAACCTTCGCTCAGGGCGCTATACTCTTTCTAAGGAAGTGATCCACCATGAAATACGGCACCCATCCCACGCCGCCCCAGATTCCGCCGCTGTTCCGGGAGCTGACCCTGGCACCGGAGCTGCTCTTCCGCACCGGAGACGGATTTTGCGTGTCCACATGCTCCCTGGCGGATATCCTGACCGGCAGGGGCATCGAAACCTTTCCCAACGCCCGGGGACAGCTGCGGCGCTGCGACCTATTCTTTGACGACTGGTATCTTTACTGCATCCCTTCAGAAGAGGATTTCTGCTACAGTCTGGTGAAAATGCGGGAACAGGAGCACAATGCCGAGCACGGAGAGATCGGTGACGGGGATACCCCGGGGGTCACGGTCTGCTTTATCGCATTCCGCCCCCAGGCCCTGACAGCCTGCCTGGCAGACCCCTCCGCCGAAAACCGGTCTGCCCTGAACCGGGAAATCAACCGGGTTGTATCCGACCGGGGCCAGCGGCACCACGGGGCGCTGAAAGCCTACTTCCGCCGTCCCCAGGCCCAGGCGCCCTACCTGATCGCCGAGCTGTACGTCCGCTTTCTGGCTGGGCTGAGCCGGGACGGCGCGCTCCCGGTGCCCGCAGCTTATGCCGAAATCCATAAGCGGAAGCCCCGCTCCCGGCTTCCCCGTTTTCTGGAGGCAAACAATGCAAACGCGGGCCGCAGAATATGCGACCACGAAACCATCCGCATCGAAAACCCGGAGCACCTGAGCGAGTATGAGGCCCTGGCCATCCTCGCCACCCACACCGGAAACACCGGCTTCCACAGCTTCGCGGCGGAGGTGCGCTTCCACGCCTGCTACCTCTTCGCCCTGGCGAGAATCCCCATCCCCCGGCCGGGACACACCGTTTACGACAGCGCCGTCCGTGCGGACCTCACCGTTGCGGAGTCGGCACTGGACCTTGTGGCTCCCTTCCACAACCCCCGCAGCCGTTGGATCCGCCAGCAGCTTGCATATCACGCCGACCCAAAGGAGGTATCCCCATGCGTCTGAGCAGAATTCAGGAGCATCTGACAGCCCACAACGTTCCCTTTCAATACTATGAGGAGGACGACTGCGGCAGCATCACCTTTGTCCACAAGGGCCTGAGCTACCACATCTGGGAATACCCGGCCCCGGAGCGGGGCGCCCAGTCCAATGTCCGCTCCGCCGGAAAAAGCGAGGACTATGACGAAAACTACGAAGACAGGATTCTGGAAGTCCTGGAAACCTGGTGGCAATAAGGAGGGAATCGTGAAAAACATCCATATTGAAACGGAACGGCTGATTCTTCGCCGTTTCCGGGAGAAGGATCTTGATGATCTCTACGAATATCTTTCCGACGAGGAAGTCGTCCGGTTCGAGCCCTACCGGCCCATGAGCCTGGATGAGGTGCGGGAGAATCTCAGCTGGCGCATCGGCGCGGAGGAGATGATCGCGGTGGAGGACAAAGCCACCGGCAAGCTCCTGGGCAATCTGTACCTTGCCCGGGAGGAGTTTGAGACCATGGAGCTGGGATATGTATTTGCCCGTGCTTTTGGGGGAAAGGGCTACGCCAAGGAAAGCTGCGCCGCGCTGATAGACCTTTGCTTTCAGGAAGGCGTTCACCGGATCATCGCCCACTGTGACCCGCTGAATCCCGCCTCCTGGCACCTGCTGGAAGCCCTCGGCTTCCGTCGGGAGGCGCACCTGCGTGAAAACGCGTACTTCTGGAAGGACGAAAACGGCAGCCCCATCTGGAAGGACACCTACATCTACAGCAAGCTGAACAAATAACCCCCGCCACCCCCCAGAACACCTGCCCCATACGGAAAACCGACCAACCGCCGTATAGCGGCTTCGCCGAATTGACAGTTGACAATTATTGTGTCCCTTCGGGAAGGTTTTGAAATGAACCAACACGATTTCTTTTCGAAAAATATGCTAATTGGTTTTGCTCTGCCGCCCGATAAACTGTTGTTTAGGTTATCGGCTTTACTCAGCTACTCGGTAAATTGTTGTTTGAAAGTGTGCACTTGAAAAAACGCTGTCATTGCGAGCCAGTGCTCACACTGGCGTGGCAATCCCCCCGATGAATGGAACCAGGTAACGATTTCTACCAAAAAAAACAGTGTTTCCCCGTCCTGTAGGGCAATTGTCGATACATTTCCCTTCTAACCGGGGGATTGCCACGACCAGTGTGCGCACTGGTCTCGCAATGACAGGGAATTTGGGACGCAGTCCGACAAACACCAGTTTGGCGGACTGTTTTGGAAATGTCGGAAAATCACTGTAGGGGAGCCATTCATGGCTCCCGGCGGTGAAATGTTCCGATATCCCCCCAGCATTTCGGCGAAAACGTACTGCCCTAGGGGAGCCATGAATGGCTCCCCTACAGTGTTATTCCGACATTATTAAAAACTGAACTACAAACACCAATTTACCGATATGCTGAGTCAAGCCGATATGTACATTGAAAAAAGCTGTCGATTCGTATTGCCTTTTTGCGGGGAATCCGATATAATGGGGAACAGTGATTTTTGGAGAAGAGAGGCAATAGAATGATTCGCGAGGCTTTTGACAACGAACGGTATCTTCAGATGCAGTCGCAGCACATCCGGGAGCGGATTGCCGTTTTCGGCGGGAAGCTGTATCTGGAGTTTGGCGGCAAGCTCTATGACGACAATCACGCATCCCGGGTGCTGCCGGGCTTTCAGCCGGACAGCAAGCTGAGAATGCTGCTGCAGCTGAAGGACCAGGTGGAGGTGGTCATCGCCATCAACGCCGATGATATCGAGAAGAATAAAATCCGGGGCGACCTGGGCATCACCTATGACCGGGACGTGATCCGGCTGATTGACGTGTTCCGAAGCTTCGGGCTCTATGTGTCCAGCGTGGTGCTGACCCGGTATGCCGGGCAGGCCACTGCCAAGGCATTCCAGGCGCGGCTGGAGGCCCTGGGCGTACGGGTGTACCACCACTACAGCATTTCCGGCTATCCCTCCGACACCGGCCGCATCGTCAGTGACGAGGGCTTCGGGAGAAACGACTACATCGAGACCACCCGCTCTCTCGTGGTGGTGACGGCCCCCGGTCCCGGCAGCGGCAAGCTGGCCACCTGCTTAAGCCAGCTGTACCATGAGCATAAGCGGGGCAATACCGCGGGCTACGCCAAGTTTGAAACCTTCCCCATCTGGAACATTCCGCTGAACCATCCGGTGAACCTGGCCTACGAGGCGGCTACCGCGGACTTAAACGATGTGAACATGATTGACCCCTTCCACCTGGATGCCTACGGGGTGACCACGGTGAACTACAACCGGGATGTGGAAGCCTTCCCGGTGCTGGTGGCCATCTTTGAGAAGATTCTGGGCTGCTGCCCCTACAAGTCCCCCACGGATATGGGTGTCAACATGGTGGGAAACTGCATCGTGGATGACGAAGCAGCCCGGGAGGCCTCCCGGCAGGAGATTATCCGCAGATTCTATGTAGCCCTCTGCGACCAGAAGCAGGGCAAGGGCAGCGAGGAAACCGTCCGCAAGCTGGAGCTTCTGATGAAGAAATCCGGGGTAACCCCGGCGGAGCGGAAGGTGGTGGCTCCCGCCCTGAAGCGGGCGGAGGAAACCGGCAATCCCGCCGCGGCTATGGAGTTGCCGGACGGTACCATCGTCACCGGCAAGACCTCGGATTTGCTGGGCGCCTCCTCGGCGCTGCTGCTGAACGCGCTGAAGGCCCTGGCCGGGATGCGGGATTCCCTGCACCTGATTTCCCCGGTGGTCCTGGACCCCATCCAGCACCTGAAGGTGGATCATCTGGGCAACCGCAACCCCCGGCTCCACACCGACGAAACATTGATCGCCCTGTCCATCTGCGCAGCCACCAACCCCCTGGCGGAGCTGGCCATGGAGCAGCTGAGCAAGCTCCGTGGCTGCGAGGTCCACTCCTCAGTGATCCTGTCCCCGGTGGACGAAAAAACCTTCAAGCGCCTGGGCGTGAACCTGACTTGCGAGCCCAGGTATAAGGACTGAGAGAATCCATAATTCTCCACGGGTTTGCGGTTGTTTTCCAAAAGCAGCCGCTCACAGCGCTTACCTGAATGAATTGTTACGATAATAGCAGGGCGGGGTTCCGTGACCCCGCCCTGCTATTGTAATATTGCAGCCAACCTGTATTATTCCCGTCTTGCAGGCAGCATTCTCACAGGTTTTCCGATTCCGTCTGTCCTTCCCGGGGATGGTGCTTGCCGGTGGAGAAGCCCCGGCCCCAAACCTCGGTAACCCGGCTGATGATCATAAAGCAATCCGGGTCAATCTCCCGGGCCAGGGCTTCTATCTTGGGCAGCTCATAGTTGGATACGATGCTTAAAACTACCTCGGTACTCTTGCGAAGATAACCGCCCTCGCCATGGAGCAGGGTCACCCCCCGGTCCACACGGGAGAGCACCGCATCCCGAATCTGCAGCGCCTTCTGGCTGATGATCTTCACCTCTGTTTTGCTGGTTCCGAAGAGCATCACCTTGTTTAATGTCATGGAAATCACCAGAATCAGCAGCACGCCGTAGAGCAGGTCCTCCAGCGGATGGAAAAACACCTGGCTGACCAGAATGCAGAAATCCAAGAACCACAAGCTGGCGGACACGGGAATCCGCAGGTACTTTTCCAGAATCAACGGCGGAATATCCATGCCCCCCGTAGAGGCCCCGGCCCGCAGAACGATGCCCAGGCTCAGCCCCAGACCCAACCCGGCGAACACCACATTCAGAATCATGTTCTGCGTAACCAGCACCTCCCCCAGGGTCTGGTTCAGCAGCTCCAGCAGCAGCGGATACAGCAGGGAGCTGAGGATGGTGGTCATGGCAAACTGCCGTCCCAGTACCCACCAGCCCAGCCCCAGCATCACCAGGTTAAACCCCAGCACAAACCGGGAAACCGGCAGCCCCGTCAGCTCCCGCACCACCAGCGCGATGCCCGTGGTGCCGCAGCTCATCAGATTCGCCGGAAGTACAAACAGCTTCACCGACAGTGCGTACAGCAAATTCCCAACCAACACCATTCCCAGGCAAACCCACTTTTTCCAGTTCAACACCATTACCCCTTTATATTCATTTGAAGAGAACGATAAATTGTTGTTTACAGTTTTCAAACGCACTTCGTCCTTACTGTAGGGG
>CALYTB010000091.1 GCA_945486035.1 uncultured Clostridia bacterium
ACCTGTCATTGCGAACCAGTCCGCAGACTGGTGTGGCAATCCCCCGGTTGGAAGGGAAATGTATCGATATTTGCCCAACAGAGCAGAAAATATGGCATTTTTAGTGGTAATCGTTACCTGATACCATTCAACCGGGGGATTGCCACGCCAGCGTGCGCGCTGGCTCGCAATGACAGCATATCTTTACAAACACCAATTTATCGCTTACGCAACTGCGGTATGAAAACAGGGCGGAGCAGTGTGCTCCGCCCTGGGCTTTAGATTTCCATGATTACGGGCAGAATCATGGGATTGCGCTTGGTGGTTTTGAAGAGGTAGCCGCTGAGGTCGTTCTTGATGGCGCTCTTGATGGCGGACCAGTCCTTGACCCGCTTGCGCTGGCACCGCTCGATGGCCTCCATGGCCACGGTTTTCAGCTCCTCCATCAGGTCCTCGGACTCCTTCACATAGATAAAGCCTCTTGTGATGATGTCCGGGCCGGTAATCACGCTGCCGTCCTCGGCGCTGAGGTTCACGCAGACCACAATCATGCCGTCCTCGGCCAGATGCTTGCGGTCCCGCAGCACCACGCTGCCCACATCGCCCACGCCGGTGCCGTCCACGAACACCTTGCCGGCGGGTACGGTGCCGTTTACCTTGCAGGTCTTGCCGGTGAATTCGAACACGGTGCCGATTTCCCCGATGAGGATGTTCCGGGGATTCATGCCCATGGTCTGGGCCAGACGGCTGTGCAGCTGCAGGTGCCGCTGCTCGCCGTGGATGGGCAGGAAGAATTTGGGCTTTACCAGCCCGTGGATGATCTTCAGCTCCTCCTGGCAGGCGTGGCCGGACACGTGGAGGCCCTCGCTCTTTTCGTACACCACGTCGGCACCCTTGCGGTACAGTTCGTTGATGATCCGGGAGATGGCTTTCTCGTTGCCGGGAATGGCCGAGGCGGAGATGATGATCCGGTCCCCGGAGGTGACCTCCACCTGTTTGTGGGTGGAGAAGGCCATGCGGTACAGGGCAGACATATTCTCACCCTGGGAGCCGGTGGATACGATGACCACCTTGTTCTTGGGCAGGCTCTTGATGGCGTTTAAGTCCACAAGGGTTCCGGCCTTCACCTTGAGATACCCCAGCTCCTGGGAGACCTTCAGCATGTTCTCCATGCTGCGCCCGGTGACGGCCACCTTCCGGCCGTAGCGCTGGGCGGTGTTCAGCACCGCCTGAATCCGGTGCATGTTGGAGGCGAAGGTGGTGACGATGATCCGCTGGTCGCAGTTGCGGAACTGCCGGTCCAGGCCCTCGGCCACGGTGTTCTCGCTGGGGGTATAGCCGCCCCGCTCCACATTGGTGGAGTCGGACAGCATGGCCAGAACCCCCTGGCTGCCCAGCTCGCCCAGCCGGGCCAGGTCGATCATGCCGTCGGCGGCGGTGGGGTCAATCTTGAAGTCACCGGTCATCACCACGGTGCCCACGGGGGTTTTGATGGCGAAGGCCACCGCATCGGCGATGGAGTGGTTCACATGGATGAACTCCACGCTGAAGCAGCCGGCCTTGACCACTTCACCGGGCTTGTGGGTGATGAGCTTGACCTTGTCGGCCAGACGGTGCTCCTCCAGCTTCAGCCTGATCAGGCCGTTGGTCATGGCGGTGCCATGGATGGGGCAATTGACCTGCTTCATGCAGTAGGGGATGGAACCGATGTGGTCCTCGTGTCCGTGGGTGATGAACATGCCCCGCAGCTTCTTCTGGTTGGCAACCAGATAGGAAAAGTCCGGGATCACCAGGTCCACGCCGTACATGTCCTCCTCGGGGAAGCCCACGCCGCAGTCCACCACGATCATGTCCTTGCCGTACTCCAGGACGGTGATGTTCTTGCCGATTTCATCCAGTCCGCCCAGGGGAATGATTTTCAGTTTTTCTGCCAATTGATAAATTCTCCTTTCGTGTATGGGAAAACCGCTCCAATGACTGCCGTGTAAGCGCGGTGCGGAATATGCCCATGAAAAGCGGGCGACCGCTTTGCCTGAGAGAAAGGCCCTGAATCGCCTTTTCCCGGAAAAGCGCCCGCAAAGTATGTTCCCGCCCACAGGGACGGGGAGATGTCCGATCAGGCGCATCAGCGCCTGAAGTTGGCCCGGGTCTGCCCATCCCGGCGCCATCGGAGTTAGTATAACACAGCTTTGGGGAAAAGTATACAACTTTTTTCACGGGGGAAAATCTTTTATGTAGACCAACGGCCAAAACGATAAATTGGTGTTTGACGATTTCGTACACACTGCGTTTTTGCTGTAGGGGAGCCATTCATGGCTCCCGTGACGCAGTACGTTTTCGCCGAAACGCCCGGAATATCGGGACGTTTCACCGCCGGGAGGCATGAATGCCTCCCCTACAGTGTTTTTCCAACGTTCTCAAAACAGACCTGCAAACACCAAATTATCGCCTTCCTGGAGGATTGGATGCTTTTTTGCGGGATTTGCAGAAAAGCAGTTGCGCCTTGGGGAGGGATTTGCTATAATATACGCTATAGTATGGCGGTCTATGTCCATAGGCCGGGAAGAAGGAGGAACTTTGCCGTGAACAGGAAGCTGGGAAGACTGCTGCGGCCTGGAATGGGGCTCTATTTTGTGATTCTGGCGGCTTTCTGTGCCGCGGCGCTGGGACAGCGGCAATACTGGCTGGCGGTGGCGGAGTCTGCGGTGACCCTGCTTGCCTTCCTGCTCTTTACGATCAGCCGTACCCAGAGGGATCAGAAGCTCCGCAAATACCTGCAGACCATCCCCAACACCCTGGAAGCCCTGGGTCAGGGGGAGTGCCCCTTCCCCGCGGTACTGGTACGGCTGGGGGATGGGGGAATCATCTGGACCAACCGCCGCTTCGGGGAAATCACGGGGCTTTCCGATACCCTGTCCGACCGGCGGCTGGAGGATGTGCTGCCGGATTTCTCGACGGAATGGCTGACCTCCGGGCACACTCAGGCGGGCTCCGATGTGACACTGTCCGGGCGGCGCTACCGGGTCTACGGAACCACCATCCGGGCGGACGACGGCCGGGGCACCCTGTTGGGGATTCTCTACTTCAGCGATTTGACGGAACTGTACCAGGTCCGGGACGAATACATCCGCTCCCGGCCGGTGGTGTCCATCATCCTCATTGACAACTACGAGGAGCTGACCAAAAATCTGACCGAAAGCGGCATCTCCACCCTGAACGCCAGGATCAACGACGCCATTACCGAGTGGACCGAGGACTATCACGGACTGCTGCGGAAGCTGGAGCGCAACCGGTTCCTCTTCATTTTCGAAAAACGGGATCTGAAGCGGGCGGTGGAGAATAAGTTCAGCCTGCTGGAGGAGATACACCAGATTGCCAATCCCTCCGGGCTTTCCGCGTCGCTGTCTATCGGCCTGGGCGTGGACGGAGAGGACTTCGAGGAAAGCTACAATTTCGCGGCCCTGGGCATTGAAATGGCCCTGAGCCGGGGCGGCGACCAGGCCGTGGTGAAGGACCGGTTCAACTTCAATTTCTACGGCGGCCGGAACCGGGAGGCGGACTACAGCAGCAAGGTGCGTTCCCGGGTTACCGCCAACTCCCTGATGGAGCTTATCGGCCAGAGCAGCCATGTGTTCATCATGGGCCACAAAAACGCGGACCTGGATTCCGTGGGCGCGGCCCTGGGCGTGGCCTGCCTGTGCCGCAAGCGGGGGAAGAAGTTCAACATCGTGCTGGATCTGCAGAACAACGCCGCGCCCAAGCTGGTGGAGGAAATCCTCCGGGTGCCGGAGTATCAGGACGTGTTTCTCTCCGGCCAGGATGCCCTGCTGATGTGCGACAACCGCAGCATCCTGATTGTGGTGGATACCAACCGGCCGGATCAGGTGGAATTCCAGCCGCTGCTGGAGGCCATCTCCAAGGTCTGCGTGATTGACCATCACCGGCGGGCGGCGGACTATATCAATCCCGTGGTGGTGAACCTCCACGAAACCTACGCCTCCTCCGCTTCGGAGCTGGTTACCGAGCTGCTGGGCTACGCGGTGGAGAACAAAGACGTTTTGCCCATCGAGGCCAAGGCGCTGATGGCGGGCCTCTGCCTGGATACCAAGTTCTTCAATGTCCGCACCGGCGAGCGTACCTTTGAGGCCGCGGCGGCCCTGCGCCGGATGGGCGCGGACACCACCGAGGTCAAGCTGCTGCTGCAGAACGACTTCCAGGACACCATGTCCAAGTATCAGATCATCCGCTCGGCCAGACTCTATCGGGACGAGATTGCCATCGCGGCCCTGAATACCCCCACCAACCGGATTCTGGCTGCCCAGGCAGCGGACGAGCTGCTGAATATCTCCGGCATCACGGCCTCCTTTGTGCTGTATCCCGACGAGGATCAGGTGATTATCTCCGCCCGGAGCATTGGCAGCGCCAATGTGCAGATGATTCTGGAGCCCCTGGGCGGCGGCGGCAACGCGGCTACGGCAGGCGCCCAGATTCGCGGCGCGGAGGTCAAAGAGGTCCTGGAGCGCCTCGTAGAGTCCATCGACCGGTTCTATGAGGGATGAACGGACAGACCCGTTAGTCAGCAATATTGTTGTTTACACAAAGAAGGCTGTCATCCCGAGCGAGCGTAGCGAGTCGAGGGATCTACGCATTTCGTTACGCTTTCGGGTAAATTCAGTGCCAAGATCCTTCGACTACGCTGCGCTTCGCTCAGGATGACAAGGTTTACTGTTGTTTGAGGTTGTGCGCTAAACAACTATTTCCTGAATCAATACCGATATTTATTTACCAAGGAGAATAGATTATGAAAGTCATTTTATTACAGGACGTCAAGGGCAAGGGCAAGAAGGGGCAGATGATCGAGGTTTCTGACGGTTATGCCCGCAACTACATGCTGCCCCGGAAAATCGCCGTGGAGGCCACTGCCGACGCGGTGAACACCATGCGCATGAACGACAAGGCCACCCAGGAGCGGATCGCCCGGGAGAAGGCGGAGGCCATGGAGATTTCCAGGAAGCTGCGGGAGATGACCGTCACCGTTACCGCCAAGGGTGGCGGAGCGGGCCGGCTTTTCGGCTCCGTGACCAACCAGGAAATCGCCGATGCCCTGGCCAAAACCGGCATCAAGCTGGACAAGCGGAAGATCACCATTGCCGAGCCCATCAAGAACGTGGGCACCTACACCGTTACCTGCAAGCTGGGCTACGAAATCTCCGTCCCCCTGACCGTCAAGATCGAGGAAGCTTAAATATACACAAAGATAAATTGTTGTTTACAGTTTTTAAACGCACTTTGTCCTTGATGTAGGGGAGCCATTCATGGCTCCCGTGGGGCAGTACGTTTTTGCCGAAGTGCGGAGCAATATCGGAAGATTTCACTGCCGGGAGCCATGAATGGCTCCCCTACAGTAGGATTTAGGCGTTTTTGATCATTCTGAAAGGATGCCAAAATTGTCAACTGTCAATTGTCAATTGTCAATTCGGTGAAGCCGTTAAACAACAATTTATCTTCGAACCAGGAATGAGAAGGGAGGAAAAAGCGTGGATGAAGAGCTGCTTTCCCGGCAGCCGCCTCAGTCGCTGGAGGCGGAGCAGTCTGTACTGGGCTCCATCCTGATTGACAGCCGCTGCATCACCGATGTGGTGGGCGTGGTAACGCCGGAGGATTTCTACCTCCAGCAGAACCGGGAGATTTTTGAGACCATCTATACCATGTTCAATTACTCCCAGACCATCGACCCCGTTACCGTGCTGGACAAGATGAAGGAGCTGGGATACTACCACGACAATTCCCGGGATTACATCCTCCAGCTGATGGAGATTACCCCCACTGCCGCCAATGTGGTGCGCTACGCGAACATTGTCCGGGAGAAGGCTATGCTTCGGGGGCTGAGCCAGGCCGCCGTGGACATCCACGAGATGGTCCATACCGAGGTGGGCACCCCTGCGGAAATGCTGGAATCCGCAGAAAAGAAGATTTACGCCCTGCGCAAGGGGGAACGGGGGGACTCCCTGGAGCACATCGGCACCACGCTGCACAAGGTCTTTGACCGCTTGACAGAGCTGAGCCAGTCGGACTCCATGATCCCCGGCCTCTCCACCGGAATGCGGGACCTGGATACCAAAATCAACGGCCTGAACAAGTCGGATCTTCTGCTGGTGGCCGCACGGCCCGCCATGGGCAAGTCCGCCTTCGCCCTGAACATCGGGGTGAACGTGGCGAAGAAATACAAGAAAACCGTGGCCATCTTCAACCTGGAAATGTCCCGGGAGCAGCTGGCTATGAGACTTCTCGCCAACGAGAGCTTTGTGGAACTGCAGAAGCTGGCCACCGGCAAGCTCAGCGAGGAGGAGTGGAGCAAGCTGTGCATGGCCTCCGCCGCCTTAAGCCAGACGGACATCCGCATCGATGACAACCCCACCGTCACCGTGGCGGATATCAACGCCAAGTGCCGCAGGCTGGACAACCTGGGCCTGGTCATCATCGACTATCTGCAGCTGATGCAGGGCTCCGGCTACGGACGAAACTCCGAGAACCGGGTCACCGTGGTGGGTGAGATTTCCCGTTCCCTAAAGATTATGGCCAAGGAGCTGAACATCCCCGTGATCTGCCTGAGCCAGCTGTCCCGTGCCGTGGAGAGCCGCACCGACAAGCGGCCCATCCTGTCGGACCTGCGGGAATCCGGCGCCATCGAGCAGGACGCGGACTCGGTGATGTTCCTGTACCGGGACGAATACTACAACCCCAACACCGAGGACAAGGGCGTGGCCGAGTGCATCGTGGCCAAGAACCGCCACGGCGAAACCGGAGCCGTGAAGCTCCAGTGGATCGGTCAGTACCAGGCCTTTGCCGACCGGGAGTGGAAGCATGCTGAATAAGCTTCTGGAATTTATCCGTCGGTATGGGCTGATTTCCCCGGGGGATCGGGTAATCTGCGCCGTCTCCGGCGGGGCAGACTCCGTGGCATTGCTTTTTGCCATGTATTTGCTGCGGGAGCGGCTGGACATCACCCTGGAAGCGGCTCATTTCAACCACCGCCTCCGGGGGGAGGAGTCTGACGCGGACGAGGCCTTTGTAAAGGAGCTCTGCGGCCGCTATGACATCCCCCTGCACCTGGGCTCCGGGAGAATTCTGCCCGGGAAAAAGGGCCTGGAGGCTGCCGCCCGGGAGGCCCGGTATGCCTTCTTGCGCAGCCTCCCCGGGAAAATCGCCACGGCCCACACCGCCGACGACAACGCGGAAACGGTGCTGCTGCATCTGGTGCGGGGCACCGGCCTGAAGGGGCTGGGGGGCATTTCCCCGATGAACGGAAATGTGATTCGGCCCATGCTCACCGTCACCCGGCGGGAGGTGGAGGCGTTTCTTTCAGAATATGCCCTTCCCCACCGGGAGGATTCCACCAACGCCACCGATTTGTTTTTGCGCAACCGGATTCGAAGGAATGTCATGCCCCTTCTGCTTCAGGAAAACCCCTCCCTGGCGGAGAATCTCAGCGATATGGCCCTGGGGCTGCGGGAGGAGGAAGAATATCTGTCCCAAATGGCGGGGGAAACCCTTCCGGGTGTGGCAGCGCTTCGGGAAATGCACCCTGCCCTCCGGGCAAGAGCCCTGGAGCGGTTTCTGAAGGAAAACGGAGTTCCCGAGCCGGAGAAGCGGCACATTGCGCTGCTGGAGCAGCTGGTGTTTTCCGATAAGCCCTCGGCGCGGGCGGATTTGCCGGGAGGCATCACCGTTGCCCGGCGGTATGACACTTTGGAGGTTCTGGGGGAGGCACAGCCCCTTTCGGAGCGGGTGCTGGAAGGCAGCCTGGAACTTCCTGAACTGGGGCTGCGGGTGGTATGCGCCGAGGCGGATACGATTGTGAACACCCCGGACACCTTCACGGTGGTTCCGGAGGGGAGAATTGTGGTGCGAAGCCGTCTGCCGGGGGATCGCATCCGGCTCAGCGGCGGAACCAAATCCTTAAAAAAGCTGTTCATCGACCGGAAAATTCCCGCCTCGGAGCGCCTGCGGATTCCCGTAATCGCGGACGATGCCGGGGTGCTGGGGGCCTGGGGCATCGGCGCGGACCAAGACCGAATTCCAAAGGCTCTGCCCGCCGTGACCATCCGGTTTGAGAAAATGGAAGATTGCTGACATCATGAGTACAAATTGGTGTTTACAGTTTTCAAACGCACTTCGTCCTTACTGTAGGGGAGCCA
>CALYTB010000092.1 GCA_945486035.1 uncultured Clostridia bacterium
TCTAACCGGGGGATTGCCACGACCAGTGTGCGCACTGGTCTCGCAATGACAGGAATCTTGGATCGAAGCGACAAACAACAATTTGCTGAGCAACTGAGTAAAGCGGATTCGCACATATTCCCAAAAGCAGATCCGGTGGAATATTCCCAAAGGATGCTCTGGGATGGATTGTCAATCAATTGTTCTTCTTGTGGTAGCGCAGAGAGCAGACATCGTCACCCTTGGCGATGCATTTCGGAAGATCCAGGACACTGCCGTAGCATTCCCCAATGCCGTGGTCGCCGCACATGGCAATATCGCAGAGCATGGCGATTTCCTCGTCGCTGCAGCCGGCCTTCTGCCGGGCCTTGACCAGGGGACAGTAATGGAAATCGATGTCCAGCGCATCATCCGTGCTTTTCAGAATGTCCATTTCGAAAACAAGCTGGGCCGGTTTGGTAAACAGTGTTTTTTTCAGCCCCTTCAGGCTGTCCGTTCCGCCCTTCTTTACCAGGTCCGCGCCCTGGGACAGCCCGCAGCGCTTAACTGCGGCGCTGCCAAAATCCCGGGGGTCCAGCCCCCGCTTGGCGGCCTCGTCGCACAGAAGATACAGCCAGAAGGCCCGATGCTCCAGCTGCGCGCGGATGGCCTGCAGCAGGCCGTTTTTGTATTTGGGCTCATTATTAACTTTACTCATAGCTTACACTCCTTTGCATTTTTGGATAATGTCCTTGCAGAAGCAGACACGCTGCCCAATGTTACGGTACGTTTTTCGTTTTGGCAGTGTCAGGGAAATGGCAGTTCCCCTTTCGGTGACCGTGTTATATATTGGTTTTCCCGGCAATGCGCTAAGTTGTTGTTTACTGCGATATGCCCCTGATTACCTGTCATTGCGAACCAGCGCGCACGCTGGTTTGGCAATCACGCCGTTAGAACGGAAATGTATCAACCATTGCCCTACAGAAAGGGGAACCGCCACGATTTTTGGTGGTAATCGTTACCTGCTTCCATTCATCGGGGGGATTGCCACGCCAGTGTGCGCACTGGCTCGCAATGACAGCATACCTTTATAAACAATAATTTAACATACTGCCATCGGATTTTCTAAGCATTATATACCAAATCCTGCGGGATTGCAATTGCGGGATTCCATATTTTGACATCTGATTTTCGATTTTTTATGGGTTTGTTTGACAAATCGGAAACATTGTGTATAATTTACATTGAGATGGTGTGTCGGCAGAATGCTGTGCCCTTGCACGCCCTGTGGGAGGGTGGCAGTTATGAGACACAGCATCCGGCAATCAGATATCAGACTGCTTCCAGTCGTGATTTCCGGTTTTCCGGAATCGTTTCGCAACTGCTTTCCGTTTTGGATTTGAATCTTTCATGAAAAGAGGCTTCCGCCATGACGAACAGATTCAGAATATCTCAGACCATTGAGAGGCTCCTGATCTTTGCGGTACTTGCTGCCGTTGTCCTCTCTGTTTGGAACCTGAGACCTCGGCAAATACAACAGCCGGAGGACGTAGAACAGCTGGAGGGCTGGTATTGTCTGCGCGATGGGAAGCGTGTGGATGTTACGCTGCCCTGTACCCTGAATTTGGAGGATGGGGCGGATTTGGTGCTGTACAACGACAGCCTTACCGCTTCCGATACCAGCAAAGCGCTGACCACCCGCGGCGCGGTCTACCGGGTACGGATTCTGCTGGGGGATCAGGTGCTCTATGCCTATGAGGATTCCGATTTTCCCCGGAATGAGCAGATGCGTTCCAAGCTGGACTGTACGGCCACCCTGGGGGAGAATCCGGAAAACCGGACACTGTCGCTGGTATATCAGAACCCGGGAGACGGCTGCTTTGAGGTGCCTTCCGTCTATCTGGGCAGCAGCAGTGCCATCTTCCGCCGGCAGGTTGCAAACGACAGCTTCACCATCGCTATGGTCTTTACCATGGTGCTCTTCGGCGTGATCGCGTTGGGTATCTATCTCTACCTGCTGGCGGTTCGGATGCCGGAACCCCGGTTTGCCAATGTAGCCTGCTCGCTGTTCATCTGCGCGGCCTGGTGTGCCCTGGACTCCTCGCTGGCCCAGCAGCTTTCCGGCATGTCCCCGGCGGTTTGCTACCTCTCCTTCTACGCGTTTATGACACTGGCGGTGCCCACGATCCACTTCGTCCGCAATACCGGCCAGATGCGCAGGTTCCGAAGCCTGGATGTATGCCTGTTTCTGTTCTATCTGAATGCGGTGGTGCAGTGCCTTCTGAATTTCTTCGGGATCTTTTCGTTCATCGATATGCTGGCAGTTACCCATATGCTCCTCTCCGGCGGCACCGTGCTGGTTACGGTTCTGATGCTTCGGGAGTATGAAAAGACCCGTCAACGGGAAATCCTATCCGCTCTGACGGCGGTAGCCATCCTTGCCGCCGGTGGGCTGCTGGCAATCGTGCTTTACTGGCTGCTGAAGGTTCACTACTATGGCGCGATTTTTGAGCTGGGGATTCTGATTCACATCATCTGGCTGCTGTGTATACTGGTCAACTCCACGGTGAACAATCTGCGGTTCAAGACGGAGGCCGCTGTCTACCAGCGCCTGTCCCAGGAGGATTGCCTCACGGGGCTTGCCAACCGCCGCAGCTTTGATGAGTACATGACCAGCCTGGAGACGGCACCCAATACAGAAGGCAATACCGCTTTGATTTTCCTGGATCTGAATGGGCTGAAGCATGTCAATGACCAGTTCGGGCACAATGTGGGCGATGAGCTGATTATTGCGGCGGCCCGGTGCATTGAGGGCACGTTTTCCGAAATGGGCACCTGCTTCCGCATCGGCGGCGATGAATTTGCTGTCATTCTTCCGAATCCCCCGGGAACGCCGGAGGACTGGCAGAATCTATTGGAGGAATCCGTCCGCCGGCATAATCAGATGGCCAGACATCAGCTGTCCATTGCCTGCGGCGCCAGCCTGCTCCGGGATGAGCATGGCCAAACCAAGCGCCTGAGCGACTGGAAATATGAAGCGGACCAGTCGATGTATGCCTGCAAGCAGCGTCAGATGAAGTCACCCTCCACGGGAGGCTGGGCAGAGGAGGCGAAGCATGATGGCATATAATGTGGATTTTCTGCTGTCAGCACTGTTTTTCCTTCTGATTATCCTCAGGCATTTTATGGAGCAGAGAGCGCTGAACACCAAGAGCTCCAAGGCGTTTCTGGCCTTTCTGCTGATGGGCATCGCAAACATTATCCTGGATCTGCTGTGTACCGTGTTTATCACACTGGCAAAGCCGGGACTGGCCTGGATCAGCGAATTTTGTCTGACCATGCTGTACCTTCTTCAGGTACTGGTGCCCGTCTCGCTGCTGAATTATATCCGGTCCTTTTATGAGCACGAGCGGAAGCTGCCCCACTGGCAGCGCCTGTGCCGCGCGGCACCGGTACTGGTGATGGGAATGCTGATTCTGTGCAACCATTGGCATGGGCTGTTTTTCCGGGTTGACAGCAGCGGCGCCTATTTCCGGGGGCCCTACTATCTGAGCATGTACCTGTTTGCGGGGCTATACATATTGGCGGTCACCGTTATCAGCCATCTAAAAGCCGAACAGCTGGGCTGGAAGAAGGTCCGGGCAATTCATGAGCTGCTGATTGTGGTAAGCATCTGCGTTGTGCTGCAGTCTTTTTATCATGATATCCTTCTCACAGGATTTGGCATCGCCATCAGTATTTCCATCCTGTTTTTTACCATCAACAATCCTTATCAGTACACGGACAGCCTCACGGGCCTTTTTGATATGAATTATTTCCGTGAGCAAACCGGCTATTTCCTGATGCGGAAGAAGACCTTCCATGTGCTGGAGGTGGACCTGTGCCAGCTCAAGCGGATCAACCGGATTCTGGGAACGGATGTGGGAAACCAGGCGCTCTATCAGGCGGCGCAGATGCTGCAGCAGGTTGGGAAAAACGTTCGGGTGTTTCGGAGCAGCGGAAAGCGCTTCCTGCTGATCTGCCCCACCATCTCCGAATACGAGACTGCCCTGAATCAGATTCAGACGATGTTCTCACAGCCTATGGAAATTGGGGGAAGCAGCGTTCTCTCCCCGGTGGCGATCTGCGGCATAATGCATGCGGAGCAGATGGACAGCTGTGAATTTCTGACGAATTATCTGGATTATCTATCGTCCCTGATTGCGACGACAACCCGTACTGTCCTCATACAGGGGAACCAGGAAACTCTGAGAGGCTTCCGCTACACACAGGAAATTGAGCATTTCCTTCAGATTGCTTTGGAAGAGGACCTTTTTGAAGTCTACTTCCAGCCGGTATATTCCACCACCAAGAAGCGGTATGTCTCCGCGGAGGCGCTCAGCCGTCTGCGCCATCCAACGCTGGGGCCTGTTTCGCCGGATGTATTCATCGGTCTGGCGGAGAAAAATGACCAGATTGCCCGGCTGAGTTTGCTGCAAATGCGCCGTATATGCACGCTGCTGAAGGAGAGCCCGGAAATCATGGAGCAGCTCCAGGGCGTTAAGATCAACCTGTCGCCTCTGGAAATCCTGAAAAGAGGCCATATTCAGCAGCTTGTGGATACCATTCTGGAAAGCGGGATCCCTGCCTCCTTTTTCTCCTTTGAGATCACCGAAACAGTGGCCTCCGATTATACCGAAAACCTGCGCAAGGCTGTTGACCTCTTTACCGGAGCCGGTATCGGATTGTGTATGGATGATTTCGGCTCCGGCTACGCGAATCTGAATTCGGTGCTGAAGCTTCCCTTCTCCGTAATCAAAATGGACCGGTCCCTGATGGCGGGTATCTGTACCGACGAAAAGGCCGCCGCGCTCTACCGGAATACTGTAGCTGTTCTGCGTAATATGGATTTCACGGTGATTGCTGAGGGCGTTGAGACTTCGGCCGAACTGAAGCTGCTCTCGGATTGGGGCGTAGAAATGATTCAGGGGTTCTATTTCTCTCCGCCCCTGAGCAGAGCGGGGCTGCTGAAGCTGCTCCAGACCAACTGCGCCGCGGCAGAGGACGAGAAACGCAATACATAATAGGGCACCCTCCCAAAACTACCCTTTTGGGTTTTGGGCGGATCTTTTGTCCCAACAATGCGTCTTGAAAAGTCAGAAATACACCAAGTATTTCTGACTTTCCAAAACTTTTGCTGGAACAAAATCTCTCGTCCAAAACACCAAAAAGCAGTTTTTAGAGGTCGCCAATGGAAAGCGCCCCCGGAGCCTTCTGGCTTCGTGGGCGCTTTGGGTAAGGAGGACGGGTGTTTGATGCTCCGTTAGGGAGAGAATCAGAAAGCATTCCCTGGTTGCGCTGATGATGCAGAGGAAACGAATTTGTCTTCCTGCTTTTTCACTGTCTCGGCAATATCCTTTTCAAGAAGCGGGCGCATGGTGTCTTTGTACTTTGACAGGTCGGCGCCGCGCAGGGCAGACAGAATCCTGGGGGTGTACTCAGGTTTCGCCTGTCCCACCTGCGCCAGTGCCTGGATACACTGCCTGGCCGTGATTGGCTTATCATCCGTACTGTGGGCAAGGAACGCGGGAAATACGGAATCAAAGCGGTTTTCGTCATCCCATTGGACATTTGTAGCCAGAATACGCAAAGCCCGATTTCTGACCAATGATTTTGGATGGTTCAGCAGTTGGGCAAAGTCAGGGAAGTATGCATACCATTTGTCGGTTTCCTGGCTTTCTGAGAGAATCTGATTTGTGAAAGCGCAGGCAAATCGGTCATCCTTCGCGGTAAGGTGTGCGATGATCTGTTCCTTCATTGCGGTTTTCTCCCATTATGGTGACTTTCTTCATTTATTATAAGCGTATTTTTGGTATATGGGAAGCACCAAACCCAAAAAAGTGTGGGAATACCATACCAGCCAGAAAAGAAAACTTTGGGAGCCTTGGCTGCTTTCCGCTTTACAACGTTTGTATTTGAGAGTTTCATGTTGGAGCTGCTGTGCGGCAAACCGGAGCTGCCGTTCCCGGAACAGTATCTGGATATCGCATCCGGGAAGTTCCGGGATGCCGGCTTTGAAATCCTGGAGGCAGAGGAATGCTTTCGTCCCATCCGTTTTTTTGACGTGGGTGCTCTGGTATGGTTCGCCAGGATTATCGAATGGGAGTTCCCGGGATTTTCGGTGGACAGCTGCCTGGACAGGCTGCTGAATGCCCAGCGGATTCTGGAAAGAAACGGCTGTATTGAGGGGAGAATCCATAGATTCCTCCTGGTGGCAAGAAAATGAATGAGAAATGAGGGACGACCAAATCTGGCCGCCCCTTTTTCCGCAGAAAATACAGAATTTGGCGAAAAATGAATTGACAGAATAGAACAGATGTTCTATTGTAATACATAATGAATTGAATCAGTAAGTCGACAAATTGTTGTTTGTAGATCAGTTTTAAATAATGTCGGAATAACACTGTAGGGGAGCCATTTATGGCTCCCGGCGGTGAAATGTTCCGATATCCCCAGCATTTCGGCGAAAACGTACTGCCCCACGGGAGCCATGAATGGCTCCCCTACAGTAAGAACGAATTGCGTTTGAAATCTTCAAACACCAATTTATCCATCTGTTGGTATTGGACAAGGAGTTATAAAAGAATGGAGGCAGCGGCGTGAATATCTATGAGGTCTGTCCGGAGGTGAGGAATGATCGCTTTTTACTGCGATTGGTGGGGGAGCAGGATTGTGAGGACCTTTTGAAGGTGTATTCAGACTTAAGCGCAGTTCCTCTCTTCAACAGCGACAACTGCAACGGCGATGATTTTTACTATGCGACCCCGGAACGGATGCGGGAGGCTGTGGCTTTCTGGATGTTGGCCTATGAGAATGGCTGGTTTGTGCGGCTCAGCATTGTGGATGTGGCTGCCGGATGCGCGGTAGGGACGGTGGAATTGTGCCGTCGGGAGTCCGGGGATACAGGGATTCTGCGGCTGGATCTGCGCAGCGACTACGAGAAGGAAGCGGTTATTCTGGAACTCCTTTCTCTGGTTGCGGAACCCGCCTACGACTTCATCGGCTGCAGTCTGCTGATCACCAAGGCGAAGCCTATTGCGGCAGCGCGAATCAGGGCGCTGACAGCTTTCGATTTTTTGCCCGCTGATACACCTTTGATTGGAAACGATGGAAAGGCGTATGGGGATTATTATGAGAGAAGGAAAGGAAAATGATCCAAAACTATGAGGATTTCTGCCGGGAGCTGAATTCCTGCGGTTTTTCCATGGGCGGAGGCAATGCCAAGGGCGTTTTTGCGCTGATCGACTATGACTGGACCAATCAGGATTTGCTGGATACCCCTGTGAAGTGGCACTGCGGTGATCCTGAGGTTGACCCCTGGGAATGGCGGATGCGGGTGCTGGAGGAGCGAAGGGACATCGCCTATTCCAAGGTGTTCTTCAGAACCAGCGGGTTTATCACCAGGGACTATTACCCCTGTTTCTACGCTGTGCGCAGAAAAGGGGAGTCTTTTGAAGAGGTTTACGCCCGGGGCGGCATCAGCCACACGGCAAAGCGGATTTACGAAATCGTATCGGCAGGGGAGACCCCGCTCCACGAGATCAAGGCGGTTGGAGGGTTTGGCAGAGAGGACAAGGCTCAGTTTGACAAAGCTATGGTGGAGCTTCAAATGGGCCTGTTTATCACCGTGACCGGCCGGCAGCAGAAGAAAAACAAACACGGGGTCGAGTATGGCTGGAACAGCACCGTGTTTGCGACTGTGGAGGACTTCTGGAAGAAGCGCGGCTTTGCGATTCCTGAGCTTGACCCGAAAGAAAGCAGTGAAAGAATCCGCCAGCAGATTCTGCGGCTGAATCCCCTGGCTGAGGAAAAGACCATTCGGAAATTTATGGAAGGAAGGTAGGTGACAGCATGAAACTCACCATAGAACAGGTCCAAAAAGACTTGGATGCGCTGCCGGAGCATTACAAAACCGGGGATGTGGACAGGCTGATCCGGCGGTATGTCAGGCAGAAAGCGGATGTTTCCGCGCTGCGCCCTTACATCCTGGACCGGCAGCAATTCCACAGAATTTATTATTATGTAACCCTGGGTCAGATCAGGAGCGCGGAGGAACGGATGGCATTCATCCATGAGAATCTGCTCTTTTCCGACTGGTGGCATACCGACCAGCTCATC
>CALYTB010000093.1 GCA_945486035.1 uncultured Clostridia bacterium
TCATACCATAGATGTGTGTTCAGTTCAAGAAGACAAACTGTATGTGTATGTTTCCGCTGATTAGAAAATCATAGGCCGATTTCTTGCTTTTTATGCCATCTAGTCCTATAATAGACTCAGAGCGACTCCCCGATCACCGATATGTTGAGTTGCGTCTCTGGCACAGCTATATGCAAAAGGTGTGAGCCAAATGGGCATTGAAGACAGCTATGTATATCAAAAAGAAGTCGATTGGTCTTTGTTGACTGAAGGACTTACTCTGCCTATTAAGGAACAGGTTGTATTCGGGCAAATCATGGGACGCTTCCTGGAAAAGGGAGAATCAAAACCAATTCGACTTATTTTGGGCGGAAAGACCTACAATGCAACGATTCGCAATGTCAAATTCCAGGAGAAGTGGAACCACAAATCTGACATTTTGCAGATTCGCTATGTAAAGAATGGAGATTTGGCCCGGGCACTTCAGGTTGTCTTTTCAAAAAGCTACAATTATCTGAATAGAGTTCGCCAAAGTCGTGATAAGGGCGACCGTCGGATAATCAGACTGCCAGACGATGCAAAGGACTTCCTCGCTATCTATACCACAGAATTCGATGATACGTACGTACTTGACCCAATTCTTTCAGAAGACGTAATTGCGGTAGCTACGTATGCTCGTGATTTTTCGGAACAGCACATTGAAAATGAAATGAACTTCGAGATTGATGACCCGTCTGCAGGCATTCAAGTTTCGGAGGGTGTTCAGAAAATCAGAAAACTGAACAAGAAGATTGGTGACAATCTGAAGCAACTGTATAGTTATCGATGTCAGATCTGTGGACAATCCATTGGCGAAGAATACGACGCACACGTCTGCGAGGCTCACCATATTGATTATTTCACAAAGAGTTTGAACAACAGCGCAACCAACCAGATGATTGTTTGTCCCAACCACCATAGAATCATACACGCAGATAATCCCTGCTTTGACAGATCTGTTCTTCATTTTACTTTTTCAAATGGCTACATAGAGCCAATTAGACTAAACCACCACCTCTAACTCCATTTCTATCGAGTTTGACCATTTGGAACAGGAAATCAAGTAGGTTTCAATACCCTCTGTTTTCCGCCAAAAGAACCGGCGGGAACAATGGCGGGCACGGAACGGTATTGCGATTTCACGCCGGATGAAGTACAATAGGGATATCGAATTTGTGTCATTGAACACATAAAAAGGAGCGTACATTATGAAAAATGTTTTGATTATTTCCACCAGTCTCAGAGGCGGCAGCAATTCGGAACTGCTGGCAAAGGAGTGCGCCAGAGGCGCGGAGGAAGCGGGCAACCGTGTGGAGCTGCTCAGCCTGAAGGGCAAGAAAATTCAATACTGCATCGGCTGCCTTGCCTGCCTGAAAACCGGGATGTGCGTTCAGAAGGACGATGCCCCGGAAATCATGGAGAAGCTGCGCCGGGCGGACGTGCTGGTTTTCGCCACACCCATCTACTACTACGAGATGAGCGGTCAGATGAAAACCTTGCTTGACCGCATGAATCCCCTGTATTCTTCGGACTATGCCTTCCGGGAGGTCTACATGATCGCCACGGCAGCCGACGGCGGGGACGCCACCTTTGAAAAAGCCTACAACGGCCTGCGCGGCTGGGTGGACTGCTTCCCCAAGGCCAGGCTCTGCGCCCTGTTAGCAGGCCCGGAAATCAGCGACCCCAAGGACGCGGTAAACCACCCCGACGTGATGGAAGAGGCCTACCGGCTGGGCACGGCTTTGTAATACGGTTCAGAAAGAAGCGACCTGCATGAAATCTCAAAAACGCGCGCTGGTTTCCGGCGCCATGGCCTTCATCACCCTGATGGGCATTGTCAGCCTGTTCTCCGATATGACCCATGAAGGAGCACGAAGCGTGCTGGGGGAATACCTGAATCTCGCCGGCGCATCGGCGGCAACCATCGGGTTTGTCTCCGGCGTGGGAGAGCTGTGCGGGTATTCTCTGCGGCTCCTGTCCGGCTTTCTTGCGGATAAGACGAAGAAATACTGGACACTGGTGATCGTGGGATACGCCCTTCAGGTGCTTGCCATCCCGGCACTGGCACTGATCCCGGAGAACGGCTGGGTGCTGGCCTGCGGTCTGGTGATTCTGGAACGCGTCGGCAAGGCCATCAAGAAACCGGCAAAGAATACCCTGGTCAGCTTTGCCGCCAGCGAGGTCGGCACCGGAAAGGGCTTTGCCTATCAGGAGTTTCTCGACCAGCTGGGCGCGTTCCTCGGCCCGGTGATGCTGTTTGTCATCAGCCTCATCAAAGGCACCGGCAGCCTGTTTTCTGCCTACCGGGTTTGCTTCGCGTTCCTTGGCATCCCGGCGCTCATCACCATCGCGCTGGTGGTGTTCTCCAAAATCAAATACCCGAACCCGGAGATGTTTGAGAAGGTCGAGGAAGAACACAAGGCGTTTCACTTTCAGAAGTCCTTCGCGCTCTACATGGCGGCAATCTGCTGCTATGCCTTCGGCTTTGCGGACTTTACCATGATTACCCTCCACGCCGCCAAGACCGCTGCCTTCCCCGCCGCGTCATTGAGCCTGCTGTACGCGCTGGCCATGGCGGTGGATGCCTTCGCCGCCCTGTTCTTCGGCTGGCTGTTTGACAAGATCGGTCTGAAGGCCATGGTTCCGGCAACCCTGTGCAGCACCTTCTTTTCCTGCTTCATTTTCCTGACGGGAAGCCCAGCGTGCATGATCATCGGAATTGTCCTTTGGGGAATCGGCATGGGTGCGGAGGACAGCATCATGAAGGCCGCCGTCAGCCAGATCATCCCCAAATCCATGCGCAGCTCCGGCTTTGGCATCTTTGAAACCGGCTTCGGCATCGCCTGGTTCCTGGGCAGCTGGCTGCTGGGTGCGCTGTACGATTTTAACCCGGTGTGTTTGGTCATCGTGTCCGTGATTGCCCAGGTTCTGGCGGTTTTCTTCTACCTCGCCTGCATCCGCCGCAGGGCAAAGGAAACCTGAGCGAAGACAGCATCCCCCCTGCCCATCCATCCCAATATCCTCCTTCCCCTGCCATAGGCAGGGGTTTTTCTTGTGTTTCTGTCACAGCCATGATATACTGGCCCTATCTTATCACGGAGGTGTTTCTATGGTGTTTTCTGTCAATCATCCGCTTCTGTTCCTGCTGGCCTTGATTCCCGTGGTTGGCGTTTTGGCGCAGTCGGTGTATTTTCTGGTAAAGGCTCTGCGCCGGGGCCGGGAAATCGGTATGGACGCGGGGAAAATCCGCAAAACCGTCCGAACGGCGGCCATCTTCACCATTGCCCCGGCGGTGTCCATCGTCATCAGTGTCATCACCCTGTCCAAAACCCTGGGCATTCCCCTGCCCTGGCTGCGGCTGAGTGTGGTGGGCTCTTTAAGCTACGAGGCCATTGCCGCCAGCAACGCCCTGGGTGCCATGGGTCTGGAGCTGGGTAAGGTGGGCTCCCTCACCGCCCAGCAGTATGTGAACATCACCCTGGTGATGACCATCTCCATCATGGTGGGCATCTGGCTGGTGCCCGTGGTGTGCAAAAGATTGCTGGGTGGAATGTCCAGACTGGGCGCCAGGGATGCCAAATGGGCGGATATCTTCCAGAGCGCCATGTTCATCGGCATGATCGCGGCATTTCTGGGCTATGTGTTCTGCGACTTCTCCCGGCTCTGGGCCCCGGTGGAGGGGTACAGCCCCACCTCCGGTCTGGTTCCGGTGTGTGTCATGGCGGTGTCCGCCTTTGTGATGCTGCTGTGCGGCCTGGCCATGAAGGTGCTGAAATGGAGCTGGGTCAACGACTACGCGCTGCCCATCAGCCTGGTTCTGGGCATGGTCTCCGCCATTCCCATCACCGCCTGGCTGGGTTAAGGAGGGGTTGCAAATGAGAGATACCAACACCTACATGGACAGTGTCCACCGGGACGGCAGAATCTGGAACATCGGCATGATGCTGCTTCTGATTCTGTTTCCCGTCAGCGTAGCCTTTCTGTTCGGCGCTGCTCCCGACTGGGGAGCGCTGGCCCTGGGCCTCCTCGCCACCGCGCCCATGTACTGGGCGGTGGGCATCATCGAAACCTTTACCTTCGTCCCCATGCTGGGTGCCGGCGGCTCCTACCTGAGCTTCGTCACCGGCAACATCTCCAACCTGAAGCTTCCCTGCGCCCTGAACGCCCTGGAGCAGAACGAGGTCAGCGCCTCCAGCGAGGAGGGGGAGATCGTCTCTACCATTGCCATCGCCGTATCCAGCATCGTCACCACCGTGATCATCCTCATCGGGGTCATCTGCATTGTGCCGCTGACTCCCATCCTGGAGGCCCCGGTGCTGGAGCCCGCCTTTGCCCAGATGCTGCCCGCCCTCTTCGGCGGTCTGGGAGTGGCCTTCGTCAGCAAGAACTGGAAGATCGCCGTGGCTCCCGTAGTGCTCATGCTGATTCTCTTCATCTTCGTCCCGGCCCTCAACGCCGGAACCGTGGGCATCATGGTGCCGGTCAGCGTACTGTTCACCATCGCCGTGTCCCGGATTCTGTATCAAAAAGGAGTGCTGTAAATGATTTGTATTATGATTGCTGCGCTGGTTGTGGTTTTCCTGGCCGTGGTCACCGTCCGCACCCTCCGTTTCACCCCCAAGCCCCAGCCGGAGCTTTCCCGGGAGGAAGTCCGCTTTGACCGGGATGCCGCCGTGGATGCTCTGGCCCAGCTGGTTCGCTGCAAAACCGTGTCCTACAACGACCACTCATTGGAGGATGAGGCAGAGTTTCAGAAGCTCATCTCCCTGCTGCCCAATCTCTATCCCGATGTTATGGAAACCTGCGAGTTCCGGCAGCTTCCTGACCGGGCGCTGCTGCTGCGCTGGCCCGGAAAATCCCCCGGCGACCCCTCCGTCATGATGGCCCACTACGACGTGGTGCCCGTCAATGAGGAAGCCTGGGACAAGCCTCCCTTTGATGCCATTCTGGAGGACGGCGTCCTCTGGGGCCGGGGCACCCTGGACACCAAGGTTACCTTTAACGGCATTCTCTCCGCCGCCAACCACCTGATTGCCCGGGGCTTCCGGCCGGAGCGCGACGTGTACTTCGCCTTCTCCGGCGGGGAGGAGGTCAACGGCCTGGGCGCGCCCAACATCGTCGCCTGGTTCCGGGAGCAGGGCATCCGGCCCGCCCTAGTGGTGGACGAGGGCGGCGCCGTGGTGGAGAACGTGTTCCCCGGGGTGAAGGTTCCCTGCGGCCTCATCGGCATCGCCGAGAAGGGCATGATGAACGCTCAGTTCCGTGCCCGCTCCCAGGGCGGCCACGCCTCCGCCCCCAAGCCCCACACTCCCGTGGGGGTCCTCTCCGCCGCCTGCAAACGGGTGGAGGACCATCCCTTCAAGGCCCATATCCAGGGCCCTGCCGCCCAGATGTTTGACACCCTGGGCCGGTACTCCACACCCCTGTACCGGGTGATCTTCGCCAACCTCTGGTGCTTCGGGTGGCTGCTGGATCTGCTGGCAAAGAAGTCCGGCGGGGAAATGAACGCATTGCTGCGCACCACCGTAGCCTTCACCCAGATGCAGGGCAGCTCCGCCCGGAACGTGATTCCCCCGGAGGCTTCCATGGTGGCCAATATGCGCCTAAACCCCAGTGACAGCGTGGCCTCCGCCCTGGACTACCTGAAGAAAACGGTCGCCAATGATGCCGTGGAAATCACCGCCCTGGAATCCTTCGAGCCCAGCCCCGTCTCCGAAACCAGCTGTGCAGCCTGGGACAAGGTGGCAGCCTCTGTGGCCGAGACCTGGCGGGGCTGTGTGGTGGCCCCCTATCTTATGGTGCAATGCTCCGACTCCCGGCACTATGGTCCAATCAGCAATCACGTCTACCGCTTCTCCGCCATGGACCTGACCGCTGAGGAACGCGCCACCATCCACGGCAACAACGAGCGCATCCGGGTTGAAACCGCAGCCAAAGCCGTCGAATTCTACATCCGCCTCCTGGGCCGCTGCTGACCCGATAGGCCGGTAAATTGTTGTTTAGCGGCTTCGCCGAATTGACAATTGACAATTGACAATTGACAGTTGACAATTTTGGTATCCTTTCAGAATGATCAAAATGCCCAAATCCTACTGTAGGGGAGCCATTCATGGCTCCCGGCGGTACATTGTTCCGATTTCCTCCACATTTCGGCGAAAACGTACTGCCCCACGGGAGCCATGAATGGCTCCCCTACAGTAAGGACGAAGTGCGTTTGAAAACTGTAAACAACAATTTTCCTTTCCCCAACCCAAAATTTTTCCAAAACCCCTTGACTTTCCCCCTGGTGGAAGGTTTATACTGCATTTCGAAAGGCGGTGGTTCCGGTGAAGATCAATGAGGTGGAGGCCCTGGCGGGGATCTCCAAGAAGAATATCCGCTTCTACGAAGAACAGGGACTTCTCTCTCCCCGGCGCAACTCCGAGAACGGCTACCGGGACTATGGCGAAAATGAGGTGGAGGTGCTCCGGCGGATCAAGGTGCTGCGCAAGCTGGGCGTCCCCATTGAGGAGATCCGTCAGATGCTCACAGGAGCCCACACCGTATCCGACGGCATCCGGCGGCATATGATTACCCTGGAGCGGGAACGGCGGAACCTGGACCAGTCCATCGAGCTGTGCCGGGAGCTTCAGAATTTGGACATCCCCGTGTCCAGCCTGGATGCCCAGGCGCTGCTTGCAAAAATGGAGCAGCTGGAGCAGGACGGCACCTCCTTCCAGGACAAACACGCCCAGGACATCCGGGTACGCTATGTGGCCCCGGTGGTGATCACCGTTCTCATGGTGGCGCTGATGACCGCGCTCAGCTCCATGCTCCTGTGGGCCTTCTTCTCTCAGCCGGAGCAGGCGCCGCCTGTCTGGATACTGCTTCTGATCGTTGGCCTCTTCGCCGCCGTCGGCGTGGGCGTGGTGCTGGCCCTGGCCCAGCGCATCCGGGAAATCGGGAAAGGAGAAATTGACGATGCGAAACACTACTGACAAAAAACGCGGCGCAATTATCTGCGCCGCTCTGGGAATCGGATTTTTCTCGGTGATCCTTGCCGTGATTCTGGTGCCCCTGGTGGGGGAGGCTTACGGGGACGTGATGGTCTGGATTTTCCTGCTGGTCTACGGTGGAATCATCCTGGCGATCATTCTGGGAATTGCCGCGGCCCTTCGCCAGCGGCTGCGGGAGCTGGAAAGCGGGGAGGAAGAGGATGCCAGAAAATACTGATTCCCCGGCCCAGCGCCGCCGGAAGAAGGATGCCCTGCAAAGCGCCCTGGTGTCCTCTGCCTGGATGGCCCTGTCCGCAGCCGCGCTTGCGGTGCTGTCATCCATTTTTGTGAAAAACACTCTGGTGAGGACGATTCTCATCATTGTATCGCTGCTGGAAGTGGGGATGATTGTCCCCGTCTGGGTATTGTACAAAACAAGGCTTAAGGAAATTGAAGGAGGAGAAGAAGATGCTGCTGGTCAATATTGATCACATCCCCGGCAAGGAGCTGGAGGCTCTGGGAATCGTAAAGGGAACCGTGGTGCAATCCAAAAACTTCGGAAAGGATTTCATGGCGGGCATGAAAACCCTGGTGGGCGGCGAAATCACCGGCTACACCGAGATGCTGGTGGAGGCCCGGCAGATCGCCACCAAGCGCATGGTGGACGAGGCCACCGCCATGGGCGCCGATGCGGTGGTGAACATCCGTTTCGGCTCCTCCGCCGTGATGCAGGGCGCCGCCGAGGTCATCGCCTACGGCACCGCGGTCAAGTTCCGCTAACGTTCCTTCGCCCCTCCTTCGGGAGGGGCATTGTTTTCACACATCCTCGGGCCAGTTGCCCGACAAATTGGTGTTTTTCAGGCAGCCTCAAACAACAGAAAACCTTGTCATCCTGAGCGAAGCGGAGCGTAGTCGAAGGATCTTCGCACCAAATTAACCAGAAAGCGAAACGAAATGCGTAGATCCCTCGACTCGCTGCGCTCGCTCGGGATGACAACCTCTCTCAAACAAACAACAATTTCCCGGCTTGCTGACTTATGTGGAAAACTACATCATTTCATCAGCCTGTCAATAAGCGTCTTGTCCGCTCCGTGGTAAAGCTG
>CALYTB010000094.1 GCA_945486035.1 uncultured Clostridia bacterium
GGGCATACAATTTGCTTATGGCCGGAAATGTTCGAAATATCCCCGGTTTCGTGCCGAAAACATCCCCAGAACGGGAATAAACAAAAAATTACCGTTGTTGAAATTGTATCAACAACGGTAACTGATTTGGTTGCGGAGGCAGGACTCGAACCTACGACCTCCGGGTTATGAGAGAGCGTTCTCTTGTAAAGTATCGTATTTATTCGCTCAATAATACGCCGATTCTCATTATTTTGTGGTGCTTATCGCAACATTTCATAATATAGCATATTGGGCCATTTCGGGAGGTGTGGCCCAAAATTGGCCCAAAATAAACGGTACAATAGAACGGACATTTAAAGATTCTGTGTTTGCCTGAACATGAAAAAACCAGGAGCCGCAACAATGGCAGCTCCCGGTTGTGCCTATTTAGATGAAATCAATTTTCAGCTGCTTCCCAAGCCCGGTAGCAATGCGGGCCAGTGTCTCAACGGTCGGGCTGCTTGATCCATTTTCAATGCGGCTGATGTTGGATTGCCGGATGCCGGTTTTCTCTGCAAGCTCCTTTTGGGTCATGTGGCTTTCCAGGCGGGCGGCAATCACCGCCCGGATCGCTTCATACTCGGGCCGCTGGGCTTCAAATTCGGCGGCAAACTCCGGATCACTCATCTGCTGATCCAGATACTTCCGAAAATCACGCATGGTTATGCCTCCTCTCATAGTCTGCCTTGTATTTGCGGGCAAGGTTAAGCTGTGCTTTCGGGGCGCGCATGGTCTTTTTTACAAAGCCATTTGTCAGGATGATCTTATTATCCACCACGAAGAAATAGAATATCCGGGAAATATCACTGGCGAACTTGATCCGAAGCTCAAACAGGCCGTCACCCATTGGCTTTGAATGCGGTTCTCTCAGGGCATTCCCAAATTCTTCAAGAATAGCGATGCTGTGCAACGCTTTCGCGCGCATTTTCTTGTCCAGACCGTCCAGGAAGTCCGCAACGGGTGTTTCTCCGTTGGGGAGCTGGTAAAACTCAACGTCAAACATCTATGCACCCTCTGTCTATGTGTAGTATATTCCTTTATTGATATATTGTCAAGGGCTAT
This sequence comes from uncultured Clostridia bacterium, assembly GCA_945486035.1. Classification (GTDB taxonomy): domain Bacteria; phylum Bacillota; class Clostridia; order Oscillospirales; family Oscillospiraceae; genus Faecousia. Next base: position 1,084 of record CALYTB010000094.1, read on the forward strand.
TTATTCTCTCGCTGCATTGTCCCGCACCATGGTCTCGTTGATTGCCCGGTTGATAAAGGCGTTCAGACTGCCGCCGTCTTTTTTGTTGGCGTGTGCCTGAATGATTTCTTTCTGGCCTTTTGCTACCTTGATTTCTATGCGGTCATAGGTCTTTTTTACATAGTTTGCCGTTGCCCGCTGCTGGGCTTTTGAGATTGCCACAGTTTCAGCCTCCTTTTGCAGTATTACGGTGGCGGTTTAGAAACAAGCCTACCTTTTTCACCGTACCACAATTATAGCACGAAAGTATAGTGTCGTCAATATATAATACTGCATATATTATCGTCACTATATTTGTACATTATTCCATCTTGAAAATATAGTGTCGACAGTATATAATACAGATACAAGGTAAGGGAAAGCCAACCGGGAGAAGATGGAAGGTAGCAGACCATCACAAGCCGAAAGCGCCCACAAACTCAAATCCATATCCCTGTGACCCGGCACAATCACCGGTACATGACAGCGAAGATGATTTGGTTGACTCCCTACCAAGAAAAACAGCCGCAGAAGCCCACCACAGGGCTGACACGGCATACCAAGGAGGTACACACAATGAGCATGAACGAACTGGAAGCCAAGGTCAACGACCTTCGGGAGCTTCGCCGCATGGCGGAGGAGCTGGCTACAGAGATCACCGCCGCCGAGGACGATCTGAAAGCCTACATGACCGCCAGCGGGGCGAACGAGCTGAACGGCCCCAGCTTCAGGATCACCTGGAAAGAGGTCACCAGCAGCCTCCTGGACGGCAAGGCCCTGAAGGAAGCGGCCCCGGAGCTGTGGAAGCGGTTCGCCAAACAGACCACCACCCGCCGCTTTGTCCTGAGCGCATAAGAAAAGCCCCTTGCATCAGCCCGCCAAGACACGATGCAAAGAGCCTAACGCCAACCCACCCAGGGAGGCGCCTACATTGTAGGCCAGCCTCCCCGCAATGTCAATAACAAACTGGAGGAATCTGCATGAAATTGAATTATGAGCTTGTCAGCCACAAGGAGCTGACCGAAACAGAGAAGATCATTCTTGCCTTACGGGGAGAGGACTTCTGTTTTATCCGCCACAATGGTGTCCTCAGGATCAACAAGGCACTCCCTAAGCCAAAGACCCTTGCCCGGATCGCTGCCGCTATGTGGCAGTTTGACACCCTCCTGGACTGCACCGAGGAGGCGCAGATGGACGAACTCTTTCAGCGGGTGAAGCAGATCGCCGGAGAGAACGCAGCCGCGCAGATCAATAGGGCATGGAATGAGGCCCTACGTGAGAAGCGGGCCAGAGAAAAGAAAAGAGCATAGAAGCTCAAAACCGCCACGCTTCCAGTCCCGGAGGCATGGCGGTTTTTGTCATGGATTCGGTGTAGGTTTGTCACCGATATCGCTTTTTCCCGGTTTTGTTTCAGTCGTCGTATTTTTCCGAAACCATCCGAAAAATCTCGCATCTCTCATAGCATCCGGCGCAGAAAAGGCGGATCTGCTTATTGCGCTCCTGCGTGTATCGGAAACGAAGTTCAATCGCTTCAGCTTCGCCGACACCCTCACAAACGATTTTGCGCTTCTCATCGTTCCGATAGAACGGACACCCGATCTGGGATTCCCACAGACTTGACAACGCCATCAGCCTCACTGCACCGGAAGCACGCTCCCGCTCAATCTGCTTCTGGAGATCCCGCACCGATCGAAAACCAAGAGCCTCCGCCAAGGGGTTGGAAGCAATAGCCGCTGCTTTCCCATACCGGAGCGAATCTCTGACACGAAAGCGCATCTCAACACCCCCTCACAGATCAACCCGGCGGATACCTTGGGCAGCTCCCACGGTGGCGGGTTCATTATCGTCGCCATCCTGGCATTGCAAATAGCGAACCAGAAGCGGAAAGTAAATAAGCACCTTGCGACCCACCCTCCTGGTGGGGATTTCGCCAGTTTTTGTCCAGAGGCGGAGGGAATACTCGCTGATTGGCATTCCAGCTCCCTTCGCCCGCTGGACAGCCTCCCGAATCGAACAAACATCAGCCAATGCAATCACCCCCATTTCTACTCCGACAAATTGCCTTAATTGCAGCCAGAACACGTTCTCGATCATCGTCAGGAAGCTCCATGCGCATCTTTCTGGAGAATGACGTTTCAGAAATCCCAACAGATATTCCATCAAGGAAAAAAGATGAAGACGGCAATTTTATCTTCGACATGGAAATTGAGGATGTGAGCAACAGTTTTGGGTACTGCCAGATTCCAGGGAAAGATGCATTCTATTTCTACTGTTGGAAAGTATCAGAAGCGGTTCGGCAAATATTCATCTCGCAGTACAAAAGTAAATCCAAATGGTATTCACAGGAGGGTGAAAATGGCAACGATTGAGAAAACCACTGGTAAATCGGGTGTTACCTACCGCATCAGCGTTTCCGGCGGGTTTGACTGCTCCGGCAAACGCATCCGCCACCGGATGACCTATAAGCCCACCCCCGGGATGACCGCCCGCCAGATTGAAAAAGCCGTCCAGCGGGCGGCAGCAGACTTTGAGCGCAGTATTGAGCAGGGCTATGCACTGGACAACCGGCAGACCTTCGCCGAATACGCAGCCTATGTAATCGACCTGAAGGAGCGTACAGGAGTCCGCCCCACAACACTGGACAGATACCGGGGCCTTCTGGTTCGCATCAATGCCGCCATTGGTCATATCAAGCTGGCAGACCTCCGCCCACAGCACCTGAACAGCTTTTACAAAAACCTTGCGGAGCCTGGACTTCGTGTTTCCGGCGGCAGCGCCAATGCCCGGATGGACATTCCCGCATGGCTGAAAAAGAACGGGAAAAGCCGGGCAGCGATTGCAGAGGCAGCGGGGATTTCCGCTGCCACCATGGGAGTGGCTGCCCGTGGGGAGGCCATCAGCGAGGAGAAGGCGGAGGTAATTGCCCGGGCTATGGGGAAGAAGCTGGAGGAGGTTTTCCGGGTGGAGCAGAACAGGTCGCCATTGTCAGAGAAAACCATCCTGGAGCATCACCGCCTGATCTCGACCATCCTCACCCAGGCGGAGAAGGAAATGCTTGTCCCCTACAATGCGGCTGCGAAAGCCACACCACCCCGGGCGGAGAGGAAAGATCCAAACTATTTCCAGCCGGAAACCATCTCCGCCATCCTCACAGCCCTGGAAACCGAGCCGCTGAAATGGCAGCTCATTACGCACCTGATGATCGTCACCGGATGCCGCCGTGGGGAAATCATGGGCCTGAAGTGGGACAAGGTGGACTTTGAAAACAGCCGTGTCAAAATTGACCGTGCATTGATCTCCTCCAAGAGCAAGGGCGTTTATGAAGGGGCCACCAAAACAAGCGATATCCGCCACCTGAAGCTGCCCCGGGAAACCATGGAGCTTCTGCGACAGCATAAGCGGGAACAGCTCCGGCTTCAGATCGCCAACGGTGACCGCTGGATAAACAGCGGGTATGTGTTTACCACGGACAGCGGGGAACACATGAACCCTGACAGCATCACCGGCTGGCTTTATGACTTCTCCCGCCGCCACGGGCTTCCCCATATCAACCCCCACGCCTTCCGTCACACGGTGGCCTCCGTCCTGCTGGCAAACGGCACGGATATTGTCACGGTATCGAAGCAGCTTGGCCATGCCAGCGTGAACACTACAGAGAGCTTCTACAGCCACATCATCGAGGAAAACAAGGCCAAGGCTTCAGAGTGTATCGCGGACGTGCTGCTCAGGAAGAAGGCATAAAAAATCCGCCCGGAACTCCCGGACGGTGGCCCAAGAAGAAAGAATTCTGGCCCATTGGCCCAAAATTGGCCCAAAACGGAAAAGTGGGCCATTTCAAGCCATGCAAAAAAGTTAGAAAAACCCCGGTATTCGTAGTGAATACCGGGTGTTTTTATGGTTGCGGAGGCAGGACTCGAACCTACGACCTCCGGGTTATGAGCCCGACGAGCTTCCAACTGCTCTACTCCGCGATATGGGCGCTTTTGATTACTTGTGAATTATAGCACGGTGGAAGGGGTTTGTCAAGGCTTATTTTTTGGCGGTTGGTGGGGGGTTTGGACGGTTGGGCGGAGGCGTTTTGAAGTGATTGGGTGGGCGGAGTGATTGGGTGGGGGATGGAAATTGGGGGGATTTCCCGGGGGTGGTTGACAAGGGGGGACGGGGCGAATATAATCAGGAAAAAGGGGTTTGCCGCGGGGAGCTTCTGAGGGAGCGGTACCGCTGCGGATACCGGACGAAGGAGGGGCTTTTTCTGCCAGAGGGGGCGGGGCTCGCCGGATTTGCCAGGGGGAGGACAAAATGACAAAGGATTTGGAACAGGCCCGCCGGATGCTGGAGGGCGAGTATACCTGCGTGGTTTGCAGAGAAGATGCGGTTTACACGGCCACGGAACGGGGGGTCAAGCCTCTGCTGAACTGGCTGGATCAGGGCCTGGATTTGACGGGCTTTTCCGCGGCTGACCGTGTGGTGGGACGGGCTACGGCCTTTCTTTACTGTCTGCTGGGGGTGAAGGAGGTTTATGCCCGGGTTATGAGCACACCTGCCGCCCAGGTGCTGCGGGATAACGGCGTGGCGATTCTTGTGGACCAGGAGGTTCCGGGGATCATCAACCGCCGCAAGACCGGGCCATGCCCCTTTGAGAACGCGGTGCTTCACATTGACACCGCTTCGGAGGCGCTGGAGGCCATCCGGGCGAAAATGGCCCAGATGCAGGCGGGAGCTTAATTGGACAGCGATAAAACCGTGTAAGAGGAAAACCGTGTCGGAAATGCTCCGACACGGTTTTTTCATGGAAGAAGGGAGGGGAGGGGTCAGATGCGGAAGGCTTTGTCCCGTTCCCGCTGGACGGCAAGGGCCCGGGTGGTGATGCGGATAAAGTCCCGGGTGTATTTCGGAACGTATTCATCCTTGCGGTAGCAGGCGTAGAAATGCCGGTGGTTTTCGTAATCCTTCAGGGGGAAGAACTCTCCGCGGCGCTGGCGGACGTAGTCGTCCACATAGATGTCGGACAGAATCATGCAGGCGCCGGCCTCCACAGCTACCCGGCGGCCCACCTCCAGGGAGTCGGTTTCCAGAAGCACATGGGGGGCAAAGCCGGACTTCCGGAAAAGCTTATCCTGAATCACCCGGGCGGAGTGGCCCTTGGTCAGGTACACAAAGCTGTCCCCCTTGGCGGCATCCACGGTCAGAGGGGTGCCGGAGAGGTTTCGCTTGGCAATGCCGGCTTCCTTTCCGGCCAGGATGCCGATGTTTTCCTTTTCAATGAGCTCATAGGCCAGATTGGCGCCGGTGGACTCCAGGGCTGCCAGGGCCAGATCGATGGCGCCGCCGCGCAGAAGTTCCTCCTGCTTGGCCGAGCCCGCCTCCGTCAGCTCCAGGGCCACATTGGGATACTGGGAGGAGAAGACAGGCAGCACCAGGGGCATGACCTGCATAGCCCGGGTGACACTGATGCCCAGGCGCAGACGGCCGGTATTCTCCTGGCGGATTTCCTGGAGCTGGGCTTCCAGCTCGGCATTGGCCGCCAGCATACGCTCCGCCGCCCGCAGGTATTTCTCCCCCGCGAAGGTGATCTGCATGGGACAGACACTCCGGTCAAACAGAGACAGACCGATTTCCTCCTCAATCTGACGGAGCATCTGACTCAGGGAGGGCTGACTGACGAACAGCTTCTTCGCCGCGGCGGTGATGCTGCCGCTTTCGGCAATGGTTTTGAAATATTGAGCCTGTTTGAGGTTCATAAAAAATTGTCCTCCCCGATTGGTGATTTCCAACGAAAAATATTATAGGTTCCCTATGTTTATCATAAAGGATTTCTTATGAAAGTCAAGCTTTTCCTTGATATATAATTTAATTATTATTATTTATATCATAAACTATATATTTGCAATTATGACAAGAAACGTGTACACTATAGCCATAGAGAAAAAACAAAACAGAACGGAGGAAGTCAAATGGAGATTCTGAAAACCGCAGCGGCGGGGACCCTGGAATCCAGCGACTGCATGGTGACGGTGGAGCCCGGGCAGGGCATCTGCCTGGACTTAAGCAGCAGCGTCATGAACCAGTACGGCCGCCAGATCAAGGCAACGGTTCTGGAGACCCTGGAGCGGCTGGGTGTGGAAAATGCCAGCGTCACCGTGGTGGACAAGGGCGCTCTGGACTGCACCCTGAAAGCGAGAGTGGAGTGCGCCGTGTACCGCAGCTGTGACGCGTCCGCCTCCAACATTCCCTGGGGAGGTGCGGTTAGATGATCAGAAGGCCCAAGCCCGAACGGTTCCGGCTCCGCCGGACCATGATGTTCATGAACGCCCAGAAGCCGGGCCTTATCAAGGATGCCTACATCTACGGCTGCGACAGCATCATGCTGGACCTGGAGGATGCAGTGGCGGAGAATCAGAAGGATGCCGCCCGCTTTAGCCTGTATCACGCCCTGACCACCATTGACTACGGCAGCACTGAGGTCATCGTCCGGATCAACGGTCTGGACACCCCCCACTGGCAGGAGGACATCCGGGTGTGTGTGGCCGGCGGTGCCGACGGAATCCGCATCGCCAAGTGTGAAAGCGCCCGGGATGTGCACACGGTAGAGGCCGCTGTGGAGGCTGCCGAAAAGGAATTCGGTGTGGAAGTGGGCAGAACGCTGCTGATGGCGGCTCTTGAAAGCCCCAAGGGCATCCTGAACGCCTATGAAATCTGTTCCGCCTCCGACCGGATGTTCGGCGTGGCCATCTCCGGCGGCGACTTCCGCAAGTGTATGCAGACTACCTTCCAGCCCGACGGCGTGGACATGCTGGCTGCCCGGGGACAGATGCTCCTGGCCGCCCGCGCTGCCGGAATCCAGTGCTTCGATACCGTGTTCACCAATCTGGACGACGAGGAAGGTTTCCGGGCTGAGGTGCTGCAGAACAAGGCCATGGGCTTTGACGGCAAGAGCCTGATTAACCCCAAGCAGATTCG
>CALYTB010000095.1 GCA_945486035.1 uncultured Clostridia bacterium
GCTCCCCTACAGTAAGGACGAAGTGCGTTTGAAAACTGTAAACAACAATTTATCTCTCCAGCCCCGCAAATGATTACGCCGGGAAACAGGCCCCCTGTTCCCCGGCGTATTGCCGTATCCATGGTTTATTCGTTTTCCGTCTGCTCCGCAGGCGCGTCTGCGGCGGGCGCTTCCTGCGCCGTGTCCCCAGCTTCCTCCAGGGCGGGCGCGTTCGCCGCGTTGACGTAGGCCATCAGCTCATCGCCGGTAATGGTCTCCTTTACCAGCAGGTATTCGGAAATCTCATCCAGCAGCGCCCGGTTTTCGATGAGCATCCGGCAGGCATCGGCATAGCAGGTGTTCAGAATCCGCTTCACAGCCGCATCCACCTGGGCGCTGGTCTCCTGGGAGCAGTCCAGATAGCTCTGGCCATCCAGGTACTGGTTGCTGACGGAGCCGGGGGCCATAAGGCCCAGCTCCTCGCTCATTCCATAGAGGGCGACCATGTTCCGGGCGGTGGCCGTGGCCTTCTGCAGGTCATTGGCCGCGCCGGTGGTCATGGTATGGAATACCACATCCTCGGCAGCGCGTCCGCCCAGCACACTGCGCAGATCCACCAGCAGCTCCTCCCGGCTGGAAAGGAACTTCTCCTCCTCCGGCAGATACAGGGTGTAGCCCAAAGCGCCGTCGGTGTGGGGCACAATGGTGATCTTGCTGACGGGAACGGACCGCTTATCCAGCGCGGCAACCAGGGCATGTCCCACCTCATGGTAGGCAACCAGCCGCTTTTCCGTATCGGTGAGCACGGTGTTCTTCTTCTCGGAGCCCGCGATGACGGTTTCGAAGGAAACAAGCAGATCCTCCTGATTCACCGCCTGCCGTCCCTGCCGGACCGCCCGCAGAGCCGCTTCGTTGACCAGATTGGCAAGATCCGCGCCCACCGCGCCGGCGGTGGCCTGGGCGATTTTCCTCAGGTCCACATCCTCGGCCAGCTTGATCTTCCGAGTGTGCACCTTCAGGGTGTCGAGCCTCCCCTGGAGGTTGGGCCGGTCCACCACAATCCGCCGGTCAAACCGGCCGGGCCGCAGCAGAGCCTTGTCCAGAATCTCCGGCCGGTTGGTAGCCGCAAGACACACAATGCCCTTGCTGGGCTCAAAGCCGTCGATCTCGCTGAGCAGCTGATTCAGGGTCTGCTCCTGCTCGGAGTTGGAGCCGTAGCGGTTGTCCCGGGAGCGGCCCACCGCATCGATTTCGTCAATGAAGATGATGCAGGGCGCCACCTTCGCCGCCTGCTGGAACAGATCCCGCACCCGGCTGGCGCCCATGCCCACAAACATCTCCACAAAGTCGGAGCCGGAGATGGAGAAGAAGGGCACATTGGCCTCTCCCGCCACCGCCTTGGCAAGCAGGGTTTTGCCGGTGCCGGGGGAACCCACCAGCAGCGCGCCCTTGGGCAGCTTCGCGCCGATGGCGGTGTACTTCTGGGGATTGTGGAGGAAATCGATGATCTCCTGCAGGGATTCCTTGGCCTCGTCCTGGCCAGCCACATCCTTGAAGGTAACGCCGGTCTGCTTCTCCATATAGACCTTGGCCTTACTCTTGCCGAAGGAGCCCATCATACCTTCGCCGCCCATACGCCGGGTGAGCATCCGCATAAAGAAGAAGAACACGGCGAACATGATCACATAATACAGGATCATCTGAATCATGGAGTTGTCCTCGGTGATCTGATCGTCCACCGCAACCCCCATGTCCACCAGCTGATCCGCCAGGGCCAGAATATCCCCGAAGGGAAGTCCCGTGAAGCAGGCCTTCTGCATGGAGGGGTCCTTGGCCGCCTCTTCCTTGGTCATGTAGATGACCCGGTCGCTGCGCAGCTCCACCTCCGCCAGCTGGCCGGTCTCCATCGCCTTACGGAAGTCGGAGTAGGTTGTCTGCACATACTGGCTGCTCTCCACGGCGCTGTAAATCCAGCTGAATACCAGCACCAGCACCAACGCGATAATCAGCGCCGTCCAGATCCCGTTTTTGGGCCGTTCCCCCTCGGGTCTGTTTTTATTATTGTTCGAATCATTTCGATTTTGTTCCATCATCATGCCTCCTCGGGCGGTTCATTGGGCTTATCATATCATATTCTTCCGCAGGAAGCAACGAAGCATTTCAGAAATCGGGGTAAATTTTCTGTGAATGCCCACCCGGAACGATCCGGCAGAAAAATTGGTGTTTGTAGGGATGTGTCCCAAATTACCTGTCATTGCGAACCAGTGCGCTTAAGTGGTGTGGCAATCCCCCGGTTAAAAGGAAAATGTATCGACAATTGCCCTACAGGACAGGGAAACACTGTCATTTTTGGTGGTAATCATTTCCTGGTCCCATTCATCCGGGGGATTGCCACGCCAGTTTGCGAACTGGCTCGCAATGACATCGTATATTTGGTGCGCACTTACAAACGCCAATTTCTCTCCCCGCCCCAATCCCGTTTCCTTGTGAACCTCACCAGATTTCTGTGCCATTTTTTGTGTGTGTTGCACAGAAATACAACTGTCCGCCGGTGAATATCGCCAATTTTGCATCTTGCCGAAAAAAGGCATTGAAATTTCCCCCTCCTTCGTATATAATGTCCCTATTCGGGTGTCCGCGCCCAAATGGAAGGCTATCCTTCCCGAAAGGAGTTTATTTCACTATGTACACTGTTAACGCCATCCGCAATGTCTGTCTGCTGGGCCACAGCGGCAGCGGCAAATCCGCCCTGGCCGAGAGCTTGCTTTACATGACCGGTGCCATCGACCGTATCGGCAAGAACGCCGACGGCAACACCGTTTGCGACTACGATCCCGAGGAGATCCGCCGTCATATTTCCATCTCCACCTCCGTGGTGCCTCTGGAATATAAGAACACCAAGATTAACCTGCTGGATACCCCGGGCGGCTTCGATTTCTCCGGCGCCGTGATGGAGGCCCTGCGTGCAGCCGATGCGGCGATTCTGGTATGCTCTGCCAAGGACGGCATCACCGTAGGCTTCGAGAAGGCCTGGAAATACTGCGAAGAGCGGGATATGCCCCGGTTCATCTACATCTCCAAGGTGGACGAGGACAACTCCGACTACAACGCCACCTTCAATGCCCTGCGGGAGAAGTACGGCAACAAGATCGCTCCCGTGGTGGTTCCCATCTGGGACAGCTCCAAGAAGGTCACCGGCATCATCGATGTGCTGAACAAGCGCGCCTACGAGATGAAGAATCTGAAGCGGGTGGAGATCTCCGTTCCTGACGACAAGGCCTCCGTCATCGAGGAGTTCAACGATGCTTTGAAGGAGGCCGTTGCCGAAACCGACGAGGAGCTGATGGACCGGTTCTTCGAGGGTGACGACTTCACCTATGCCGAAATGATCAACGGCCTGCACCAGGGCGTTGCCGAGCTGAGCCTGTTCCCGGTGCTCTGCGGCTCCGGTGTGACTTGTCTCGGAAGCCTCATGCTGATGGACCACATCATCAGCCTGCTGCCCAACCCCGAGCAGGGCAACTATCACAAGGCCACCACTGCCGACGGCAAGACCGAGGAGTTCGTGGTCTCCGCCGGCGGCGTGCCCGCGGCCTTCGTATGGAAGACCGTGTCCGACCAGTACGGCAAGTATTCCTACATTAAGGTCCTCTCCGGCGAAATCACCTCCGACACCACGCTGGTGAACGCCCGTACCGGCGAAACCGAGAAGCTTGGCCGCCTGTACACCATGTGCGGCAAGCGCAACACCGAGGTCAAAGTGCTCGCCTGCGGCGATATCGGCGCCATCGGCAAGATGGACAAGGTCAGAACCGGCGACACCCTCTGCGACCCCCGGAAGGTGGTCTCCCTGAAGCAGATCCCCTACCCCGCCCCCTGCTACTCCGTCGCCATCGCCCCCAAGGTCAAGGGCCAGGAGGAAAAGGTCGGCACCGGCCTGAACCGGCTGAATGAGGAAGATCCCTCCTTCACTCTGGTGAATAACGCCGAGACCAGACAGCTGGTTCTGTCCGGCCTGGGCGACCAGCAGTTGGATGTGCTGGTGTCCAAGCTGAAGAGCCGTTTCGGTGTGGATGCCGTCCTCAGCCCCGCCAAGGTTGCCTACCGTGAGCAGATCAAGAAAAAGGTGGAGGCCCACGGCCGTCACAAGAAACAGACCGGCGGCTCCGGCCAGTTCGGTGATGTGTGGATCCGCTTCGAGCCCCAGTACGATCAGGACGACCTGATTTTCGATGTGGCCGTTGTGGGTGGCGCCGTGCCCAAGAACTTCAACCCCGCCGTGGAAAAGGGTCTGCAGGAAGCCGTTCAGAAGGGCCCCCTGGCCGGGTATCCCATGGTCAACATGAAGGCCACCCTGTATGATGGCTCCTACCATCCCGTGGACTCCAACGAAATGGCCTTTAAGCTGGCCGCCATCCTGGCCTTCAAGGAGGCCATGCCCAACGCCGGGCCCACCCTCCTGGAGCCCATCGGCAGCCTCTCCGTCACCATTCCCGACAGCTACATGGGCGATGTCATCGGTGACCTGAACAAGCGCCGGGGCCGTGTCATGGGCATGAACCCCGCCGGGGACGGCAACACCGTGGTGGAGGCCGAGGTTCCCATGGCCGAAATGGGCTCCTACGCCATCGATCTGCGGGCCATGACCCAGGCCAGAGGCTCCTTCACCCTGACCTTCGAGCGCTATGAGGAAGTTCCCAAGGCCAACCAGGCCAAGATCATCGCCGACGCCAAGGCCGACGAATAAACCACCCCCAACCCGCCGCGGGCCCCCAGCCTGCGGCGGGTTTTTTATACGCTTCTGCAGATAAATTGTTGTTTAGCGCCCCGAAAAACGCTGTCATTGCGAGGAAGCCGTGCGACGTGGCAATCCCCCTGTTCTTCCTCCTGTCATCCCGAGCGAGCGTAGCGAGTCGAGGGATCTGGCGTGTTCGTTCACATTTCAGCTTCGTTCAGTGCGTAGATCCTTCGACTCGCTGCGCTCGCTCAGGATGACAGCTTGGGTGGAAGGATGGGGGCTGGGCGGAAAATCCGGGGGATTGCCACGCCAGTGTGATCACTGGCTCGCAATGACAGCGAATATTCGCTAAACACTGCTTTATCTTCCCTCCCGCGCCGAATCCCCCCTTCTTTCAAAAACAGAAAAATGGCACTTGACAATTCTTTAAATTGGTGCTATTTTATCGATAGTAATTAACCGATATAATTTAACTGATATCATCATATCGAAAGAGGGGTTATTTATGGATCGTCACTACATCACCATCACCAACATGGAGCAGCTGGAGCAGGCCATTGCCCGCTGCCGGAAAGCCCAGGAGACCTTTGCTTCCTTCACCCAGGAGCAGGTGGACCGGATTTTCCTGGCTGCCGCTTCCGCGGCAAACCGGGCCCGGATTCCCCTGGCCAAAATGGCCGTGGCGGAAACCGGCATGGGCGTGGTGGAGGATAAGGTGATTAAGAATCACTTCGCCTCGGAGTACATCTACAACGCCTACAAGGATACCAAAACCTGCGGCGTTCTGGAGGAGGACGATGCCTATGGCATCCAGCGGATCGCTGAGCCCATCGGCCTGGTAGGGGCCGTCATTCCCACCACCAATCCCACCTCCACCGCGATTTTCAAGGCCCTGCTGTGCCTGAAAACCCGGAACGGAATCATCATCAGCCCCCACCCCCGGGCCAAGCGCTGCACCGCCGAGGCCGCCCGGGTGGTCTACGAGGCCGCGGTGAAGGCCGGAGCTCCCGAGGACATCCTCTTCTGCATTGATGTTCCCAGTCTGGAAATGACCAACCTTCTGATGAAGGAAGCGGATCTGATTCTGGCCACCGGAGGACCCGGCATGGTGAAAGCCGCCTATTCCTCCGGCAAGCCCGCCCTGGGCGTGGGCCCCGGCAATACCCCCGCCGTTATCGACGATTCCGCGGATATCCTGCTGGCGGTTTCCTCCGTCATCCACTCCAAGACCTTCGACAACGGCATGATCTGCGCCTCCGAGCAGAGCGTGGTGGTTCTGGATAAAGTCTATGATGCGGTGAAAGCCGAGTTTATCAACCGGGGCTGCCATGTGCTTTCCCCCGAGGAAACCCAGAAGCTGCGGGAAACCATCCTGGTGGGCGGGTCCGTAAATGCCCGGATTGTGGGTCAGCCCGCCCATACCATCGCCAAGCTGGCAGGCTTCGAAGTCCCGGAAACCACCAAAGTCCTCATCGGTGAGGTGGAGAGCACCGACCTGAGCGAGCCCTTCGCCCATGAGAAGCTCTCCCCGGTGCTTGCCATGTACCGGGCGGCTGATTTTGACGATGCTCTGAACAAGGCCGACACCCTGGTCCGGGACGGCGGCTTCGGCCACACCGCCTCCGTATACTTAGACCCCATCACCGCGAAAGAGAAGCTCACTGCCTTCTCCGCCCGGATGAAGACCTGCCGGATTCTGGTGAACACACCCTCCTCCCAGGGCGGCATCGGCGACCTGTACAACTTCCGGCTGACCCCCTCCCTGACCCTGGGCTGCGGCAGCTGGGGCGGCAACTCCGTTTCCGAGAATGTGGGTGTGAAGCACCTGCTGAACATCAAGACCGTGGCCCAAAGGAGAGAGAATATGCTGTGGTTCCGCACCCCCCAGAAGGTCTATTTCAAGAAGGGCAGCCTTCCCGTGGCCCTCAGCGAGCTGAAGAACGTGCTGGGCAAGAAGAAGGCCTTCATTGTCACCGACTCCTTCCTGTACGCAAACGGCTATACGAAGCCCATTGAGCAGAAGCTGGACGAAATGGGCATTCAGCATACCTGCTTCTCCGACGTTGCCCCCGACCCCACCCTGGCCTGCGCCAAGGCCGGTGCGGAGCAGATGCGTGCCTTCCAGCCCGATGTGATCATCGCCGTGGGCGGCGGCTCCGCTATGGATGCGGGCAAGATCATGTGGGTGCTCTACGAGCATCCCGAGGCGGACTTCCAGGATATGGCCATGCGCTTTGTGGATATCCGCAAGAGAGTGTATACCTTCCCCAAAATGGGAGAAAAGGCCTACTTTGTTGCCATTCCCACCACCGCCGGCACCGGCTCCGAGGTGACCCCCTTCGCGGTGATTACCGACGAGCAGACCGGGGTTAAGTATCCCCTGGCGGACTATGAGCTGATGCCCAACATGGCCATTGTGGATGCGGACATGATGATGAACGCCCCCAAGGGCCTTACCGCCGCCTCCGGCATCGATGCCGTCTCCCACGCTCTGGAGGCCTACGCCTCCATGATGGCCACGGACTATACCGACGGTCTGGCGCTGCGAGCTCTGAAGCTGCTGTTCGACAACCTCCCCGCCGCCTATGAAAACGGCCCCCGGGACCCCAGAGCCCGGGAGAATATGGCCAACGCCGCCACCATGGCGGGCATGGCCTTCGCCAATGCCTTCCTGGGAGTCTGCCACTCCATGGCCCACAAGCTGGGTGCCTTCCATCACCTGCCCCACGGTGTTGCCAACGCCCTGATGATCGATGAGGTGCTCCGGTTCAACGCCGAGGAGGTTCCCCCCAAGATGGGCACCTTCCCCCAGTATGACCACCCCCACACCCTGGCCCGCTATGCCGAGATTGCCGACTACCTGAAGCTGGGCGGCGCTACCGATCAGGAGAAGCTGGAGAATCTGATTGCCGCCATTGACACCCTCAAGGAACGGGTGGGCATCAAGAAAACCATCCGGGACTACGGCATTGACGAAACCGACTTCCTCTCCCGCCTGGACGAGATGGTGGAGCAAGCCTTCGACGACCAATGCACCGGCGCCAACCCCCGCTACCCTCTCCTGAGCGAAATCCGCCAGATGTACCTCAACGCCTACTACGGCAGATAAATTGTTGTTTGTAAAGATATGCTGTCATTGCGAGCCAGTGCGCACACTGGCGTGGCAATCCCCCGGTTAGACGTACAATGTTGCGACAAGTACCCACAAGTGCGGTAGAATTCACGTTTTTTGGTGGTAATCGTTACCTCGTTCCATTCATCGGGGGGATTGCCACACCAGCGTGCGCGCTGGTTCGCAATGACA
>CALYTB010000096.1 GCA_945486035.1 uncultured Clostridia bacterium
ATTTTTGCCATACTCGCAATTCTGGTTATTGCGGCAGGCTCTTTTCGCAGTCTGAACGACGGAACCGGCAACGAGCGCACCATTTTGAGCGGTATTCACGCCTATTATGAGCCGGAAGAGCTGGTTGGCAAGACCTGCGTGGCCATCGTGAACCTCCCCCCCAGACCCATGATGGGCATCGAGTCCTGCGGTATGCTGATTTCCGCCGTCCACCACGAGGAGGTCGAGGAAAAGCTGCATCTTCTGATGCCGGATGGGTCTATCCCCGCCGGCGCGAAGATGTACTGAAAGCCGCATATTGGAAACGCCGGTTTCCGAAAGGCGTATCCAGTCAAATAATTTGCTCCGTCCCTGAGCCACATTCTCAGGGGCGGAGCTTTTTGTACGCTGTTTGAATTGACGGTTGTTCGTTTTGTCCGGGGCTTGCCGGCAGCAGCGGGTTTACTCAGACCTTTTGCGCCTGAAGCTGGATAAGCCGCGTTCTGGCAGCGCCGGCACGGGGATGATCGATGCCGTAGGCCTCTTCCAGGAGGGGGACGGCTTCTTCCAGGCACTCCTGTTCTTGTTCGAACTGTCCCAGCATTCTATGGGCCCGTGCTTGATTGCGCAGGGCTTCGCCCTGGGTGATGCCGCCCTGGGTTCGGGCTGCCGTTACAACCTTGCGAAGGTGGAGCAGGGCCTCCTCCGGTTTTTCCATGGCCAACAGCAGCACCGCGTAATTGTTCCGGACTACGACAAAAAGCGGTTGGTCCTTTCCGTATTCCAGGGTTTCCTCGTAGGCGGCTTTTGCCTGGTCATACCGTTTCATCTGCCGAAGGACATTGGCATACTGGCCCAGGCTGACATAGTATTCGGAGTTCTTTCCATAGTAGAAATCCACAAGCTTCAAGTGCTCCGCACTCAGCTGGTAGGCAGCTTCCAGATTTCCGAAGTTTGTTTCGTACATGCTGAGGGCATTCAGATAATTGATACGGTTATCGGGAACGGTGAGCAGCTTTTCCTGGGTTCCCAATTCGTCCAAAATCACTTTTGCTTCCTGTCCCCGGCCAAAGATCAAATATAGGTTGGCCAGATCGTCCAGCGACTCAAACCACAGCAAATCGCCGCACTGGGGATGTTGGGAAACAAATTCCGCACCGGCCTGTAACCAGGAAAGGGTTTCTTCGAACTGGCCGTTTGCGTGCGCAAGGAAGCCCAGACGCCTGTATGCGTAAGCGGTAAACCTCGGCGGTGCCTCCTGTGTGTCCAGGATCACCTTCAGCATTCGTTCCGTCAGCTTCGGATTGGACATCTGAAACTGATGTGAAAATGCCTCGCAAAGCTCCAGATACCGCCGGACGGGCACGGTCGTGTTTTTTTCCTGCTGTTCAAAGAGGGCCTGCACCGTTTCCTCCCGGGCCATCTGCCACAGGCAAAGCAGGCGATTCCAGGCAACCTCCACGGTATCATCCCTGTCCGGGCAATGCTCCAGCAGCCGGCTGAGCCATCGGTGGTAAGCGGCCCCCTGCTGGGGTGTGGCCGTCTGTATCTCAATGGCATCCATCAGGGTAAGCAGCGTGGCAGGAGAAATATTGCCGGAGAGATAACGAAGCATTTCGATGAAAACTTGCCCGATCCATTGCTGCTTCAGCAGCGTTTCAATGTTCAGCTCCGGCTCCAGCAGACAGGGCCTGAGGCCGGACAGGAAGGGCTCCAGCCGGGACTCCGACCAATTTTTCTGCCGCAGGCACTGGGCGATAACCGGATGCATGGAATAGCCGCCGTCATGCTCTTCCAGCAGGCTCCGGCTGACCAGCATGGCAAGATTGGCGGAAAGCTCCTTTTCGTCCGAAAAAAGCTGAGGAAAGTATTCCAGCAGCATATCCACCGGATAGTTATCCCGGGGCAGCAGGGTGAACAATTGAATCAGCACACCGCATCCCGGGGGAATCTGACTGGCGGGGTACATTTGGTTGAGCATCTGCCCAAGGCGGACCTGCCGCCCCTCCTCCATCCAGGTCAGGCTGCTGCTTTGCGCCAGACTCTGATGCAGCTCCGCCACCGACCAGTTTTTGCTTTTCGCCGCGCGGGCCATGAGGCGCAGGGTCAGCGGGTGGCAGAAGGCCGGATGGGACAGGAAGGAACGGAGCTCCTGCCGGTCGGCTTCCGTCAGGGGGCTGCCGTAATTGTCCCGGAAAATCAGCGCGCAGGCATCGGCATTGGGCACCAGCAGCGGATACGCTTCAAAGCCTTCCATCTGCTTGCGCCGGGAGGTGAGCATCACGGTACAGGGAAGCTGGGCAAGGCGGGCAAGCCCCGCATCGGAATCCGTATCGCCGGTGACATTGTCTACCAGCACCAAAAGACTGCCTTCCCGGCCCTCCGCCTCCAATCGGCGCAGCACGACGTTCAGCGTTTCCTCCTGGCCGGGCTGGCGCAGCTGGGGGAACGCGTAAAGGACACTTTCCGCCAAATTCGTCCTGTAGGGGATAATGGCCAGCTTGTCCACCAGCCGTTCCTCCACGCACCGGCGGATCAACTGCCGCAGAAGCTCTGTTTTGCCCACACCGCCGATGCCGCAGATCAGGCATTTCTTCCCGGAGGTTGCCAGATCCCGCAGGTCAAACAGCGCCCCTTCTCTTCCGAAGAAACGGTCCTTGGAAAGGGTCGGAGACTGAAGCAAGCCTGTGTGGGCCGATAAAACACGGACACCTTCCTGATTTGGTGTGTCTTTTTTGCACCGGATCTCCAGCAGGGCTTCCATAGAGCACCGTTCCTCCCGGAGAACATCCATGGTTCCGTCGCCCATGGCGGTTCCGGCCGCCGCATACAGGGCCATGACCGTCAGCAGATAGGCGGCGCAGAACAGTCGTTCCTCCTGCCCACGGCAACGGTTCAGCTCACGGGCAATGGCGGTCAGCTGGGCGCAGATGGCATCCGTGATGCACGCATCCTCCTGAAGGGCCGCCAGAAAGCCCTTGACCCGGTATGCCAGGGCCTGGGGGTTGTATTCCCGGCTCTGAAGGAAGTCCTCAAAACGGTCAATCTGGCTCAGCAGGGTCTGCGGGGAGATCTGTTCCGCCAGCTCCCCGGCGTATTCATGGTAATATTTCAGATCATCGTTCCGGTTGCACAGATTGGAAAATAATCGGTTCCGTCGGCCGTCATCCCGCCAGATCATCGCCCCGTAGGGCAGGGAACAGAATTCAGCAATCGCGGTATCCTGCCAGAAGCGCAGCAGTGTCTGCCCCTTTTTCTGCTTTTTGCTGATAACCCGGTCGGAATAGATGGGGAAATCGTTATACATCAGCAGCCGGTATATGTTTTTGAGGGACAAGATTATCTTCTCCACCAGTTACAGCACCTTTCGAACTCTTAGGATTCTGATATTAAGAATACCTGATTTTCAGGCTGTTTTCAAGCAGCTGGGGCCTTTTGTCATTTTTGTGCATAGATTTTTCCTTTTTTGGCGGCACAAAAAAACGGGACCCGCCGGGCCTCCTGCGCAAATTGTCCTTTTTGTGCGTGAAATCGCCGGAAATGTCCTTGCCCCTTCCGCAGGGGGTTTGTACAATGAAAATATCCCGATAACAGGGCAGTTTACGAGAGAATAAGAGGATGTTTCATGGCGATTCAGGAGGACAGTCTGGTCTGCGGACGAAACGGCTACCGCTACCGGCTTGAAAAAGAAATCGGTGCCGGTGGAGAAGGCCGTGTTTTTAAGATCTCCGGGCAGAATCTGGTGGGAAAAATCTACAAAAAGGTGGATCCGGAGGTAGAAAAGAAAATACGCTACATGGTACAGCATCCCATCGCCGACCTGCGCGACAGCAGCGGCAAGGTAATTCTCGCCCTGGCCTGGCCCCAGGATATTCTGTGTGATGACCAGGGCGTTTTTATCGGCTATACCATGCCCTTTATTCAAAATGGTGTTGAAATCTGCACCGTTGCCCGGGGCTGTGATATGCCCAAGGCCAAGACCATGTTTCCCAATTACGACTGGATGTTTAATCTGCAGGTTGCCATCAACTTGTCCAAGGCAGTGGCCTATCTGCATTCCAACAACTGCATCGTGGGCGACCTGAACTGCAAAAACATCATGGTTTCCCCCGGTGGGCTCATTACCATGCTGGATAACGACAGCTTTGATTTGTTGGATACCGTTTCCGGCATCCATTTCCGGTGCTGTGCCGGTACCCAGGACTATCTGGCGCCGGAGCTTCAGGGCAGGAATCTCCGTTCTGCCGGCGCTGTTTTCTCTGTACACAGCGACAATTTCGCTCTTGCCATCCATATCTTTCAGCTGCTCATGAATAATTATCACCCCTTTACCGGAAAGAATCTGGTGGTCATTCAGAATTCCACCTCTGTCAATCAGCGGCTGGATCATTTGGTAAACGGCAAATGTCCCTTCATCCATAACTATTCCGATCTGACGATACCCATTGGTGCGCCTTACTTAAGCGAAATGGTGACGCCGCAGCTGGTGCAGGACTTTTACCGAACCTTCGACTATAACGCCGGCAACATTCAGGAGCGGATGAAACTGCGCACTACCGCCGCCCAATGGGTGACGGACCTGCAGCAGTACATGAATCAGTTTTATACCCCGGGTCAGGCCTATCGGTGCAGCAATAATCAGAAACATTATTATTTGCGCCAGGCCGGAAAATGCGGTCTGTGTGCCGCAGAGGAACGGTTGACGAATTTCCGTAATCAGAAGGCAGCCTCCGCTCCACCGAAGCCTGTGCCGCCGAAGCCTACGCCCACTCCCACACCCCATGCGTCCACATCTGTACCGCAGTCCGCTCGGAAATCCAGTTCCTCGTCCGGATGGTTGGGGTGGCTGGTGATCGCTTCGGTCTTTTTCTGTATTATCCTTATCAACAGGAATCATTCTTCCTCCAACAAGAGTACGTCCAGTACCACGGAGTCAACCTCTTACATATCCAACAGCGACAGCCAGAGCACCCATACCCACAACTGGATCCCTGCAACCTATACAACGCCGGAGTACTGCAGCTCTTGCGGGCAGGAGCGGGGCAATGTGAAAGGTTATCTGGGCACTCTCTACGGCGAGTATGAGGATATGACCATCGGAAATTCACACTGCGGTATGCTTACCCTCTCCACGCCCATTGTCGGAATGCGAAGCATGACCCTTAATTTTGAGGTGGAGATGAATTACGGCGCACGATGCGAAAACTGGAGGTGCTATACCTGGGATGGCACTCAGTGGAAAGAGCTGGGTGTGCTTACCGTCCCCGGCGGCACCGGCAGCGGCAGCTGCACCTTCTACGGAGATGGAACGGAGTACATCGGCTGGCTTGCGCTGGTCCCCACCATAAGCGGAAACTATTCTTACAGCTGGGGTTTGTACCTGACAGATGTACAGGGGAACTGATCGGGAATCCCGACAGGAAGAATGCATCATGGAAAGAGGAAAAAAGAACGAAAACATGTGTCTGTTGCGGCAGATCTTTCCCGGATGATGTGGGGCTTTGTCCCGCCTGTGGGGTGAACCTGGATGATCCGCAAGAAAGCAGCACCATACAAATTGAAATTGAGGTGGAGCCGGAAGCCTGGAGCCAGCCCCATCAGGAGATTCGGCGCGATCCGGAAGTACCGCAGGCGCCCTGGGAGTGGGAAGCTGTCGCGGAAAGTGCCCCCGCCGGGGTTTCGCCCGATTTGATGCAGGTGTTGCGGAAAAACCAGTATGTATATATCGGAAGAATGATTCTTCTGATGACGGTTTCCCTTTGCTTGCTGGCAAGTATTTTGTCTCAATCACTGGACCGGAACACCTTTGATTCCGGCGAATTTATCGTTATGCTTCTGGTGATTGTGGCCCCGGGTTTGCTTGGCGGCCTCTTCGGCATCGTTCGATCCCTGGGACGGCTCAAAAAAACGCCTGAGGAGCTGCTTGTGCAGATGGGCAAATCGGCCAATGACTTTTCCTGTTTCTTTTCCATCCATGAGCGTGTGGTTTTCAGCGTACCGCTTTTGGGCGGGGTTATCAGCCTTGGGGCGTTTTACGCTGCGTGTATGCTCGAAAAAAATGCGCCTGTATCCTACCTGTTGGAAAATCTGAGCCTGATTGGGAAGATCGGCCAGCTGAGCTGTTCCGAAGTGGATAAGCTGGCCGGAGGGATTGCAATCAGCGCAATGCTGATCTTCCTTTTTACCTACCCGATTCGATACATTCAGCTGCTCAGGCTGAAAAAGAAACTCGCCAAAACCACTTAAAAAGGAGTGTCGCTATGGATTTGACAATGGAATTCCCCCAGAATGAAACCCGGGAAGCCATTCAGAATGCCACGGTTGCGGCTTTCGGCCTGACCTTCCAGGGGGCGTCCCACAAGCGGAGCACACCTCCTTCCCCTTGCCAGGATTACCATGCCCTGCGCTGGATGGAGAAGGAGGGCATCTTCCTGGCTGCCATTGCTGACGGCGTTGGCAGCTGCCGTCTGTCCCACTGGGGCGCATTCACGGCAGTGAATGCTGCTCTGGACAGTGTAGAAAAGGAGATAACGACCCTTGCCGAAGGAAGCCGGCTGCAGCTGGATGCCGGGAGCGGTACGTTTCGAAAGCAAATGAAGGAAATCATGCTGAACGCCTTTCGCACCGCCCAGGATGCGGTGGAGCAGTTGGCAGACGCGGCCCAGCCGCCCCAGCCGGTGTTCTCCTTCCAGTCCACCCTGACCCTGGCCATTTACGACGGAAAATGTCTCTACCATGGTCATGCGGGAGATGACGGCATTGTGGCCCAGCTGCCGGATGGCACCGTGGAGATGGCCACCCGCCGGATGAAAGGAGAGGAAGCAAGCAGTGTCTATCCCCTGCAAAGCGGTGAAAATGCCTGGAGCTTTGGTCTGGTTCCGGAGGTTGCCGGTTTCGTGATGGCAACAGATGGCGTACTGGATGCCTTCGTGCAGAGCCATTCCGATTACTATGGTATCAACTATTGCAACGGAATCTGCTACGCTTTCATGGAGGATGCCATGAAGCAGCTGGCCTGGGAATCATCCAACGCTGCCGAGGCAGCCATGGAGCAGTACCACAGCTTTATGCAGTCGGAAGAATACACCCAGCGGATCACCGACGATCTGACTCTGGTTGCAGTGGTATCCCCCAGGCTCATGGCAAAAGCCAAACAGCCGGATTTCAGCCTGGAGATTTGGAACACCATCGCCCAGGAGAGCCTGAATGCCAAGCGGCGGGCACTGAACCACCGGGCTGCCCAGGAAGCCAACCGTTCCGCACACGCCCCGGTGCTTCCGGAGGACCCGGAGCTGACCCTTCCCCAGGAAGAACCTGCCGCTCCCTTTTTTCCCCAAAGCCCGGATGAGAAAGAACCGGCTCGCCACGTTGCCCCCATGAACTTAATCTTAATGGTTCTGGCACTGGTGGCGGCGCTGCTGCTGGGTCTAATGCTGGGGAAGCTGATCTCTTCCCACCGGCACGAGAAAGAATATGAAACCCTTTACCGGCAATACTGCGCGCTTTCACAGGATTATGACGCGCTGACAATAAACTGCACCGCTCTGGAACAGGCAGCCCAGGAGGCACAGAGCAGAGCGGAGGATGCTGAGCGGGAACTGGAAAGTCAGAAGCAGCTGCTGGAAAGCCGGCAGCAGGAGCTGGAAAGCCGGCAGCAGGAGCTGGAAGTTCTTCGGCAGCGGATCAGCATCCTGGAGGCGACGCCGGAGACGGAACCAACGGAATAGTTCGGAACCCGGGAAGTATCCCCATCACTGCCCGATATGGGGGACACAGCTCCCGGCATCTCAGAAAATGAATCATGCGGCGTCACCGCCGAAGAAGGAGGATCATTCATGAAAAAATGCAGTCAATGCGGAAGAGCCTATTCAGACCTGGTAAACACCTGTTCCTACTGCGGCGCGCCCCTGAACGGCGGCGCGACCTCAGGCCCTGCCCAAAAGCAGCAGCCCAGGCAGACCTATACGCCTCCCGTCCGGCCCAGCACCCCGCCTGTCCAGCCGCCTGTGCAGCCCTATACCCCACCTGTCC
>CALYTB010000097.1 GCA_945486035.1 uncultured Clostridia bacterium
GAGGGCTATGCCCGCATATGAAGAACCCCCGGTTTTACCGGGGGGTTCCTTTTTTTCACGGGATCTCCCGGTACTCCTCTGCGGTCACGGCATAGCCTCTGCCGGGGCGGGGCTGCCATTGGTAGCGGTTTTTGTGTTCCTGGGGGAAAAGGGCTTCCAGGATGACCGCGATGACGCCACCGTGGGTGACGAGCACCGTGTCCTCCTGCAGGGTATCCAGCGCGGCCAGAATCCGGGCCCGGAAGGCTTCGCCGCTCTCCCCCTGCGGGGGGATATTTTTTTCGTTGTCCCCGGTAATCCAGGCGATGTAGGCGGGATTGTCGCTCAGCTGAACGTAGCTTTTCATCTCGAAAATCCCGAAGTCCACCTCCCGGAACCGGGCATCCTGCTCATAGGCCTTTCCCGGGAAGAGAATTTCCATGGTTTCGTTGGCCCTCCGCATCCCGCTGGTGAGATACCGGGCCTTCGGCGTGTCATAGCGCAGCGCACGCAGAGCTTCCGCCCCCTCCGCCGACAGGGGCAGGTCCGTGCTGCCGCAGTACAAATGCTCCAGATTTGCCCGGGTGGCCCCGTGGCGGATCAGATACAGCTTCATTTCAGCCTCTGCTCCAATCCGCAGAAAATCCGGCTGACCCGCTCCGCCTCCCGGCTGAGATACTGGCAGACCAGCCCCGTGGTGTGCCGCCAGGTGCGCAGCTCCGTGTCAATGGGCACCACCCCGCAGAACAGGTCCTGGCAGATGAAGATGGTTCTTTCCCACTGGGCCCGGTGCTCCCGGAGGCAGGCAATGGGGTCCGTACCCTGCCGGATGCAGGCCAGGGTGAATTCCTCCAGAGCGTTGATGCAGGGTTTGGAAAAGTCAATCTCCGTCCCGGAGCAGGTGAATACATCCTCCTCCGCCAGGGAGAAAGTCTCTCTTGCGAAGGCCAGCTTCCCCTGATACGCCCCGCCGATAATCAAAGTCATGGCGTTCTTCCTTTCGAATTGTCAAAACATCCTTCTAAAACACAGCACCATAAATTGTTGCTTGTAGATTTGTTTTGGAAATGGTGGAATAGCACTGTAGGGGAGCCATTCATGGCTCCCGGCGGTGAAATGTACCGATTATATGAGCATTTCGGCGAAAACGTACTGCGTCACGGGAGCCATGAATGGCTCCCCTACAGTAAGAACGCAGTGTGTACGAAATCGACAAACACCAATTCCCCGCGTTCTACAGCAGGGCCCAGACGGCCACGGCGGTGAGCTCAGCCAATGTCAGGCTGTAGCCCGCGATGTCGCCGTTCATGCCGCCCAGGGAGCGATAGCCCCGGCGAAGGGCCAGGCCGTAGCCGGCAAGACACCCCACCAGGGAAAAGCCGTATTTGCCGAAGAGCAGGAACCCCGCCGCCGTGGTCAGCAGCAGCATCGCAAGAATCAGGGCAAAGTGAGCCTTTCTTTTCTTCCGTTGGGCGTACTGGCTGGTGGACATAGGGGGCAAAGCTTCCACCGCCAGGGCAGAGCAGCAGCGGCTGGCCGCGGGAATCAGCGCCAGAACCCACACCGGCCCCTCCCCCGCCTGAAACAGGGCAAACTGAGAAAGCAGCACCAGGGCCAGGTAGATCACCGCGAAGGAGCCCACGTGGGAATCCTTCAGAATCTCCCGGCGGCGCTCCGGGCTGCGGCAGGACTTCACCGCATCGGTCACATCCATAAACCCGTCCAGGTGGATGCAGCCCGTGGCAAGATAGGGAAAGGCCGCCAGAAAAAGCGCCCGCACCGGCCCGGGAATTCCAAGGAACCCACAGCCCCAGGCAAGCAGCGCCCACAGCGCCCCGATCTCCAGGCCCACCAGAGGCAGAAACAGCAGCATCTTGTCCCTTGCCTTCTCGTCCCACACCTGCCAGGGGCAGGGGATGGCGCAGAACATGCTCTGGCACATGGCAAAGGCATGCAGATAGATTTTCATTGCGGCAGCACCCCCTTATGCACGATCACCCGGCCCGCGGACACCTCGATTACGATGTCGCTGACGGCGGCCAGGCTGCGATCCATATCCGCAAGCCCCCGGCGGTAGGTTTCCGTAATCTCATCATAATGCTGGGCATCGGAGTAGATATAGTCGCTGACCACCACCACGTTGGCAACGCCGCGGACAAAACGCAGCAGGTCCTCCCGGCAGCGCTCCGGGGCTGCCGGGTCCAGGGCATAGTCCCGTTCCGGGTCGAACAGCTCGTTCATCAGCAGCGCCGTGGTGCTGTCTAAGAGGAAGGAGGCACTCCGGTCCACCCGGTCCAGACAGGCGGGCAGATTCCGGCCGCACTCCACCGTTTCGAAGCCCAGGCCGTCCCGGTCCGCCACATGGCGGCGTATCCGGTCCCGATCCTCCTGGTCCACGGGGATCATGGTGGCCACATAATAGCGCTTCCCGCCCCGGGCCAGCTTCACGGCAAGCTCCTGGGCCAGGGAGGATTTGCCGTTCTTGGCCCCGCCGGAAATAAAGATGATCATGGCTTCTTCTCCACGGTGAATTTGTCCCCCTGGCGCAGCTGCTCCAGGTAGTCGTCATTGATGCCTGCCTGGTCGAAGGTGGCCATGCCGTTCATCACGCCGCAGGCGGCGGAGAGGATCTGGAAGGCCAGGGGACAGCCGCTGCCCTCCCCCAGCCGCATCCCCAGCAGCAGCATGGGCTGCAGCTTCAGGTCCTCCATGGCCCTGGTGTAGCCGATCTCGAAGGAGGCGTGGCTGGGCACCAGGTATTCCCGGACGTTGGGACACAGCCGCGCGGCGCAGACCGCCGCCGCCACGGAGATGAACCCGTCGATCACCACGGGGCGATGGGTGGCCGCCGCACCGATAAAAGCGCCGCACATAGCGGCGAGATCAAACCCGCCCACCTTGGAAAGCACGTCAATGGGGTCTGCGGGGTCGGGATTATTCAGCCGGATGGCCCTGCGGATGACCTCCTTCTTATTTTGGAAGGCCTCGTCCGTCAGTCCGCCGCCCCGGCCGGTGACCTCCTCAACAGGAAGCCCCAGCAGCACGGAAAGCACCGCCGAGGAGGTGGTGGTGTTGCCGATGCCCATTTCCCCCACACCCAGCACATCCGCCCGGGTATCCCGGGCCACCTCGATGCCGGTGAGGATGGCCCTTTCCGCCTGCTGTCTGGTCATGGCGGGCCCTTTGGCCAGGTTCGCGGTGCCGTAGGCGATTTTCCGGTTCAGAACCTTGGGCTCCGGCACATCGTACATTACGCCCACATCCACCACGGTGATGCCGCAGCCGAAGTGCTTGCACAGGACCGAAGCCCCGGTCTTGGCCCGGGTCAGGTTCACGGTCTGCTGCAATGTCACGATCTGGGGGGTGCTGGCCACGCCCTCTTCCACCACGCCGTTGTCCGCGGCGAACACCAGCAGGTGCTGATTGTCCATGCTGTTTTGTAAGCGTCCGGTGATGCCGGCCAGCTGAATGGACAGCTCCTCCAGCCGTCCCAGACTTCCGGGGGGCTTGGCAAGCATGGCCTGCCGCTCCCGGGCCGCCGCCATGGCAGCCGCATCCAGAGGCCCCACGGAATCAATCCATTGCTGCAAATTCATATTCAAACGCCTCCATAGCATATGCATTCGCAAGGAAAAGAAACGACAAATTGGTGTTTGACGATTTCGTACACACTGCGTTTTTGCTGTAGGGGAGCCATTCATGGCTCCCGTGACGCAGTACGTTTTCGCCGAAACGCTCATATAATCGGTACGTTTCATCGCCGGGAGCCATGAATGGCTCCCCTACAGTGTTTTTTAGGAATTTCCAAAACAGACTGCCAAACACCAATTTATGAGCTTCTCTGTAGCCGTCCGATCAATGATCGGTGATTTTCATCAGCTCCCGGGCGGAGTTTTCCGCGTCGGGCAGCTCCAGGGTGAAGGTTGCCTCCGGGCAGAGCTCTCCGGCCAGAGTCAGCAGCTCCTCCATGGGGATGCTGCCCCGGAACAGGGGGTCGTGGGCATCCCGGGTGCCGTTGTTGTTGTGCAGATGGAAATGGGAAATCCAGGGAGCGCACCGGCGCAGCCACTGCGCCGCGTCCACCGGGGAGTAGGCGTTCACATGACCCACATCCAGACACAGCCGCAGCCGGGGTGAATCCACAGCCCGGAGGATCTCCGTCATCCACTCCGGCTCCTGCTCCAGCACGTTTTCCAGCACAATCTCCACCCCGGGGTCCTCCGCCAGAAATTCCCGCCAGAACACCGCGGACTGCTCCCGGAACCACACCGGGTAGTACAGCCAGGGGTTAAAGCCCGCGTGGATCACCACCTTGTCCGCCCCGTAATCCCGGGCAAGAGCGATGGCCTGGCGGTAGCGCCGGGCGGCCAGATTCCTTGCCTCCGGGTCAATGGCGCAGGGGAACAGCTCGTTGAAGGGGCCGTGGAGGATTCGCCGGGGATTCCCCGCCAGGGCTCCGCGCAAGCGTTCATCGGTCTGAGGATACTCCCGGTCCATATTCCAGGCGGTGCAGTATTCCGCGATTTCCACCCCCAGCCCCAGTTCCCGGGCCAGCTCCCCCGCCCTGGGGTCCACGGTGGAAAGATAAATTTGCTCACGCTTCATGGGTTTCCTCCTGATTCCGCTGATACAGTTCGATGACGTCCTCCCCGGTGACGGCCATGGAGAACACATGGCGGCTCATCCGGTTGGCGGCGGTGGTATAGAAGCTGTTGCCTCCGAAGAACCGCCGGGGAGATTCGGTGGTGA
Source organism: uncultured Clostridia bacterium (assembly GCA_945486035.1). Classification (GTDB taxonomy): domain Bacteria; phylum Bacillota; class Clostridia; order Oscillospirales; family Oscillospiraceae; genus Faecousia. Next base: position 4,729 of record CALYTB010000097.1, read on the forward strand.
GAATCTGGCCGTCGAAGAACATGGACACGAAATCCGCATACCGGGCGCAGAACTCCACATCGTGGCTCACCAGTACAATGGCAATGCCCCGCTGCTTGAGTGTCTCCAGAATGCCCGCCAGCCGCTCCTTGAAGAAGCTGTCGATGCCCTTGGTGGGCTCGTCCAGCAGCAGCACCTTCGGCTCGGTCAGCAGCACCTTGGCCAGTGCCGCCCGCTGCTGCTCTCCCCCGGACAGGTCCTGGGGATGGCTGCCCAGGAGCTCCTCCACATGGCACAGCTTCGCCGTCTCCCGGATTTGATCCTGGTCCCGGGTCATCTCCTCCAGCTCCTGGGCCAGGGTGGTATAGGAAAACAGCCCTCTGGGGTCCTGGGGCAGCATGGCGATGCCGCCGTGGTAAAGCTCCCCGGGCTTGTATTTGTCCAGGGGCTTTCCCAGCACGGTCACCTTCCCACGGTAGGGCTTGCGCAGTCCCGCAAAAGCCTTCAGCGCCGTGGATTTTCCCGCGCCGTTGCCTCCCACAATGGCGTGGAGGGTCCCGGGGAACACCTGAATCGACACGCCCCGCAGCACATCCGGGCTCTCCCGCTCATAGCGCAGCCACAGCTCCCGGGCCTCCAGGGCGGGCTTGCCCTCCGGCCGGGGCCTGGGCGCCTCCGGCAGCTCCCGGAGGGCGGCCCCCCGGGGGAACGCCCGGCTGAGCCACTTCCGCCCCTCCCGGACGGTGAGGGGGCTCTCCCCTTCCCCGCCGGCGCCGTAGAACACCCGCACCGGGGTGGGCATGGCGGCGAACATTTCCGAGCGCTGATTCCAAAGCTGCTGCCCGATGGCCCGGGGAGCGCCGTCGGCAACAATGCGCCCCTGCTCCAGAACCACCGCCCGGTCGGCGTAGGGAAAAATGTCCTCCAACCGGTGCTCGGTGATGATCACCGTGGTGCCCAGCTCCAGATTGATTTTCCGCACGGTGTTCAGAAAATCCGAGGCGGCAATGGGGTCCAGCTGGCTTGTGGGCTCGTCCAGAATCAGTACCTTAGGATGCATGGCCATGATGGAGGCCAGGTTGAGCAGCTGCTTCTGGCCCCCGGAGAGAATGGCCACCTCCCGGTGGAACCAGTCCTGGATGCCGAAGTAGCAGGCCATCTCCGCCACCCGGGAGCGCATGACGGTCTGGTCGCAGCCCAGGCTTTCAAGGCCGAAGGCCAGCTCATGCCAGACCTTGTCGGTGACGATCTGGTCGTCGGGATTCTGCATGACGTAGCCCACCTTTTCCGCCTGCTCCCACTGGGAAACCTCCCCCAGGGGCACACCGTCCAGCAGGATCTCCCCGGAGCGTTTGCCATAGGGGGTCAGCACGGTTTTCAGGTGGCGGAGCAATGTTGTTTTGCCGCTGCCGGAACGTCCGCAGAGCACGGTATAGGAGCCCGGCTCGATGCTCAGGCTCACCCGGTCCAGCTGAGGCCGCTCCGCCCCCGGGTAGGCAAAGGTCAGTTCCCGGATTTCAAATTGTGAGGACATAATTTTCCTCCTGCATAAAAAATCGCTCCCGAAATCGGGAGCGTAAAAATTGATACAACGCGGCTCCGGACAGCCCCCAAGAGTCCGCAGCACCTTCGCGCCGCGGGAGCTGTATTCCGACTCCGGACGCCCGTTTGGAGCCCCTTCCCGGCAAACGCCAGTGAAGCCCCGGGCCTGTATGTCCGTCTACGGCGGCTTGGTACCGTTGGGATTGTCCCATTCCAGTTTCCTGTGGCTGACAATATGGTATCACATCCGGAAGCCTTTGGCAATACCCTTCGAAACCACAGCGAAGCGGGAAATTGGTGTTTATAATTGACAATTAACAATTGACAATTGACAATTAAGGAATCCCTTCGGGATGAAAAATAAAATGTGCATATCGGCTTAAGTCAGCAACCCGACAAATTGGTGTTTGAAAGTGCTCGCCAAATATGCGCTGTCATTGCGAGCCAGCACGCTGGCGTGGCAATCCCCCGGTTTTCCCACCTGTCATCCCGAGCGGAGCGAAGCGGAGTCGAGGGATCTACGCATTTCGTTACGCTTTCAGGTTAACTTGGTGCGAAGATCCTTCGACTCCGCTCCGCTTCGCTCAGGATGACAAGGTTTTCTGTTGCTTGAGGCTGCGCGACAAACTCCCAATTTACCGAGCAGCTGAGTAAAGCCGATATGCACAAAATAAAATTTGCATGGCCCAAGATTTGTCTTTTTATTTCAAAATCATCCCGTAGGGACACAATAATTGTCAACTGTCAATTGTCAATTGTCAATTCGGCGAAGCCGTTCAAACACCAATTTGTCTTCTCTTCGGGTTGTGTGGATTTGATACGGGATGGAAAAACCGCCCCGGGAGGGGCGGTTTCGCTTGTATCAGAAGAACAGAATGCCAACAGCCCAGGCGGCAAGCAGCAGCACGGGATAGGCAAGGTAACTGACCAGCCGGTTGTCCGGCCCCTTCTCGCCGTTGTAGAAGTGGACGGCCAGAAAGCCCATGGGGGATGCCATATAGAACATGCTCCCCACGCTGCACACCAGCGCCGCCATGGCCCCCGCAATGCCCCGCAGCATGGGTTTCTCCCGCAGGGCCCACAGCACCGCCAGGATCAGCAGCAGCGCCGGGCCATAGCTTATGGAGAGCATGACACACCAGAGCATGGCAGCCAGGGTCACCAGCACCCGGACCAGCGCCTGGGAGAAGCCTTTCCCCGCGAAGCGCCGGTAAAACCAGACCATCACCAGGCCCACCAGGCACCCGAACACCGGGTTCCGGCTGCCGAGGTCCAGGAATTTGCCGGAAAGCGCCAGATTGTAGGGAATCTCGCAGGCCAGGGCCAGCAGTCCCACCCGGGCCATGTATTTGGGCAGGTTGGAGGTACGCTGTGCGCCCTCGGCCAGCAGAAAGGCGAAGATGGGAACGGCGCAGGTTTCCATTGCCTGGAGCACCAGAGCCGCCGTCGCCATAATCATCACGGTGCCGGAGGTCTGCATGGCCTCCACCAGCTCCATGGGCGCCACCTCCCCCAGCCGGAGCAGCCGGTTCTGCACAAGGCTCTTGCCCAGCACCCCCATGGCCAGAAATACCATGCCCCAGGTTCTGAGGGCATTGGAATTGAGCCCCGATGGCTTTCGATCTTGAATACGCTCCATAGCGCTCCTTTCCGCCCATCCCGGGCAGCTTTGTTTGTTTCAATTGCCCGACAAATTGGTGTGTACCTATTTGTTTTGAAAATGCTGGAATAACACTGTAGGGGAGCCATTCATGGCT
>CALYTB010000098.1 GCA_945486035.1 uncultured Clostridia bacterium
GGGGGATTGCCACGACCAGTCTGCGGACTGGTCTCGCAATGACAGGAAATCTGGAGTCAGCCCGACAAACACCAATTTATCTCCCCGGGTACAGCTTCTCTCCCCGGGCGCCGGCTTCCCGGATGCGGCGCTTCAGGGCCTCCCGCTGCTCCCGGGAGGCGCCCCGGTAGTCAAAGGCGGTCACCGTGGCTCCCTGGGAGGCGGCCCCGTTTTCCAGGGGCCTGAGCTTGCCGGAGCGGATGGAGTCGGAGATCATCTGCGCCGTCTTCTGCGCTGTCACCTGCATGGCGGCGGACTGAATCTCCCCCCGGTGGAGGGCGTAGTAGGCATCCTCCACGGAAATCCCCACATCCGGCGCGGTCATCCGGGCAAAAGCGGGGTTTTGCAGCTCCCGCCGGAGGTCGAAGCCGGGGAACGCCTCCTTCATGGACTCCCCCTGCCGCTCCAGCCCCCGGATGTGCTGCCGGAAGTGTTCCTCCAGCGCTGCCGGGTCCGGGGCGGGTGCGCTCCCGGCCCGGGCTGCCTTCAGCCGCTCCCGGACAATGGCCTGAATTTCCCGGTTGAACTGCGGATCCGCTTTGACTTCCTCCCAGGTCATTCGTCTGGCGGCCTCCGGTTCCCGTGCAGCGGCGTCCTGCCCATTCGCCCGAATTTCGGAACCCTCAGCCGTCTGCTGCCCGGCGTCGGCAGCCATTTCGCCCGAAGAAGCGCCTTCCGCGAACAGCTGCAGGCGCTCCCAATTGATGTTTGCCATTTGATTTCCTCCTTTTTTTCCGGACACCGAAAGCATAGCACATTCGGCCGCTCGTTCTCTATCCCACCGCTTTTCGGCAGTTGACAGTTAAGGTATCCCATAAATCCAGATGAACCCATCGCCGCGACAAATTGTTGTTTACACAAAAAGGCTGTCATCCCGAGCGAGCGCAGCGAGTCGAGGGATCTACGCATTTTGTTTCGTTTTCGGGTAAATTCAGTGCCAAGATCCTTCGACTTCGCTGCGCTTCGCTCAGGATGACAAGGTCTTCTGTTGCTTGAGGTTGTGCGCCAAACACCAATTTACCACTCTTTCACTCGCCCGCCTCTTCCACATATCCCGGGTATTCCTTCGCCAACAGTCTCAGGCCCACGGCGACGGTGTGGAAAGCCGCCTGCATTTGCTCCCCATGGCCGGGGAGGGGCTGGCAGTGGACAAACGCCGCCCCGGGCTCCGCGGCCAGGGCGAGGATTCGCACCGCGCCCACAGCCGCCAGCTCCTCCATGCACCGGCACAGGGTCAGCGCCAGGGTCGAAACTCCGGCGCACACCGGGTCGGAGCCCTTCTCAGCGTACCCCGCGTGGCCCAGCACCTGCAGCTCCCCCTTGCGGGGCTCAATCCGAAACCTTACCATGCCGCACCCGCTTCCATTGCCGGCGCTGCCCGGGAGGCGTTCTCCGAGAGCCTTCGCAGCAGCACATCCTTGCCCTCGAAATCCATCATTTCCAGGCACTCCCGGGCCTCCGCCCAACGGTTGGGGTTGAAGAAGCCCAGCTGGAAAAATTGCAGCGCCAGCTCGTTCTGGGTTACCCGGGTGTAGGAATTCTTCTTCTGGGCCAGAATCCGGATGTCGAATACTGGCAGACGGCAGCCCATGTCCTGGCCGAAGGCCTCCCCCTGCCCGATGGGCAACAGCCCCCGGTTGTCGTAGGCGATGAATTCCTCGGCGCCGAAGGGGCCCAGAATCCGGAATTTCCGGGGCAGATCGTAAAACTGCCGGATCAGCTCCACGCACAGCTCCACGATCCGCCCGAAGGAGCGATAGCTGGCGCGCAGGGTGTCCCGGCTGCCCTTGCCGCTGGCCTCCTGCAGCGCGGCGATGGCCGAGGCCGCTGTCACACCGGCGGAGATGTTGCCGGTGGAGGTCTCCGTGTTGCCGCTGGTCTCCCGCAGCTCCTGAATGGTCCGGTCCAGCAGGCCCACATACACCCCGTCCAGAGCCCGGAAGGGAATCTGCCGCAGACTGTCCTCCCCCAGGTTCCCCGCCACATGGACAATGGGCTTGGAGAGATTCAGAAACTCCGCCTCGTTCACCGCCCCGTCCTGCCGGGAGAAAAACCGGGGGGTGGCCCCCACCTGGGCATTGCGGACGAAGCTGGTTTTCATCAGGTCAATCTCCGTCTGGGGACTGCGGCACACATCCACATAACCGTAGCCGCAGGGGCTGCCCTCGATGGGAAAGAGGGGGTCAAATTCGTAGGGATATTTGCCGTGGTCATAGAGCCCCGTCTCCGCCATGGGGGGCCGCAGCACATTGCCGTCCGCGTCCAGCTGGGGCTCCAGCTGATTTTCCGTGGCGAAGAGCACCTGATCCCCCACGAATTTGCAGTAGTGGAGCACGCCTCCCTTGTGGTAGTACACCTCCACCACCGTGATCTTGTTCTCGGTGTCCACCCGGTCATCGTAGAGGAATTTGGTGTCCAGGAAGTCCCGGCCCTTCAGCTGGATGCCCGGGTATTCCTCCTGCAGCAGCTCCCGGTCACAGAGCTCCGTGTGGAAGAAATACCGGCTCTTCTGAATGTCCGTCACCCCCGGCTCCCAGTAGAGGTTCAGAAGGTTCACCCGCCGGATGCTGATGTCCCCCAGGCCGCAGAGCTTCCCCGGGTCCCACAGGATTTTGTAGCAGGCGGTGCCGGTTTTACACTTCTGCCACATGGCGTCGGACCAGACGGTTTCGAATTGGTTCTGTTCCAGGATACAGGGGATGATGGCGCTCAAAATCCGGGCCTCCGCCCGGTCCCCCTCCTCCCGGGGCAGCAGCACCGGCTCGGGATATCCTTCTACCAGATCCGCGTGCTTGCTGACGATGACGTTGTGCAGCCACCCGCTGACACTGCGGAAGCCCCCGTCCTCCCGGTCCTGCCGCTGCTCCTCGGAAGCGTTTCGCAGCTTCCACCAGTTTTCGCTGGAGATGATCCTGCTCCGGGTCTGCCGCAGCCCCGCGCTGTAGCGCTCCAGCACCCGCCGGAACTGCTCCACCTGCTCTTTCCCAATGGGTAAAGCGGTTTGTGATTCCATAAAAATACCTCCTCTTTCTGAATTGACAATTGACAATTGAGAATTGACAATTGCCCGTAACGATAAATTGTTGTTTACACAAAAAGGCTGTCATCCCGAGCGAGCGCAGCGAGTCGAGGGATCTACGCATTTTGTTTCGTTTTCGGGTAAATTCAGTGCCAAGATCCTTCGACTTCGCTGCGCTTCGCTCAGGATGACAAGGTCTTCTGTTGCTTGAGGTTGTGCGCCAAACACCAATTTCCCTTCCTCCCGGACGAATCCGGTTCCGGTTTGAAAACTGTCAATTGTCAATTGTTAATTCGTCCCTCCCTGCTCCAGTGGGTCGAATACCAGCTTCTGCTTTCCCTGCCGCCGCAGGGGGGCCACGGGCTGGGACATGCACAGATAGCGCACCTCGTCGGGGCAGTGATCCTCCAGTGTGGTGTCCAAATCCTCGGGCCGCGCCGGGTCGTACATCATCAGAGGCATGGTACGAAGAAACGCCTTGCACCCCTCGAAAACATACATCCGCGGATACCCGTTTTCGTCGAACTGGAGCCGGTAGTGGACCTGCATCCACCCGGGAATCCGGTGATTATCTCCCGGTGAAAAATAGATGCCGTATCTTGCCGCCGTGTCCGCGATGCTCTCCCCCCGGCTGCTGTCCCAGATGGCGGGGTCTGCCACGCCGTCGGAGATTTTCCGGCCCTTCAGCCAGGGATGCTCCCGCTCCAGCTGGGCAATCCGCCGGAACTGCTCCTCCGGGGTCCACTTGACCCCCTCGTCGGGGGTTCCCGTGCAGCCGTAGAGCTCCAGAATCCGGTAGAGCACCCCATCGTAGTCCACCGCCCAGTAGCCCAGGGAGAAGGGCCTCCTATACCCGAAGTCATAGGAACGCAGGATTTTCCACCCCCGCCGCTCCCCGGTGTTCATATCCAGGGGCGCAATCACATGGGTAAAGCGCCGCTGCTTAAGAGCCTGCTCCACGGTGATGCCCGCCTTGGCGCACAGCTCCGGGTCGGGGGAGAGGCGCAGCTCCTCAAAAAACTGCCCCTCGTACACGTCCCACCTTCCGTGGAGCCAGGCATCCCGCAGCTTGGGCGGCAGAGCCTTCAGCTGGTCCACATAATCCGGCTGGCTTTCCATCAGGGCCCTGTTGTCCGTCACCAACGACTGGATGAAGCTGTAGTCGGCCGGATTCTCCCCCGGCTCGTATTTGCGGTCGATGAAGAGCCGCTTTATGTACCCATGGGACACGCCCCCGGGGTTGCAGGTGTAGTACACCCGCTTGGGAAAACCGTTGACACCCCGGACACAGGCGGTGATTTTGCGAATCCACAGCTCCTTGAGCTGGGTGGCCTCGTCCAGGAAAACCACGTCATACTCCGCGCCCTGGTACTGATCCAGGTCGGAATCCTTGGCGCAGTAGCCAAAGCGCAGCGTGGAGCCGTTGGGGAAGAAGAATTGCCGCTGCGCCTTGATGTACCTGGCAATTCCCGCCAGCTCCCCGCAAAGGGGCTGGATGTGGTTGTTTTCCAGCTCCTGATAGGTACGCCGGACGATGAGCAGCCGGATGCCGGGGTAGCGAAGGGCCAGCCGCTTGGCCTTGTCCCGGACTGCCCAGCTTTTGCCCCCGCCCCGGGCTCCGCCGAACATCACATGCTTGTGGTGATCCTGAAGGAACAGAATCTGTTTTTCGCTGGGCCTCTGAACTTGGAGAATAAGGTCATTCATTCCAGCTTTCCTCCCCGGCCTCGAAAACCACCCGTACCTGGGCATCCCCTCCGGATGCCTCCTGGACCATGGCCTTCAGGTCCTTCAGAACCGCCGTGACCTCCTTCAGCGACTTGGTGTCCAGCTTCTGGAAAATCCGCTCCTCCAGATCCCCATCCGCCCCGGCCTTGGTTTTCACCAGATACCGGTGGAACTGCTTTTCGTCCTCAAAGGCATCCTGCACCACCTTCAAGGCCTTTTCCACCGCCTCCGTCAATCGCCGGGCCGTGTCCTCGCTCATGGGGCCGCCCCGGGCACGCTCCCGCTGGGCGCTCCACCCCTCCCGGGCGGAGCGCCGCTCCAATTGCCGCTTGGAAACCTCGTATTTTTCCGACAGCTTTTTCAGGCTCAAATCCGAGTGGATGTACTCCTTCCGAAGCTGCCCCCAAAGCTGGCCGCTTTCATCCTTGGTCATTCCCATCCCTCCTTCCGCCCCATTCTACACCCCCCTCCCGCCCATCTCTATCCCGCCCCCCGGCGGGATGGCGGATTGGTGTTTGTTGGTCCGTTCTGGAAACGCCTAAAATACACTGTAGGGGAGGCATTCATGCCTCCCGGCGGGGAATCGTTCCAATTTTACTCTGCATTTCGGCGAAATCGTAACGTGCACTCGGGAGGCATGAATGCCTCCCCTACAGCAAAAACGATCGCGTTCGGAAATCTGTAAACACCAATTTATCTGTCTGCCGATGGAATCTCCATGGTCAGCTCTCGCTGTATTTTTCCATCAGCATTCCGTATACCTCGCAGTTTTTGTAGTGCTGGCAGCAGAATACGTCCATCTGAATACGGAAATCCTGGCGGCTGCGGTAGATCAGAGCCAGATTGCTGCCGTCCAGGATGCCCTCGCAGGTGATCCGGCTTTTGCCGTCGTCAAACCGGTAAAACGGGCACCTTACATATACCTGCTGAAAGGATCCGCCTGCCATGTACCTTCCTCCTCTCTCTCCGCCCGAAGCGCCCCCGGGGCCACCCGCAGCAAAATCCTCTGACAGGGCATCCCGGGCAGCCGGGTGACCCCCTCGGCGTTGTCGATGAACAGCGGTAGCCCCACACCCCAGACCTGGGACAATGTGCGGATGATGTCCATCCCCGCCCGGATTCTGCCGCCGTTGTTGACGTTCACCCAGCTCACGCCGTTTACGGTCACGTCGCAGCGCTCCTCCAGACCGCCGCCCACCTTCTCCCGGAAGAGCCGGAACCGAACCTCCCGGAACAGGGCGTTGACGCTTTCCTCCAGAAACCCCGCCCGGTACTGGCTGAACCGGTCCAGCTCCCGGAGCCTGTCCTGAAGGGCTTGCAGGAGCGCGGCGCTCTCCCGCTCCTGCTGCCGAAGCTCCTCCAGCCGCTTCTGGGCGTAGGTTTTCAGCGCCTCCTGATCCAGCACCCGGCGGATATCTTCAATCTCCCGGCGTACCTGCTGCAGTTCCCGGCGAAGCTCCTCCCCGGGCTCCTCATGGATTTGGCTTTCCAGCGCCTTTACCTCCTCCTCCAGGCTCCCAAGAGCCTCCCCAGCCCGAAGGGACTCCCGGCGGAGCCGTTCTTCCCGGGTATCCAGCTGCTCCGCCTCCCGGCGCAGCTGCTCCTGAAACCGCTCCCTGGCGGCGCGAACCTGTTCCGGCGGCAGGGCCTGGCCGCAGCTGGGGCACCGGTCCCCCCGGAAAACCTTATCCCGCAGCTCCTTTTTCCTTCGGCTCAGTTCTGCCAGAGCCTCCCGGTAGTGCCGGGTTTCCCGGAGCAGGGAGTCCCGCCGCTGGCGGGTAGCTTCCAACCGAGCCCGGTCTGCCCCTGCCGCCGGGTCATAGATCAGGGCGTTCAGAGCTTCCTGCCTGCCCGTCAGGTCGGCAAGTTTCTGCTGCGCCTGGTGGAAATCCACACCCTCCACCTGCCGCAGGCTCCGCTCACACTCGCTGATTCGGGCGGGAAGCTCATTTCCCGCCCGGGTCAGATCCCTCACCTGGGCGTTCAGCCACCGGCGGTAGTCCTCCACGGAACGATCCTCCATGGCGGTCAGCAGGGCCGCGAATTCCGGCTCCCGCGCCATCAGCTCCCGGTCGCCGGGAAGCCCCGCCGCCCGGCACAGCAGCTCCCGCCTGCGCTGCCAGTCCAGCTCCTGGGCGAAGGCTTTCACATTGGTCAGCACCCGGAAGGCTTCCTCCGGGGCCAGCTCCTCCACCCGGCGCAGGTATTCCTGCTTCCGGCAGGGGACACCGTCCACATAGTATTCCGAGGTGTGGCCCCCGAAAACCTGATCCCCGGTCCACACCTCCCGGTAGGCGCGCTTCAGGCCCAGGGGCCTGCCGTCCACCAGCAGCTCCGCCTCCACCGAGGTCACCGCCCGGTGATCCCGCACGCCGCCGGCTTCCGTCAGGGGCTTCACCTGGATGACCGCCTCGCCGCTTCCCAGGCTGTCCCCGCCCCAGAGCAGCCACACGAAGGCATCGTAGATGCTGGTTTTCCCCGCCGCGTTGTCCCCGGAGATCACCGTATCGGCACCGTGAAAATCCAGCTGCAGATACTTGTGACACTTGAAGTTCTCCAACCTCAGCGCCCCGATGCGAATGTCTTTCATTGCCTGTCCTCCCTCTTTGCAATAGAATTGTGCGATTCAGCGATAAATTGTTGTTTGAAAGGGAACGCCAAAAATACGCTGTCATTGCGAGCCAGCGCGCACGCTGGCGTGGCAATCCCCCGGTTGAAAGGAACCAGGTAACGATTCCCACCAAAACCGCAGGGACTCCCATTCTTCCGGGTACTTTTCGGTACATTTCCCCTCTAACCGGGGGATTGCCACGACCAGTGTGCGCACTGGTCTCGCAATGACAGCATATCTTTACAAACACCAATTCACCATTCCACCCCCATCCGGAAGCCTGCCCGGGCGGAGAGGGCGGCCATGAGCAGCCCCGTAAATACCGGGTGGGCATACCCCAGAAGCTGCACACCCAGCAGTACACCGTTTCCCAGCACAAGCCAGACCCAGACCGCAATCCTTCGCCTATGCCGTTTTCTACCCGAGCGCCGGGACTCCGGCCGGAGATATTTTCCGCAAGCCATTGCCATTCCTCCCATCCGTCCAATTATTTGGACACAATTCCCTGTATACTCTCCCCGGAACCATACATACATCGTGCGATAAATTGTTGTTTACACTTTTCAAACGCACTTCGTCCTTGCTGTAGGGGAGCC
>CALYTB010000099.1 GCA_945486035.1 uncultured Clostridia bacterium
TATCCTCCGCAAAGGCATTGGCGGTTAAGGCGACAATGGGAATGCGGCCGGCATCGGCACGGGAAAGACTGCGGATGGCCCTTGCGGCCTCGTACCCGTCCATGTGGGGCATCATAATATCCATCAGAATGATGTCAAAGCTGCCTTCCGGGCTGGCTGTGAAGGCATCCAGAGTCTCCTGACCGTCCTGCACCCAGGTGACCGTCATACCGGCATCTTCCAGCAGGAATGTGGCGATTTCCGCATTCAGGGCATTGTCCTCTGCCAGTAGCACCCGCACACCAGACAGGGTGTTTTTCAGATCGGCAGGCTCCTGAGGCAGAGCGGTTTCCGCATGGTAGACCTCCATGGGAAGCTCGATGGTGAAGGTGGAGCCTTCTCCCAGCCGGCTGCGGACGGAAATGGTCCCCCCCATGAGATCCAGATAGCGCTTGACGATGGCCATGCCCAGTCCGTGACCGGTGTACTGAGTTCGGGCATCGGCCTTTTCCTGAGAGAATTCCTCAAAAAGGTGCTTCTGGAACTCCTCGCTCATGCCGCTGCCGGTATCCGCGACGGTGAACCACACCAAAATGGTTTTTTCGTCCTTGCCGGGACGTGCCCCCATGGAAAAGTCAATGCTGCCCCCATCGGGGGTGAACTTCACCGCGTTGCTGAGTAGGTTGATGAGAATTTCCCGCAGCCGCAGAGGATCCGTCAGAGCGGTACAATGCTGCCCCTCCGGGCGGTGTACCCGGAAAGTGAGCTTTCTGTCCGCCAGAAAACCCTGGGTGATGGCCAGCACCGTATCGGTGACATCACACAGATTGGCGGGCACCGGGGTATAGACGGTTCTGCCGCTTTCCACACGGCTGATATCCAGCACGTCATTGATGAGGGTCAGCAGGTGGTCAGAGCTGGTGGCAATTTTTTCCAGAGCATTTCGCACCTGTGGATCGGTGGTCTTTTTCATGGCGATGTCCGTGAAGCCCATGATGGCGTTCATGGGAGTGCGGATATCGTGGGACATATTGTTGAGGAAGATGGTCTTGGCCTGATTGGCGCATTGGGCTTCCTCCAGAGCATCCTCCAGATTTTTGGTCAGGGCCTTTTCCTGTTCCAGATGCCGCCGGGTTTTCTGGGCATCCCGGTAAGCCGCCAGAATAATCACCAGAGCGAACAGGACGATGCCGGTGACCACCCACAGAACGTTTTCCAGCAGGAAGTCCATGGGGGTGTAGACATAGATGTTATCCTGATATTGATAGGTGCTGGAAAGCACATAGTTTTTATCCAGAGTATTCAGACCGTGGTTCAGTAATATCAGCAGATCGGTCTCGCCCCGGCGCACACCCATACAGATGGGGAAGGGATCCGACAGTTCCAGAGCATTCAGGGACTGATAGATGTCCCGCCGAACCAGACCATCTGTGCGCAGACCGTTGGTGATGGTGCAGTCGATGCTGCCGCTGACGATGGCTTTCAGGCAGTCCTCGGTGGAGTCAAAGAATACCACCTGAGCATCGGGATAGCGGTGAACGCTGTCCATATACTGCATCAGGTTGTTCCGGTTGACACCGATTTTTTCAATGGTCAGATGGGCATAGTCCCCCTTATAGACCAGATCCAGCAGAATCTGGGCGATGTCCGCCGTCTGATACAGGCCCAGGGATTCCGAAAACCATACGTCGCCGCCTATGGGGAAGATGACATCCACGTCCCCGGCTTTTACCGCATCTACCATTGCCTGCTGATTATCAAAGGCGGTATACTGGATCTGCGGCTGGGCATCCACCTTCAGCTTTGCAAATATCCCGGAGAAAATATCCAACATAACACCGGTAGGCTGGCCGCTGCCGTCCTTGCTGCAGTAGGGCAGATAGGAATTGAGATATCCCACGCGGATCACAGGATGATCGGCAAGCCAGGCCTTTTCCGGGGCGGTCAGGGTGGTGGCGATGGCGGTTTCGGAGAAGAACTTGCTGTGCAGATTTTGCAGATAATAGGGGTCAGAGTGATCGATCTGCTCCAGAGCGGTGTTCAGCTCGCTCAGAATGTCTTCCGCGTTTTTTCGGACGGCCAGATAGTAGTCAGAGCTTCCCACCTTGACCAGTGGCACCAGACCGTCGGTGGGCAGAATGGCATTATCGGTATCCACCACAGCATCAATGGTATGGGAAGCAAAGGCCTTGTACATATCGATATTCCCGCTGAATGTTTGAATGGTGCAGCTGCTCCCATGCTCCTGATTCCAGGCTTCCAGAGAGAGGTTCTGCATGGAGCCGCCGGTGCAGCCGATGGACAGTCCAACCAGCTCCGAAGCGGACAGATTGGCCAGAGCGCTGTTCTGCCAGACGTAGATATAGTAGTTTTCCTGCCCCATGGGGTAGTCGGGAAAATCCATGATCCGGGCGCGCTCCGGGGTGTAGGACACACCGATCATCAGATCCACCTGACCGTCTACCAGCATTTGGAAAATGTTAGACCAGTCTCCGTAGACATATTGATACTCCCAGCCGGTGTAGTAGGCGACCTTTTGCAGATATTCATAGGCATAGCCCGACTTATATTCCTCGTCGCTTTCCCCTTCTGCGAAGTTGGTGCTCCAGACATAGCCCACCCGCACCACCTTGGTTTGCTGTGCCCCGGCGGCCATGGGACAGACTGCGCACAGCAAAATCAGCGCGCAGAGCAGCGCCGTCAGGATTCTTTTGGGAATCTGTGATCGTATTGTGCCCATGGTGTACACCTGCCTTTTTCGGGGACGGCTTTCTGTTTGTCTATTATACCAGAGGAATGCCGGGATTGCAACATGGATTCCGACCAAACCGCGATCCTTCCTCGCCGCGGATGCCCCGGGAAGAAAGATACAAAGCCCGTTTTGACACTACGCATCAAAACCTTTTCGCCTTACTCGGGGAGTCTTGCATAGAGCTGCATGGTTAAGGCTTTGGCCTCATTTTCTGACCGGGGCCATTGGAAGCTGCCGGATTCCAGCCGCTTGTAAAGCAGCACGAATCCATTGCCTTCCCAGTACAGTGCCTTGATCCGATCCCGCCGCCTGCCGCAGAACAGGAACAGGATATTTGTGAATGGATCCAAATTGAACTGCTGCTGAACCATGGCGGCCAGCCCGTCAATGCCCCGCCGCAGGTCGGTGTAGCCGCAGGCAATGTAGACCTTGTCCGCTCCCGTGAAATCGCTCAGCATGATTTCAGAATCCGCAGCACCGTTTCCACGGTGGCCGCATCCGCACCATTGTAAATCTCGGCCTCAACTCCGGGAATCCGGATCGTGACAGCTACGCCGCTGGATGGCCGAACATTAGGTGTTGGTGTAATTTCTGCAAAGGCAGGCTGCTGAATCACCTGCTGTTGTTCCGACAGTGTCTGGAATAGCCGCCTTTGCCAGTAGTAGTAGGTCTTCTCAGAAAGACCGTTTTCCTGACACCAGGCCCGGACGGTCATACCGCTACCACGGCAGGCCATGATCCTGGCTGTCCAGTTTTCTAACCGCTCCTGCTTGGACATAACTTGCAGACTCTGTTCCACATAGACCATCTCCCATTGTGCTAAATCTCTCCATTGCAGTTTAAGGGAGAGACTTAGGGCAACACCGCTTAGGTGGGAGCTGCGGGCTTCGGCGGATCTTTTGACCCAATCGTGCAGTATGAAAAATGGGGAATACATCCAGTATTCCCGCATTTTCCATACTTTCGCTTGGGTCAAAAACTCTCGCCGAATCTCCTTGCCCCATTATGCGGTGTTGCCTTAGCGTTTGGGGTATTATCTCATGCCTGCTTACTCTCTTGCAATTCGGGGCTAGATTTGACGATTACCATGTAGATCGTTATACTCTGCGATCAAGTTGATTATTGAAAATTCACGCCTGAAGAGACTCTTTGCATTTCGCCTGCGAATGGTTGGATCTCTTTGCTACACACATGATGTAATGGAGAATAACATTTCGCTTGAATATATTTCATCCGAGCCGAGTTCCTAAAATTAGCGTTTTCTTACAAAAGTATTGAAAACAGGCGGGCGGCGGAATATAATGGGCTCAGTGTTTTCTGTCCGAGCCGGAAAGGCGGGCAGTATAGAGAGAGGAGTATGGTTATGCCCTGTACAACGATTTTGGTGGGGAAAAAGGCGAGTCTTGACGGCTCGACGATTATTGCCCGGAATGATGACGGCGGTTTTGAGCCCAAGCGGGTGCTGGTTCATGCGGCGTTGGAGAAGCCCCGCACCTACAAGACGGTGATTTCCCATCTGACTGTGGAGCTGCCCGGAAATGCCCTGCGCTATACCGATTGCCCCAATGTCACCAAGACCAACGGCGTTTGGCCTGCCTGTGGGATCAATGAGGCCAATGTAGCCATGACCGCGACGGAAACCGTCACCAGCAATTCCCGGGTTCTGGGCGCAGATCCCCTTGTACGCTATCAGCCGAAGAAAGGCCGCGGCACGAAAGAGGTGCCCGGAGGAATCGGAGAAGAGGATCTGGTGACCCTGGTTCTCCCGTATATTCGCTCCGCCAGAGAAGGTGTGCTTCGAACCGGAGCCCTTCTTGAGCGGTATGGTACTTACGAGTCCAATGGCATGGCATTTTCGGATGCCAATGAGATCTGGTGGCTGGAGACCATCGGCGGTCATCACTGGATCGCAAAAAGAGTTCCGGATGACCGGGTGGTGATCATGCCGAACCAGTTTGGACTGGATCAGTTTGACTTTGCCGATGCCTATGGCGAGAAGAAAGAGAACCTCTGTTCCGGGGATCTGAAGGAGTTCGTGGAGAAGTACCGTCTGGCGGAGAACCTGGGGGCGGATTTCAACCCCAGACTGGCCTTCGGTTCCCATTCGGATTCTGACCACATTTATAACACACCCCGGGCCTGGTTTATGGCGCGTTACTTCCTGCCGCGGACATATCGCTGGGACGGCGACGGCGCGGACTTTACGCCGGAAAGCGATGACATTCCCTGGTCCTTCGTGCCGGAGAGAAAGGTCACGGTGGAGGATGTGCGGTATTTGCTGGGCTCGTACTATCAGGGCACGCCCTACGATCCCTACAGCAAGTATGCTGCCAGCAGCGGAAAGTACAGAACGATTGGCGTGCCCAACAGCGATGTGTGCGGCATCCTGCAGATTCGGGGCTACCTGCCGGAGGCGATTCAGGGTGTGCAGTGGCTCTCCATGGGCGGCAGCGGCTTTACGGCCTGCTTCCCGGTCTATGCCAATGTTACAGAGTATCCGGGGTACATCAGCGGCACAACGGAAACGGTTTCTACGGAGCATATGTACTGGCACAGCCGCCTCATCGCGGCGCTGACGGATGCCCATATGAGCGGCCTGATTTTCAATGAACGGTACCGGAATACGGTTATGGACAGGGGACAGCAGCTGCTGAATGCGTATGATGAACGTGTTCTGCGCGGAGAACCTGCCCGGGTGCTGGAGGAAGCCAACAGGAAGATCACGGACATGGTCAGGGAAGAGTCCGACAAGGCGCTCTCCCTGGTTCTGAAGAACGCTTCCGAGCACATGAAGATCCGTTACCACAGGGGAGATAACTGAAAAATACGCGAATGCGGCTTAGGCTTCGAGCCTAAGCCGCAGTTATGTTATCCGGGATGACAAAACAGTCATTTCTGATTACAAATCGCGCTTTCGTTCCTTCGCAAAACCCATCCGATATCCCTTGTTCGTTGGAGAGGTTCTTTTGCTGAAGCTTTTTTACGGCAGAACCGGGGGATTATGAAGCCACAGCACCATACAGAAAGCCGCTGCTCGAAAAAACAGCGGCTTTCTGTACATTTTAAGATGCGTTCCAAAGCGCTGTTGCCTAAGGCAACACCGCTTAGGTGGGGACTGCGGGCTTCGGCGGATCTTTTGCCCCAATCGCGCAGTACGAAAAATGGGAAATACATCCAGTATTCCCGCATTTTTCATACATTCGCTTGTGTCAAAACACTGGCCGAATCTCCTTGCCCCATTGTGCGGTGCTGCCCTAAATATTTGTTGGATTCTCCGGAAAAACAGACCCAATGCCATCCGGGAAGAATATCGGTTTTCCGTCTCATCCATGCAGAAGGGAGCTGTCATGCGGTCATACAATTCCTTACAGTGCGTGCTTTTCCGGAATTCTGTGCTGTCCCATCAACCTGGATAAGGTACTCTTCAGCATTACCGGGTCCACAGGTTTCGCAATATGTGCGTTCATGCCCGCTTCCCGAGACTTCTGAACATCCTCGGCAAAAGCATTCGCAGTCATGGCCACGATTGGAATGTCCTCCGCGTCAGGTCGATTCAGGGAGCGGATTGCCTGAGCAGCTTCATAGCCATTCATATCCGGCATCTGGATATCCATCAGGACACCGTCATAATAGGCTTCCGGTTTGCTCTGGAATCGTGTAACCGCCTCACGACCATTGACCGCCCGTTCACATATTACACCCTCCATATCCAGCAATTCCATCAGTATTTCAGCGTTGATGTCATTGTCCTCAACCACCAGCAGCCGAAGGCCCTCCAGCGACACGTCTTTTCCGTCAGGCTGAGGCTGGCACCGGCATTCCGCAACTACTTTCCGCAAGGTGGACATGGCAAAGGGCGCAGGCAGAAAGCCGATTACTCCGGCACTGCGCGCATCTTCCTCCACTTCGATCCAGTCATTACTGATCAGAATCAATGTGGGGGTATTCCCGTACTGAGCGCGGATGTATCGGATGGCTTCCAGTGTATCCATACCAGACAACGTATAGTCCAACAGAATCAGGTCATAGCTCGCCCCTGCTGCCAAGCTGCTGGCGAAACCGATGTCGGTGGAATACTGTAGTTCCACATCAGTACCCACCATCAGGCTTTGGATGGATTTGCAGATATCCTCGTTGGTTCCCAGAATCAGTGCCTTTGAGATGCTGTGTTCCTTCCAGAATTCCGGCTCGTCGTCCTCGGCCGGACGCAATTCCAACTCTACATGAACTACGCTGCCCTGGCCCTGGATACTTTCCACGCAGATGGTTCCACCCATCAGGTCCACAATACTCTTTGCGATGGTCATACCCAAACCGGCACCCTGGATGCCGCTGATGGTACTATTGTTCTCGCGGGTAAAGGGGTCAAAAATATGCTGAACAAATTCTCTGCTCATTCCGATGCCATTATCTGTGACCTCGAAAAGCAGATGGACATAACCCTTTGTTGTCTGGTCAAGGCCACGGATGGTCAAAGATATCTTTCCGTCCTTTGGGGTGTATTTTATCGAATTGGACAGGAGATTCCCCAGCAGCTCACTCAGACGCAGTTTGTCGCCAATCAGACGCTCCTGCGGTACGCCAAAAGCCCTGATAATCAGTGTCTGCCCTTTCTCCTGAGCCTGCGGCTGAAATACAGAGGTCCGTTCCTCAAGCAGTTCCGAAAGAGAGAAGGATGCCAGATTCAATGAAGCCTTTCCGGAGGTGATATACTCTATATTGGATAGTTATATCGGGTATAGAATTCACTCTCAATGATCATATCAAAAGGGAGGAGCGAGGCACAAATGCGAGAAAAGCACAGCCTTTTGCGGCGAGTAATACTGGCTGTTGTCCTACTTTGTTTGATTCTTGCAGGTTTTCTTGTCTATCTGCAGGAAACCCGTAATATAACGATGGAGCGAAATGCCAAGGAAATCAAGAATCATAATTTACATTATGTGCTTATCGGCTTAAGCCAGCCAGCTGACAAATAGGTGTTTGAAAAATAACGCTGTCATTGCGAGACCAGTGCGCACACTGGTCGTGGCAATCCCCC
>CALYTB010000100.1 GCA_945486035.1 uncultured Clostridia bacterium
CGTGGCAATCCCCCGGTTAGACGTACAATGTTGCGACAAGTACCCACAAGTGCGGGAAATTCACGTTTTTTGGAGGTGATCGTTACCTGGTTCCATTCATCGGGGGGATTGCCACACCAGCGTGCGCGCTGGTTCGCAATGACAGGTAATCGGGGCAAAGCCCGCTAAACAACAATTTTTCTTCCCAACACATCCTGCCGGAAGTCTCCCGCGGTATCCGTCCCATAGGACAGGGCATCCCCGTATCCTCCCATTTGGGAAGTACGGGGATGCCCTGTAGATTATTCCCGGGTTTTGTGATATACTTGGATTATACGGGTAATTCCACCCGACAAAACAAGAAAAGGAACGATTCCCATGACATCCCGGCAACATCCCCCCTCCTCTGGCAGTCATCTTTCCCGGGTGCTGAAGCGTGCAGCCGGTATCCTGGCGCTGTTTCTGCTGGTCTGCGCCCTTGTGCCGCCCCTGGTTCACAAAACGGTGACGGAGCCCGTACCCATCACCGGCAGCCCGGGCGAACGGGTGGCCGCAGTGGACAGTAACCGGGAGGCCATGCTCTGGCGGCTCCGGCTGATCCGATCCGCTCAGGAAAATCTGATTCTGTCCACCTTTGACCTTCGCCCGGACGAAACCGGGCTGGACATTCTGGCCGCTCTCCAGGAGGCGGCGGACCGGGGCGTCCGGATTCAGATTCTGGCGGACGGAATCTGCGGCGCCATGTATCTGCAAAGCAGCGCCCATTTCCGGGCCCTGGCCGCCATGCCCAATGTGGAGGCCCGGTTCTACAACCCCATAAACCTGCTGAAGCCCTGGGCGCTGAACTACCGGATGCATGACAAGTACCTCATCGTCGATAACAACGCTTATCTGCTGGGCGGCCGGAATACCTATGACCTGTTTCTGCGGGAGGATCTGGGCCACTATAATATTGACCGGGATGTGCTGGTGTATGTCCCGGAGGGCGGCGGCTCCCTGGAGGCGCTGAGGGCCTACTTTGACAGCATCTGGTCTCTGGGCGAAAACCGGGTTCTTTCCCCTTCCCAATCCGATCGGGTGGAAAACGCCCGGGAAGCGCTCCGTCAGCGTGCCGGGAAGCTGGAACACAAGTACCCGAAAGCCTTCTGCCCCATCGACTATCCATCGGAAACAATCCCCGCCAGGGCAGTCTCCCTGCTGGCCAATCCACCGCACCCTGGGAACAAGGAGCCGCTTGTGTGGGATGCCCTCTGCAAGCTGATGCAGCAGGGGGAACAGATCCGGATTCAGACCCCCTATATCATCTGCGGCAGGGCCATGTACCGGGATTTGGCGGAGGTTTGCGCCCAGGTTCAATCCCTGCGAATCATGACCAACGCCCCGGAGGGAGGCGCGAACCCCTTTGGCTGTGCGGATTTTCTGAACCAGAAGGGAAAGCTTCTTCGCCTGGGGACCGAAACTCTGGAGTGGCTGGGGGGCCAATCTCTGCACACCAAAACCGTGCTCATTGACGATCATCTTTCCGTCATCGGCTCGTTCAACATGGATATGCGCAGCGCCTACCTGGACACGGAGCTGATGGTGGTCATCGATTGTCCCCAGCTGAACAAGCAGCTGCGGGAAAGCTTCGATGCCATGTCGGAAAGCAGCCGGATTTCCACCTTGGAGGGAGATTATCTTGGCCAGCAGTGCCCCAAGCCCGGAATGCCCCCCGCCAGGCAGCTTCTTTACGGCATTCTGCGCATCCTCCTGTGGCCGGTCCGGCACCTTCTGTAGCAAAAACTTCCCGGGAGCAATTCCCGGGAAGTTCCTGTTTATGCGTGTTTTGTCAAACCGGCATAGCGGCAAATTGGTGTTTAGCAAAATAAACGCTGTCATTGCGAGCCAGTGCGCACACTGGCGTGGCAATCCCCCCGTTGAATGGAACCAGGTAACGATTACCACCAGAAATCGCAACGTTTCCCCGCTCTGTAGGGCAATTGTCGATACATTTCTCCTCTAACCGGGGGATTGCCACGACCAGTGTGCGCACTGGTCTCGCAATGACAGGTAATCGGGGTACGGCCCGACAAACACCAATTTATCTGTCCGCGTGATTCTCTCAATAAGTTACACCGCTCTGGTCCACTCGGTAACCAGCAGGCCCGGAAGGAGCCAAACCAGCTGGTACAGCAGCACATTGGTGGTGGTAAGCAGCTCGGCGGAACCCAGGTATGCCAGAGCCAGCATGATAACCATTCCCAGCAGACCGCCCAGCACATGAATCACCGTACCCAGCACAGCGCTAACCCGGAGGGCCCGGGCGCCGCTGATGGCGTAGGCGAAGGAGGTCAGATCCTCCCGGGTGGTGAGGGCCGAGGCGAACGCATCCCCGTCAATCTGGCGGCTGGCCAGCTCCGTGCGTTCCTCCTGGGACGGGAATCCCATGCGGCGGGTATTGATGCCGAACTTTTCCCGAAGCATATCGGCGGTAATCATAAAGTCGCTGCCCACCAGAATGGGGGTCAGCTTCCGGCTGGAGCATAGGCTCACCAGTCCCGCCGAGGACGAGCGCATCTTGGCATAGGAGATGGCGACCACGGCGCACAGATCGCCGTCGATGGCCGCGTAAACCGCCTGGTTCACCGCGGACCCTCCCGGGACCTCCACGCCCATATCCCGCAGGAAGCTGTAGGTGCCCATCAGCACACTCTCCCCGCAGACCTCTCCGCCAATGCCGCCTTCGCCGTAATCACGGAAATTGGTCACCGGCAGTTCCCGGCCGCCCCGGCTGGTAAGCAGCTGCCGGAACACATGCTCCAGGCCGCCTCCGGCCTGGCAGATCAGGGAGGCGGTGTAGGACACCACTTCATCCGGGTCCCGCTCGCCGTAGAACTTCACGCCGTTGAGCTTGCTGGAACCCTGGGGGAACAAGTCCTCGTCCTTCAGAGGAAATACCGCCTTCCCTCTCAGGCTCTTGATTCCCTTCCACCCGCAAAGCACCGTACCAACCATGTGCAGCCGCTTCTCCAGAATGGCCGCGGGCCTGGTCAGGGCGATAAAGTAGCTGGCCGGAACCGCCACCAACAGACTGGTGGAAAAAATCTGCACCGCCAGCGCCGTTCCGTGACGGAGCCCCGCGAAAACCGCGATTCCGGCGCACA
Organism: uncultured Clostridia bacterium; assembly: GCA_945486035.1. GTDB lineage: Bacteria > Bacillota > Clostridia > Oscillospirales > Oscillospiraceae > Faecousia. The sequence continues at coordinate 3,123 of CALYTB010000100.1, forward strand.
GCAGCAGGCTCACGAATGCGTAAACGCACTGGAACTTCTCCGGGCCGGAGGGTCTGTCATAGTTTTCCAGGAAATCCTCCACCCGGCCATAACCCCGGAGAATACCGGGCTTTCCCTGGTAGTAATTGGGCAGCTTTACCATGGAATGCAGCCGGATGGCCTTGCGCAGGGTATCCATCTGTGCCATTTCCGTGGAACGCCGATGGTAACGGGCCAGCAAAGCCATGGCCATTTCCAGACTGAACGCGCCGCAGCAGGGCACCCGCAGATCCCTCAGTCCGAATACCGCATCCACGCAGCAGCTGGCGAAGGTGATGGTCAGCAGGGTATTGACGGTAAAACGCCCCTTGAACAGGTCGCCCAGGCCGTCCAGCATCTGGTGGCTGCCCAGCAGCGCGGAGACCAGCATGGCCAGCACCTGGCTGAAAATCACCAGCCGCAGCCGGTTCTGAGGAACCAGGTCCATGGCAAAGAGGGTCGTGGTTCCGGCGCAAAGCAGAACAATGACCAGATTCAGCAAGACCGAGGTTTGCAGCTTTCCCAGCCCCAGCTCGGACAGCTCATAATACCGCTTCTCCGGTCCGGCAATCAGCTTCTTCTTCAGCTCCCGCAGCTTTGCCTTGGGGTCCAGCTCCAGAATCACGCTCTTGGGCTGGGGCGGTTCCTCCTGGTGGACGGGGGCCACATCGGAGAGCTTGTCCAGCCGAACGGTGTTCTCCGCGGCAGCAGGCTCCTGTTCCTTGGGCTCCTCCTGGGGAAGCTGCTCCAGTATTTTGGAGAACTCCTCCTCAGAAAGAGGCTGCTCCGGCACTTGCGCTTCCTGCAGAGCCGCGTCTTCCGGTTTTTCCGTTTCCTCCTGGATCTGCTCAGGATGCTCAGGAGAATCTTCCGCCTCCTTGGGAGCTTCGGGGGGCTCCTGGCGGAATTCGTTCAGGATATCGTCCAGGTCAAATTCCTGGCGTTCCTCTTGATCGTTCATGGTGAAACCTCCTTACAGGCGCTGGCGTACCGCCTCATACAGCAGAATGGATGCGGCGGCAGAGGCGTTCAGGGAGCTGATGCGGCCCCGCATGGGGATGTGCACGCATACATCGCAGTTCTTGCGGACAAGCTGGCTCATACCGTCGCCCTCATTCCCGATAACAATGGCGGCAGGGCCGGTGAGGTCCGCCTGGTACATGGGTACGGAGCCTTCGGCAGCGGTGCCGAAAATCCAGACTCCCTTCTCCTTCAGCTCGGAGATGGCCGCGTTGATGTTGGTAACCCGGGCCACCTTCATGTATTCCACAGCCCCGGCGGAGGCCTTGGCCACGGTGGCGGTGAGACCCACACTGCGGCGCTTGGGGATAATTACCCCGTGGGCACCGGCGCATTCAGCGCTGCGCAGGATGGCCCCAAGATTGTGGGGGTCGGACAGCTCGTCACAGATCACCAGCAGAGGCGCTTCCCCCCGGGAGGCGGCCTCTTCCAGCAGGTCGTCAATGGTGTAATAGGTATGGGCAGCGGCCAGGGCAATGATTCCCTGGTGGGAATGGGTGGTGGACATGGCATCCAGCTTCCGGCGGTCCACCGGCACCACCACGGCACCGGCTTCCTTGGCCTGAGCAGCCAGCCGCTGCAGCGCCCGGTCCGTATCCCCCGCGGCCACAAATACTTTATCGATGGCACGTCCGCTCTTCAGGGCTTCCTGAATGGCGTTGCGTCCCTCCAGCTGGCCCTCGGTTTCCTCCGGGACCCGCTCCGGTTCCCAACTGCGCCCGGGGCGGCCGGGACGGCGGTTTTCGTTCATATTGTTCCTCCATTTTACCGACAGCATGTATAAGCATACCAAGATACCGTATCATTATAGCAGAAAACCGCAAAAAGCACAACCCCTGTTTTTTCGCCCGAAATCCCATATAAAAAAGAACATGCCGTGAAGAATCACAGCATGTTCAAAAGCATCGTTTGCAGAAGGCAGGAAATTGTTGTCATTTGTAATTGCACCGGAAATGCGAAAAACACACCATAGGGGAGCCATTCATGGCTCCCGGTGGTGAAATGTTCTGATATTCTCAGCATTTCGGCGAAAACGTACCGCTCTGCGGGAGCCATGAACGGCTCCCCTACAGCAGTACCTAAGTACGTTTGAAAACTGTAATCAACAATTGACCCGTACACCGAATCCCCCGCCAACGGACCGATTTCCCTTGGCCGGGGGCCGGATTTCACTGCCGCAGGCCCACGGCCTCCATAATGGCCTCGATGGTGGCCAGGGGGTATTCATCCCAGGGATAGCCGGTGTTCTCACAGCCGGCGGAGGAGAGCAGGTCCTCCGCGCCGTCCTCCAGCAGCTGCTTGACGGCCTCGTCCACCTTTTCCATCTTCTCCCGGAATTCCAGCTGGGCATCGTTGCCCTGGTTTTGCAGCCACAGCACCGCGGCCTCCTTGATCTCCTGGGGGTCCAGCCCAGTGGCGCTGGCCCAATCCAGCAGCTTGGCCGCGGACTGGACGGCGGTCAGAAAGGCCCCGGTGGTTCCCACCCGGGTATTTTCGTTGATCTCGTCAAGGATTGGCAGCCGCAGGAACTCCGGCTCCAACCCAATCCAGCTTCCGACGGGCTCCAAAGGAAGCGGCGCGTACTGCTTCGGATCGTCTGCGTAGCCCAGATCCGTCAAAGCACCGTTCTCCAGGGCCACGGTGGTATCAAAGCTGTCCGAGGCGCTGCTGGAACCCCGGTGCACAAACCGGTTGTCCCCCAGAGAATAGTACCGATCCCGCTCCATGGAGCTGAACAGGCTTACCGCAGAGCCGTCGGCGCTGAGGGTGTACAGCTCCAGCACCAGCCTGCCGTAAAAATCGTCTGTGACCCGTTCCGTGGCACCGATCATCAGCTCCTGAAGGCCGTCCCCATCCAGGTCAGTAACCACATAGCCCAGATTCTGGCCGGGGTTGTCCCCAAAGATGTCCGCTGCCATCCAGTTCATGCCCTTTTCCGCCAGGGTGCCGGGCCCCCAGCCCTCCCGGGCCGCCTGGGCATAGGCATCCAGAATGCTTCCGTAAGCCGCGGGGATGCCTGTTTCCTCCGCAGGCTCCGTCACGGCGCTCTCCGTTACCGGAACCGTGTCCTGAATCTGAGCTTCCGTAGCCTGGGTCTGGGCTTCCGTGGCCTGGGTCTGAGGCTCCGAAACCGTTTCGGAAGGCTGCCTGTCCAGCGCCCCACTGCAGCCGGACAGCATCAGCGCGGCGATTAAAATCAAAATTCCCACAGTCTTTTTCATGCTAATCATCCTTTCTTTTGTACGAACGTGTAACGCTCTTCTCCTCTATAGTAGAAAAAAACGAAAAAACGTTACGCCCTATGTAAATTTTCCATAAATTTTCTCCAGCTTCATCCGGCAGACAGATAAATTGGTGTTTGTCGGCCCGTTTAGGAAACGTTGGAAAAACACTGTAGGGGAGGCATTCATTAGAATTATGGAATGATTGCCACTGGCAATCATTGTAATTCTGATTCGCTGCGCGGAGCACCACTCCCGGCGGTGAAACGTTCCGGTTTTCTCTGCGTTTCGGCGAAAATGCACCATGTGCGCGGGAGGCATAAATGCCTCCCCTACAGTAAGGACGATGTGCGTTTGATGCTTTCAAACACCAATTTGCCGCTGTGCCAGCCGTACCGGGACCATGGATCTATATCAGTTCAAAATGCTTCAGTGCCTTCTCGATGCCGTCCTCCAGCACCGGGGCGGTAACGAATTCCGCCTTTTCCTTCAGCTCCCGCATACCGTTTCCCATAGCGGCGCTGTGGGCGGCAAATTCAAACATGGGCAGATCGTTGGTACTGTCGCCAACGGCCAGGGTCTGCTCCCGGGGAAGGCCCAGCCGGGTCAACAGCTGCACCATGCCTCCTGCCTTGGAGAAGCCGTTCATCACCAGCTCCAGCATGGTATTGCCCCGGTCAATGCAGGTAAACCAAGGGCTGACCGTCCGGATAAACTCCTCCCGGCGGCAGTTGGGGGCATCGAAGGTCACCAGCTTCAGGAACCGGGGCTGAGGCTCCAATTCCCGGACCCGAAAGCCCTTCCGCCGCATCCGCTCCGCCTCCAGATCCAACGCCTCGTGCCGGGAAAACGCGCCGTCCGTGAACAGGTCCCCATCCTGGCCCTCGTAGAGAACCCGCATTCCGCAGGCGCGCACCGCATCCCGGATTTTGGCGCAGACCTGGGTATCCGGGGCCCGGCGAACCAACCAGCCGTCATAAAGCCGGATCTCCATACCGCAGCCGCAGATCCAGCCTCCGAAAGCCATCTGCCGCACCCGGGGATCGATGTGAGAATAGGGCCTGCCCGTGTTCACCACAGCCAGATGCCCGTTTTCCCTCAGCCGCTCCACCGCCCGGACAGCGGATTCGGGGATGATCTGGGTATCATCATCCACAATGGTTCCGTCTATATCAAAAAATACAACCATATTCGGCTCCTTCTGTTTTCTGCCCGAACCTCTTCGGTAGTATGCTTGTCAGGTAAATTGTTGTTTACGCGTGCGCACCCGAAAAAATACTGTCATTGCGAGCCAGTGCGCACACTGGCGTGGCAATCCCCCGGTTGAAAGGAA
>CALYTB010000101.1 GCA_945486035.1 uncultured Clostridia bacterium
TTGTTTACGGCGAGGAAGCCCGCAAGAAGCTGCAGTCCGGCATCGACCAGCTGGCTGATACCGTCAAGGTTACCCTGGGACCCAAGGGCCGCAACGTGGTTCTGGGCAAGAAGTACGGCGCGCCCCTGATTACCAATGACGGCGTGACCATCGCCAAGGAAGTGGAGCTGGAGGATGCCTTCGAGAACATGGGCGCCCAGCTGATCCGCGAGGTCGCCACCAAGACCAACGACGTGGCCGGCGACGGCACCACCACCGCCACCCTGCTGGCCCAGGCCATCACCCGCGAGGGCCTGAAGAACCTGTCCGCCGGCGCCAACCCCATGGTCATGCGCAAGGGCATCGAGAAGGCCGTGGAGGCCGCTGTGGCTGCCATCAAGGCCAACTCCGTTCCCGTGAACGGCTCCGACGACATCGCCCGGGTCGGCACCGTGTCCTCCGGTGACGAGGCCATCGGCAAGCTGATCGCCGAGGCCATGGAGAAGGTGGGCACCGAGGGTGTCATCACCATCGAGGAGTCCAAGACCGCCGAGACCGGCCTGGACGTGGTGGAAGGCATGCAGTTTGACCGGGGCTATATCTCCCCCTATATGGTCACCAACACCGACAAGATGGAGGCCGTCCTGGACGATGCCTACCTGCTGATTACCGATAAGAAGATCGCCTCCATTCAGGATATTCTGCCCATCCTGGAGCCCATCGTGAAGTCCGGAAGAAAGCTGGTCATCATCGCCGAGGATGTGGAGGGCGATGCCCTGGCCACATTGCTTCTCAACCGTCTGCAGGGCCGGTTCAACGTGGTCTGCGTGAAGGCCCCCGGCTTCGGCGACCGCCGCAAGGAGATGCTGCAGGATATCGCCATCCTCACCGGCGGCACCGTGATCTCCAGCGAGCTGAACATGGAGCTGACCGATGCCCAGATGACCGACCTGGGCCACTGCCGCCAGGTTGTGGTGACCAAGGACACCACCACCATCGTGGACGGCGACGGCGCTGCCGAGGACATCAAGGCCCGGGCCCACATGATCCGCTCCGCCATTGCCACCACCACCTCCGACTACGACCGTGAAAAGCTCCAGGAGCGCCTGGCCAAGCTCTCCGGCGGCGTGGCCGTCATCAAGGTTGGCGCTCAGACCGAGGTCGCCATGAAGGAGAAGAAGCTGCGGGTTGAGGATGCTCTGAACGCCACCCGTGCCGCTGTGGAAGAGGGCATCGTGGCCGGCGGCGGCACCGCTCAGGTCAACGCCATCTCCGCTGTAGAAGCGCTGATCGCCACCCTCCACGGCGACGAGAAGACCGGCGCCCGGATCATTGCCGCCGCGCTGCAGGCTCCCATCCGTCAGATCGCCGAGAACGCCGGTGTGGACGGCTCCGTGGTCTATGAGAAGATCCGCACCAGCGGCAAGGTGGGCTTCGGCTACGACGCCTACACCGAAAGCTATGTGGACATGATTCCCGCCGGAATTGTGGACCCCACCAAGGTGACCCGTTCCAGCCTGGAGAACGCCGCCTCCATCGCCGCCTGTGTCCTGACCACCGAGTCCCTGGTGGTGGACAAGCCCGATCCCGCTGCCGATGCCGCCGCGGCGGCCGCCGCAGCCCAGGGTGGCGGAATGTACTAAGCCTCCCCTCCCCTAATAACCACCCCCTTCCGGCCCGCCGGAAGGGGGTTTCCATTCTTAGGAAAAACTTAATTTGCCAAAAGGGAGGGCATCGGGTAGAATAGTGATGTAAATTGTTGTTTAGTGGCTTTGCCCCAAAGTTTTCTGTCATTGCGAGACCAGTGCGCACACTGGTCGTGGCAATCCCCCAGTTAGAGGGGAAACGTACCGAAACGCACCAAAAACTGGAATTACCGCGAATTTTGGTGGTAATCGTTACCTGGTTCCATTCAACCGGGGGATTGCCACGACCAGTCTGCGGACTGGTCTCGCAATGACAGCATTAATTCTGTAAACAACAATTTATCTTCCATTCTTCCCCCCTGGAGGTTTCTAGATGCGTTTTCTTCTGTATTCCCTTGTGGATGTTCTCAGTGCCGCCGTTGTGGCGGTGCCGCTGGTGTGGCTGTTCCAGCGTTTTCGCGGGGAACGGGGCTGGACGCGGTATGTGCTGTCCGGCCTGTTTGTGCTGTACCTTTGCGAAATGTTCGACGTGGTGGGCATTCCCGCCATCCAGTACATCCGCTGGGAACCCAACATCAGTCTGATTCCCTTTTCCGACGAAACCGGCTGGCTGGGGGTTCAGCGGGTTCTGAATGCGGTGATGTTCGCGCCCTTCGGCTTCCTGCTCCCGGTTCTCTGGTGCAAATGCAGAAAATGGAAAGTGACCGTGCTGGCGGGCTTCTTGCTGTCGCTGACCATCGAGATCCTCCAGATGTTCTGCTTCCGGGCAACGGATGTGGACGATCTGCTGATGAACACCCTGGGCGCGGGCTTCGGCTACTTCGCCGCCTGGCTTTTCTTCCATAATAAATGGGGCCGGGATTCTGCCCCCGTCGGCGATATCCTCAGCCTGACCGTATCCATCCTGATCCCGCTCCTCACCATTGTCCTTGTCCGAACCCCCATCTCCGATTGCATCTACCGCCTGCCCCTGTTCGATTAAGAAATCACCGTAAAACAGATAAATTGTTGTTTGTAAAGATATGCTGTCATTGCGAGCCAGCGCGCACGCTGGCGTGGCAATCCCCCGGTTGAATGAAACCAGGTAACGATTACCACCAAAAGCGCGACGATCCCTATTCTTCCGGGTGCTTTTCGGTACATTTTCCCTCTAACCGGAGGATTGCCACGCCACTTAAGCGCACTGGTCTCGCAATGACAGAAAACTTTGGGGCAAAGCCGCTAAACAACAATTTACCGCTCTTATCATCAGAAAGGAGTCTGTCATGAAAAAGCTGTTTTTTGCCCTTCTCGCACTCTGCCTCATTCTGGCTGGGTGCTCCAAAACGGAGCCTGCGCCCACGGAGACCGCCGCTCCGGTGACCGAAACCACCGCCGGGGAGACTGCCTCCGAACCCGAATCCACTGCCGAACCGGTGATTGTGTCCCCCCTGTCCCAGACCATCAACCTGGACGCGCCGGAGGACGGCACCCTGGCGGTCTCCCTTGCGCAAGGGGATGCCTATGTGGATGACGAAGGCGCCATGCAGATGAAGGTAACGGTCTATACCTATGACCTGTACGATCTTGCGGACATCGGGGCCCTTGCCCCGGGGGACATCCTGGTGCTTCAGGGGGAGCAGGTCACGGTCAACTCCCTGGACAAGCCGGACTCCGGCGGGGTGATTGTCAATGGCGCTCTGGAGCTTCGCACCCGGGAGGACGGTGTCTACTATGTGACGGAGGCCAACGATCACCCGGACTACTATGCCCTGGGCGAGGCGGTGATCCGGGTATCCCCGGACTTCCTCTTTACCGATTCCTCGGTGCCCGGAGAAGAGAAAACCTTCTACCCCGGCGATTTCCTGGTGGAGGGCACCGGAATCAACTACGATTTCACCCCCTACAACACCACCATCCGTATTGAAAACGGTAAAATCATTGAAATGCACCGTATCTATATTCCGTAACCACTCCATCATCCCCCCGGAGGGCATCGCCCCCGGGGGTTCCGATTTCCCGAGGAATACAGATAAATTGGTGTTTGTCGAATAAACGCTGTCATTGCGAACCAGCGCGCACGCTGGTGTGGCAATCCCCCGGTTGAAAGGAACCAGGTAACGATTACCACCAAAAATCGCAAGGTTTTCCCGCTCTGTGGGGCAGTTGTCGATACATTTTCCCTCTAACCGGGGGATTGCCACGACCAGTCTGCGGACTGGTCTCGCAATGACAGGAAACCTGGAGGCGAAGCGACAAACACCAATTTAGGTTATCGGGTTTAGTAAGCACACTATTGTAGGGTGCGGGCATGACCGCACCGCTCCGGTTGGATGACTGAGAACTACCGTTTTACGGTATATTTTACGAGCTCAATCGCGTCAGGTGGGCGGCGCGGTCATGCCCGCGCCCTACAGAGCGTGTGCAGCAAACATCAATTTGACGACCAGCTTACTAAACCCGATAGTCTAAACACCAATTTGTCTGTCGGAGCCTTAACAGCGCAAAACGAGGGGCCTTGAGGCCCCTCGTTTGTTCAGATATTGGCTTTTACAAAGGCGATCATTTCCTCCGCCACGGCTTTGCGGGCGGGTATGGAGGCGAAGTTGTGTCCGCCGCCCTCCACGGTGACTACCCTGGCTTCGCCATAGCAGGCCCGGTAGCCTTCGCAGGTGCGCTCGTCCACCAGCTTGTCGTCGGAGGCCCGGAGAATCAAAGCTGCTCCCTCGTAGCCTTTGGCCTCCTCAAAGGGGGCCGGGTGGCTTGCCATGTCGTAATTGAAGGCCATTTTGTACCTGAGGCCCTCCATGTCGAACCAATCCTGACCCTTCTGGGTCACGGCATCCGCCCGCTGGGCAGCGCCGAACCACATCCCGGCTCCCGGGCACAGCAGGAGCAGTCCCCGGGGCTTCAACTTCGGGGCGCAGGAGGCGGCCACATAGCCGCCCATGCTCTGCCCCGAAAGGAACAGGCGCTCCGGGTCCGCGAAGGGCTGAGCCGCCATCCATGCGAACACATCCTCGGCATCGTGGTAGAGCCCTGTGAAGGTGCAGTCCTCGAACTGTCCATCGCTTTCGCCGTTGCCGTAGAAGTCGAAGCGGACACAGGCGATTCCCGCCTCTGCCAGGGCCCGGGCCAGAATCACGTTCAGATTCTTATAGCCGCAGGCATTGCCGGTAAAACCGTGGAGCAGCAGCACGCAGGGAAACTTCCCCGCACCGTCAGGGATGGTGGCCACACCCCGCAGGGTGTGACCGTCCCGGTTTTTCATGGAAAACTGCTGAATGACCATGGGCTTACTCCTGCACCCGGGCAGCCCGGCGGGCCTTCAGCTCGTCCAGCATTTCCGCGGTCTTTTTCTTGCCCAGGGGGTACAGCAGGGCCAGGGCCACCACGGCCAGGCCGTAGCCCAGGGCGTAGATCAGGGTGTAGCCCTTCCAGATGGAGCTGGTGACAGCCTCGGTCTGGACGGCGGCGTTCACATCATAGCCGATGATGGCCAGGGCGAAGCTGGACAGGGAGCTGGAAACGGCGCTGGCCAGCTTGCGGATGAAGGAGTAGGAGGAATAGACAATGCCCTCGTTGCGCTCGCCGGTCTGGAGCTCATGGTAGTCGATGGCATCGTTGACCATGGCCCACACCAGCACCTGCATGCCGGAGGCGCCCAGGTAGCAGATACCGTTGACGATGATGAACACCATGGCGCTGCGCAGGGGGAAGAAGTGCAGCACCAGGAACACCAGCGCCGCAAAGCCGGCGCCGTAGCAGCACCACTCCTTCTTGCCCAGCTTGTTGGCCAGGGGCTGGGTCATGGCGAAAACGATGATGGCATACAGCACGCTCAGCATGCCGGAGACGGCCTGGATCTTCACATTGCCGAAGTAGTCCTTATACAGGTAAGTATTCAGGCCGTTGACAATGGAAGCGCCGATCATGCCGATGAGGCTGAACAGCATCACGCCCAGAAGGGCCCGGTTCCGGGCGATTTCCTTGATGACCTTGCCGTAGTTCAGCTTCTCCCCCTTGGGGCGCTCCACCACCTGAACCCGCTCCTTGCACCACACACAGGTGATCTGCAGGCACAGCAGGCCGATGAGGGCGAAGATGGCGGCCAGCATCAGGAAGCGGCCCGCCACGGGCTGGTTGTCCACATACAGGAACATGGGGCCCACGAACACGATGACGGTCATGAAGATGGTGCCGCCCATGGAGCGGTAGCGGGACAGGGCGGTGCGGTGCTTGACCTCGTCGGTCATCACGCTGGAGAGGGTGCCGAAGGGCACGTTGACACAGGTGTAGATGGCCTCATACAGCACATAGGTGATGAACATGTAGGCCAGCCGCAGACCGTAGGCCAGGTTGCTCACATTTACAAAGCCCAGCACGCACAGCACGGCCATGGGGAAGGAGAAGGCCCGAATCCAGGGGATGAACTTGCCCTTGGGGCCCGCTCTGCGGGAGTCCACAATGGCGCCGATAATGGGATCGTTGACGGCGTCCCAGATCTTGGTAATCAGCATCAGAATGCCGATGTGGACGGGGTTGACCTTCAGGATCAGGGTGTAGAAAACCGTCAGATACATGGCCCGGAACTGCTCGGTGCAGCAGCAGCCCAGGTCGCCCAGGGTATAGCCCAGCTTGTCAAGCATGTTGAACTTGCGCACGGGGGTGTTGGGGGGTGTGCTCATGATGATTCCTCCTTTTTATTCTGAAACGGGTGTCTCCCCGCATTTCTGTTTTATTATAGGAGGTATAAGAAAGAAATAATATGCAAAAATCGCTTGAAAACTAGCATAAATTGATGTATTATAGAAATAAGACAATATATACAAAATTAGCCATTTAATTCTGTATATTTCGCCAATTTCGAGGTGAATTGACCCAACAAATTGGTGTTTGTCGGGCTGGCTCCAGATTACCTGTCATTGCGAACCAGTGCGCACACTGGTGTGGCAATCCCCCGGTTGAAAGGAGCCAGGTAACGATTACCACCAAAAATCGCAAGGTTTTCCCGCTCTGTGGGGTAATTGTCGATACATTTTCCCTCTAACCGGGGGATTGCCACGACCACTTAAGCGGACTGGTCTCGCAATGACAGTTCTCTTTCAGTACGCCAAACACCAATTTGTCGGTCTGCGGATGTTGGCAGAGAACGACATTGGAATGGATTTCCGGGAGGTGCTTATGGACTACTCCGCGAAACAGCTGACCCTGGGGCCGAGGGATCGTATCCGGCTTGCCACCGGAGAGGAATACGGCTTCCTGCTGGTGGTGCATGGGCTGCTCCGGGTCAGCGGGAAATGGTTCCTGGAGCCGGACGACCTGCTGGTATGCCGGCAGCGGCAGACCCTGGAGTTGGCACACGGCGGGGATAAGGGCCCGGGAACCGTGCTGTGGGTGCGCTTTCCCTTGGGGACAGTCTCGGCCTGTTCCGGGCCGGAAACGGACCTGCTCCGGGCATTTGAAATCAATCCTTCCCCCGTGGCGGCAGTTCGGGCTCAGAGTCAGCGTCTGATGCTGATCAAGAGCCTGGCCATGCAGCTGATTTCCCTTCGCTCAGAGGAGGACCCCCTGGCACTGGAGCTGCTGGAGCAGTCCACGGCCCGGATGTTTCTGGCGATGACCCTCCGGGCCTGTGCCAGCGCGGACCCCTACCGGCCCCAGCCCCGGCACCGGGGAGACAACCGGCTGTCCCTGGATCAGGTGTTCCGCTACATCCACGCCCACCTCACCGAGGAAATCACCCTGGAAACCCTGGAGCGGGAATTCTTCGTCAGCCGCCACCATCTGATCCGGGAGTTCAGGAAGCGAACCGGCCAGACCGTCCACCGCTACATTGTCAAAGCCCGGCTGGACCTGTGCAGGCAGTACATCGCCCAGGGCTATTCCATCACTGAGGTCTACCGGATGGGCGGCTTCGGAGGCTATAACCACTTCTTCCGGGCATTCAAGCAGGCCTACGGCATGACCCCCGGCGAATACCGG
>CALYTB010000102.1 GCA_945486035.1 uncultured Clostridia bacterium
GGCAGGGGGCTGCCGGATATTACGGCGCTGGAGCCCCTGGCGCAGGCGCTGGGGGTGTCGGTGCTGGAGCTGATGAACGGACAGCCTATCTCCAACCGGAATGTTTCCTGCAATATGCTCAGGACGAAGCTCTATGTCTGCCCGGTCTGCGGAAATGTAATTCACGGTACGGGAGAAGCCATGGTCAGCTGCTGCGGAATTACGCTTCCGCCCCTGGAGGCGGAGGAGCCGGATGAGGAGCATCCGATTACCATTGAGCAGGTGGAGGATGAGGAATTCATTTCCATCCGGCATCCCATGACCAAGGAGCACTTCATCTCCTTTGTGGCCTACGCCACTGCGGATCGGTTCCAACTGGTGAAGCTCTATCCCGAGGGCAACGCGGAAACCCGGATCCGACTGAGGGGAAGAGGGTATGTGTACTTCTTCTGCAACCGGCATGGGCTGTTCAAAAGGAGGATTCCCTGCAAGGATTAAGAGGGAAAAAATTGGTGTTTGTCGGGCTGCCTCCTGGTTTCCTGTCATTGCGAGACCAGTGCGCACACTGGTCGTGGCAATCCCCCGGTTAGAGGTAAAATGTTCGACGATTGCACTACAGAGTAGGAAAATGTGGCGATTTTGGTGGTAATCGTTACCCGATTCCTTTCAACCGGGGGATTGCCACGCCAGTGTGAGCACTGGCTCGCAATGACAGCGCATATTTGGTGCGCACTTTCAAACAACAATTTACCGCTTTGCTGTAAAACCGATAAGGCGATTTTTTCAAAAAAACAGTCATCCCAGCTTCATTTCGCGTGGGATGACTGTTTTGGAGTTAATACCGGTAGCGGATGACGTTCCAGCTGTGCTTGGGAAGCACGGTGGCTTCGGCCAGGGGAAGCTCGCCGGGAGCGACGGTATCCGGGGCATCAGCGGTGTTGACGGCCTTCAGATCCTCGCAGAAGAGGACCCGGTGGGAGAGCTTTTCCAGATCACCGTAGCCAGTTACCTGGATCTCCAGCTCCATTTCCTCCGTCAGGCTCCGGTTCACGGCAAAGACCACAATTTCCCGGGCCTGCTCGTTGGCAACGGCGATGGATTCCAGGTAGGAGGTCTCGCCGTACTTGCCCGCCTGGTAGCTGCCGCATTCCACCGCGGTGCGCAGGCTCACACCGTTGCCGTGGAGGGAGGCATCCAGGAAGGGGTAGAAAATGGTCTGTGCCCAGGACCGGCCACCGGTTTCCGTCATGATGGGGGCGATTACATTCACCAGCTGGGCAAGGCACGCCATCTTCACCCGGTCAGCGTGGCGCAGCAGGGTGATCAGCAGGCAGCCCACCACCAGCGCGTCTTCAAAGTTGTACACATCCTCCAGCTGGGGCGGTGCAACGGTCCATTTCTCGATTTTCTTGTCCTGCTCGCCGGAGTGGAACCACACATTCCACTCATCAAAGGAGAGCATCATGGTTTTGTCGGAGTGGAGCCGGGATTTCACCACGTCACAGATGGAAGCCACCGTGGAAATGAAGTCGTCCATGTCCTTGGAACAGGCCAGGAATTCTTCGGTATTGTTGTCGGGGTTTCCGTAATAGCTGTGCAGGGAGAGGAAGTCTGCCACATCGTAGGTTTCCTCCAGCACGGTTTCCTCCCAGGAACCAAAGGTGGGCATCCCGGTATTGGAGCTGCCGCAGGCCACCAGCTGGATGCTGGGGTCCGTCCATTTCATCACCTTGCCCGCCTCGGCGGCCAGACGGCCGTACTCCCGGGCGGTTTTGTGGCCGATCTGCCAGGGACCGTCCATTTCGTTGCCCAGGCACCAGTATTTGATGCCGAAGGGTTTCTCAAAGCCATTGGCACGGCGCAGATCACTGTACTTGGTGCCGCCGGGGAAATTGCAGTATTCCACCAGATTCCGGGCATCCTCCACACCCCGTGTGCCCAGATTCACGGCCATCATAACCTCGGTGCCGGCCCGGCGGGCCCATTCCTGGAACTCGTCAATGCCCACCTGGTTGGTTTCGATGGCGGACCAGGCTTGCTCCATCCGACGGGGCCGGTTTTCCTTGGGACCGGTGCCGTCCTCCCAGTTGTAGCCGGAAACAAAATTGCCCCCGGGGTAGCGGACCACGGGAACCCGGAGCTTGCGCACCAGCTCCAGCACATCCGCGCGGAAGCCCATATCATCGGCTGTCGGGTGCTCCGGGTCATAGATCCCGCCGTACACCGCCCGGCCCAGATGCTCCAGGAAGGAGCCGTAGATTCTTCGGTCAATATTTCCGATGGGGAAATGGCGGTCTGCAAAGAGTTTTGCTTTCATTGTTCCAGCTCCTTTGGAAATGGCAGTATTGTATGGTATCCGCGCGAAGCGCCTCAACATTTCTATTATACAGTGGGCGGGAAATTCTGTCAATTGCGGGGACAAAGGTCTGAGGTTTTTCTGCGTTTTGCATGAGGCAGGTAAAGCGGATTCGTGAAAGCTGTCAATTGAAACGGCGCTGCGGATGTGGTAGACTGTAGGCACAGGAGGCGATACCGATGTACAGGTAATTTTCTCCGGGAACAGGGATCTCCGAATTTCGATTCCAGAGAAATACCGGGATTCAGATTCAATTTTTGTCAGGAGGTCCGGAGTTCCGATCCTGTAGAAAGAGAGGTTAACCAAGGATGTTGGATAATAAAATCGAACAGAAGTAACCCTTGACGCTCAGAGTGGTTGGCTGAGCCGTCAAGGGTTATTTCTTTTTGCAGGGGGTTAACGTTTTGCCGGAAGACCAGGGCTCTGCGAAGGAATTGTCCGCAATCCTGTTGGTACACATGAAAAGAAAAATTGTTGTTTACAGTTTTCAAACGCACTTCGTCCTTACTGTAGGGGAGCCATTTATGGCTCCCGTAGAGCAGTACGTTTTCACCGAAATGTGAAGTAAATCGAAAAAATGTACCGCCGGGAGCCATGAATGGCTCCCCTACAGTTGGATTTAGGCGTTTTTGATCATTCTGAAAGGATGCCAAAATTGTCAACTGTTAACTGTCAATTGTCAATTCGGCGAAGCCGCTAAACAACAATTTAGCTGACCGCGTTTTTGGCAAAAAAGAAGCCGGCGGTGGCCGCCGAACAAATCCAATATACTGCACTGCCGGGCGGATGTCAATGGGGGTGATGGGAAATCTGTGAAATGCACAAGGAAATGTTCGTTAAATTGTACAATATTGAGGATTGAAATCATCAAATTGTTGTGATATCTTATAAGCACAAGAGGTGATACCGATATACAGGTTGATCCCAGGGCTCCAAACCGATACAGACAATGATTTATGAAAAGAAATGATTTCTAGAACCTAAATCCTCGGATGATCTGTGTGCGGGAGCCTCGAAAGGGCGCGGAAGCGTTCCTCCAATATCCTCCGTTTATATATGGGCTTTAAGAAGATGAAAGCAAGGAAATGTGATTGTTCCGGAGGAGTCAGGAAGCGGGGGACGGAAGCGCCGGAAATCCGCAGAAAGAGAGGTTAACCAATGATGTTAGATAATAAGAGTGAAGAGAAATAACCCTTGGCTGACGACATCAGATGATGCGGCGGTCAAGGGTTATTTCTTTTTGCACTTATTCGATTGAGGCAACAATACGACAAATTGGTGCTTGGCGGTCCGTTTTGGAAATGCCAAAAACACTGTAGGGGAGCCATTCATGGCTCCCGGCGGTGAAATGTACCGATTATATAAGCGTTTCGGCGAAAACGTACTGCGTCACGGGAGCCATGAATGGCTCCCCTACAGCAAAAACGCAGTGTATACGAAATCGTCAAACACCAATTTATGTCTGTCCGCGGGAGTCTTCCCGGGGGCTTTTTTGTATGGCGATGAGAAAGGGGGTGAAATACCCTTTTTCCTTCAGGAAGCCTTCCAGACTGGGGCCGTAGAAATCGGGGCCGGTGGAGTTTCGGTAGGTGTTGTAGCCCACGAAGCCCTCTTCCTTGTGATGCAGCGCCACGAAATGGGCGCCCAGCTTCCAGCCGCGGTGCCAGCGGTAGAACAGAATGCAGGCATCGGCGTGACCTGCCAGGGTGTCAAATTCTCCGGGCCGGAGGCTGGTTTCCACACGGAAGCCCCACTTCTTCAGCAGGGGCACCGGGGCCCAGAAGCTGGTACCCGCATTGCCGTGGATTCCGGGGAGCTGGCGTTCGTAATAGCGGATCAGCTCCGGTATCTGTGTGCGATACCCCATGAGGGTCAGGGCATTGTAGGTGGCAATCCAGCCGCAGCCCACCGCCGCGCTGGCGCGCAGACCGTAGCGGTATTGCTCCCTGGGAATGTGGTTCTGGTTATAAATCAGGTCCATGGCAGGGCTCCTCAACGGGGTGCAGAGCAATGTATTCGTCCAGAATCCGTGCCGCGGTCATAACCATCCGGGCGCAGGGCCGGGTTTTGTAAAACTCCGCCGTCCGGGGGGTGGGGTTGGGGTCGGAAGGTGGGTTTTTCAGAATCTCCCTGCAGATGATGGAGCCGTGCTCGTCCCGGAATTGACCCGCAAGGGCCTGCACCAGGGTATAGTGGGCCTTCTTCGCGGCATCGTCCGGGGCCCCGTAGCCGTAGAGCAGTCCCGCCACGGTCAGCATGCCGCTGACAGCGCCGCAGACCTCCCGCATCCGGCCCATGCCGCCGCCGAAGGAGCTGGACAGCTTCGCGGAAAACTCCTCCGACAGCCCCGTCAGGTCGCAAAACGCGACAACGACACTTTGAGAACAGTTATAGCCCGCCAGGAACAGCTCCCCGGCGCGGATGCTGTGATCGGTCATAGCATTTCCTCCTTCGTGAGTGTGGCGCGGTATTTGAGCAAGTAGGCACCTCCCAGGAACAGGGTCATCAGTGTCCAGGAGGCAGGCTCCGTAATGCACACACCCAGGTATCCCAGTCGGGAAATCAGCATCCAGGCAGAAAGCAGCTTGATGGCAAGCTCCACAACGCTGGAGCAGATGGGGACGATTTTAAAGCCCATAGCCTGCAATCCGCTGCGCAGGCAGAACACCGCCCCCAGCATGGGATAGAAGGGAAGATGAACCCGCAGGCTCAGCACGGCGTTTCGCAGCACCACCGGATCCGTGGTTCCCGTGGTGAGACGGATGATGCTTCCGCCCAGCAGATAGACAAAGCAGGTGGCGATCAGGCTCCACAGGGTGCTGAGCAGCAGGACCTGAGCCAGAGCGGTGCGGATTCTCGACCGTTTTCCGGCACCGTAATTCTGGGCGGTGAACACGGAAAAGGCGGCGCTGAGGGAGCCCAGAGGCTGCAGAAGCAGCTCAATCAGCCGACGGGAGGCGGTGTGGGCGGTGATGATGGCGATGCCCAGGGTGTTGGCAGCGCTCTGGAAAATTACGGAGCCGATGTCCACCACTACACTCATAAGCGCCATGGCGGAGCCGGTGGAGATCAGCTCCAGCATCAGCTTCCCGGGAACCCGGAAATCCTCCCGCCCGGGCAGATAAGCCCGGAAATTGCGCACCAGAAACACACCGCACAGCAGACAGCTGACCACCTGGGAGATCACGGTAGCCAGGGCAGCGCCCGCCACGCCCAGGGAAAAACCGGCCACCAGCAGAAAATCCAGGGCAATGTTCAGAAGGCTTGTGAGGATCAGGAACATCAGCGGGGTACGGCTGTCCCCCAGGGAATTGAGAAGCCGGGAGAACATATTGTAGCAGACGGTGGATAATAGCCCCGCGCAGATAATGCCGATGTAAATTTCCGCATCGGCCCGGATGTCATCGGGAGTATTCAGCAGCGAGATCACAGGCCCGAGAAGTCCCAGAGAAAGGGCAGTCAGCACCACGCCGAAGAGCAGGTTCAGCAGCAGGGCTCCCGCCACGGCTTTGCGCAGCCGGGAAAGATCTCCGGCGCCGAAGAGCTGGCCGATGGGAATGGCAAAGCCACTGTTCAGGCTGGCGGTGAGAAAGAACAGCAGGCTGTACACCGAGGAGGTGGCGCCGATGGCGGAAATGGCACGGTCGCCCAGGGTGTAGCCCACCACCATGGTGTCCACCAAACTGTAGAACTGCTGGAAGAGGG
This sequence comes from uncultured Clostridia bacterium, assembly GCA_945486035.1. GTDB lineage: Bacteria > Bacillota > Clostridia > Oscillospirales > Oscillospiraceae > Faecousia. The sequence goes on from CALYTB010000102.1 coordinate 6,041, forward strand.
TTCCGAAAAGCAGGGGAAGGCCGAAGGAGAGCATCCGCTTCATAGGGCTGCCTTCGGTCATGTTCTGTACACGCTGAGCCATAGCGCTGCCTCCTGGGGAGTGTGTTGGGGGAGGGGAAGAGAAATCGCTGTATAGAATTGACAATTGACAATGAAGGAACCCCTTCGGGATGATTTGGAAATTCTTCCGAAAATAGCACGTTATATTTATAGAATTGTCAATTCGCAGAAACCTTGACAACAGTTCGTCTTCCCTGGATGGGGTCAGATGGTTACCAGCTCATAGGAGTCTTCGCCCAGGCCGATTTTTTTGGCGTGGGAAATCTGGGCGCGCCAGCTGGTTTCCGGGAAGGAGCCGGTTAGGTTATCCAGGTCCGGGCGGTTTGCTTTGGCCAGCTTGGAGCCGGGGTTGACAGCCTGGGCGTTGACGGCCTCGGCACAGGCCAGATCCAATGCCACAGGATCAAAGGAGGCAAACATGCCCACATCAGGGACGATGGGGATGTCGTTTTCCGCGTGACAGTCGCAATAGGGGCTGACATCCCGGACCAGGCTGATGTGGAAATGGGGACGGCCGTCCAGCACGGCCTTGGTGTACTCGGCAATCTTGCACCCAAGGATGGTGTTGGACTGGGCATAGGCAGAATGGATGGCGCCTACGGGGCAGGTGTCGATGCAGCGGCCGCAGCCCATGCACTTTGTCCAGTCGATGCGCATAATGCCGTTGCGGAGCTGGGGGCCGTCGTGGGCGCAGAATTTGGCGCAGGTGCCGCAGCCAACGCACTTGGTTTCGTCCACGGTGGGACGGCCGTCGGAGTGCATTTCCCGCTTGCCCGCATTGGAGCCGGAGCCCATGCCCAGGTTCTTCAGCGCCCCTCCGAAGCCGGCTTCCTCGTGACCCTTGAAATGGTTCAGGGAGATCACGATATCGGCATCCATAATGGCCCTGCCGATCTTGGCGGATTTTACGTATTCACCGCCGGAAACGGGAACATCCACATCATCGGTTCCCTTCAGACCGTCGGCGATGATCACATGGCAGCCGGTGGAGTAGGGGGTAAAGCCGTTTAAGTAAGCGGTTTCCAGGTGGTCCAGGGCATTCTTCCGGGAGCCGATGTACATGGTGTTGGCATCGGTGAGGAAGGGCTTGCCGCCCAGATCCTTGATAAGCTCCACCACCACCCGGGCATATCCCGGTCGCAGGTGGGCCATGTTGCCCAGCTCGCCAAAGTGAATCTTGATGGCCACAAACTTGTCCTGAAAGTCGATCTGATCCATGCCGGCGCTCAGGCACAGTCGGGCCAGCTTCTGAGGCAGGGTTTCGGATGTTCCGGTACAGAAATCGGTGAAATAAACCTTTGGTGTCATAAGAAAGCCTCCTGATATCGTTTTTCTTAGTTTAGCGGGAACGGACAAAAATGTCAAGCCGGGGCAGAAGCTTTTGACTTCGTGCTGAGATGGTATGATAAATTGTTGTTTAGCGGCTTCGCCGAATTGACAATTGACAATTGACAGTTGA
>CALYTB010000103.1 GCA_945486035.1 uncultured Clostridia bacterium
TCATATCCCAGCGAGGCAGCTATTTTGCTGACAGGCAAATCGGTACTCTTCAAAAGCCGGGCCGCTTCCTGCATTTGTACTTTCTGGCAATAGGCTTTGAGGGTATATCCGGTATGGGTCTTGATGATTCGAGAAATATATTCGCAGGAATAATTCACCTCTCTGGCTAGTTCTGTCCTACGTATAACACCGTGGCGTTCTTCAATGATTTGTTTGGTTTTTTCCAACGTGACCAGCTCCCGACCATAACCCAAAGATATATAAGTTGCTTTATATAGTTCTGGATTTTCCAGTGCGGCAAAGAGCCGAAGCAATGACGAATAGATATCAAATTGATAACCGATCCGCTTTTTCGTATATGCTGCAATGATCTCCTCCGCAATACTGGGGATCTGATCCTCTCCAAGCAGCCGAAAATCTACATAGTCACGCTTGCTTCCGGTCCGCTCAGATAGATTTTCAGTAAAAAATCGGTTGAGAATGCTTTTATATTGAAAAGGCTGTGCCACTCCCTTCGGCCATTGGACGATCAAGGACGGATCAATACTGATATACAGGATGTCTGCATCGGACATATCTGTCTCGCGGTGCATGGTGTTGCGGTTCATTAAGCATAGATTCCCTTTGGTATAGGTAACTTCTTCATCTTCAATCATTACGGAAGCACTTCCCCGCATGATGTACATCAGCTCAAAAAAGTTGTGCTTGTGCAGGTAAGTTTCCGCGAAGAATGCACTTTCTGCTGGGGTGTGGAGACAGAAAGAATTCTGATCCATGTAATTTGAGAAAAGATACTCTTCCTGGGTATGGATGCTTGTTGCTACGGATAGTTTCGAATAATAATCTCTGTCTGCGGTCCGATTGCTCAAGAAGTTGACAATAAAGGATCCATCTTGTTGCCTGATTTCGTCGGTGTTTTGAAAATACAAATGTAAGACATTTTCCATGTGAATCACCCCTGTGTGTTTTGATTGTACCACATAAATATTAAGAAATAAAGGAGGAAATCCTTCGTGAAACGACAATGCTTCAATCCATATCTACCCAGCTGGGAGTATATTCCAGACGCAGAGCCCCGGCTGTTCGATGGTCGTGTGTATATCTATGGAAGCCATGACCAATTCGGGAGTAAAGAATACTGTGTCAATGATTATGTCTCTTGGTCGGCTCCGGAAGACGATCTGTCCGACTGGCGTTATGAGGGCATTATTTTTCGGAAAGACCAAACGCCGTGGAACACGAAAAATCTTCTATACTATGCACCGGATGTGGTTCAGGGGACAGATGGAAAATATTATCTTTTTTATTCGGTCCAGAATTCTTCAATCGCTTCTGTTGCTGTCTGTGATACGCCTGCGGGAAAATTTGAATACCTGGGAGACGTTCATTTCCCGGACGGAAGGGTATACGGTTCGAATCCTGAGGATTGGTTCCTTTTTGACCCAGCTGTGTTGGTGGACGATGACGGCAGGATTTACCTTTATGCTGGAAGTGGACAGCCATCCAATGGTAATTTTGGGCACGAGATTAAAGGACTATTTGTAATGGAGTTAAGCTCCGATATGTTGACGATCATTGGGGAGCCGACAATTATTTTGCCGGCTGACTTCAATCCGAAGAGGCCGAACTATTGGGAAGGGCCTTCCATCCGCCATATCGGAAAGTGGTATTACCTCGTCTACCCAGCTACTGACATAACCGGTCTGAACTATGCCATGAGCCTTTTTCCGGACAAGGGATTCATTCACAAAGGTCCGATCCATTCTTCCAGTGATATCGGTCTGAATGGCCGGAAGCTGATGAACGCCGCTTACCCCATGGGCAACAGCCACGGGGGCATGGTGTGCGTAAAGGGTCAGTGGTATATCTTTGACCATCGCAGAACAGGTAAAACGACAAACCGTCAACCGGTGGCAGAACGAATTGAAATCAAAGAGGATGGCAGTATCTCCATGGTGGAATCTACCAGCTGTGGTCTGAATGAGGGTCCGCTGCGCGGTATTGGAACCTACCCTGCGTACATTGCCTGCTGCCTGAAAAGCAGTGGTATTTTCGGCCTACACAATCCCATGGGTGGCCCCTACATTACACAGGACGGCCCCGATTATGAGCCGAAAGAACCCGCAGACGGAGAAGTAAATGTAGATACCGAAACTAATGCGCCAAAAGCAAGAATATGTGGCATCAAAAATGGTTGTGTCGTGGGTTATAAGTACTTTGACCTGACGGAAACAAAGCACATTACCATTACCGCCCGTGGAGGCGATGGCATTATGGAGATCCTTGGCAGCGAAGACGGTCAGAGTGTTGGGGAAATCAGAATATCCCATCACTGGAACAATATGGGTACGGACTTAAATACTGCAAACCTTTCCCAAAAAGCCGGGTGTCCTGTAGGCAGGTGTCCGCTATATCTGCGATATAAGGGAAGGGGCAATGTGGAATTACTGCAATTTACATTATCCTGAACAATAAAAGGAGGAAAAAATATGAATTGGACAGCAATCTGGAGTCAGGCTGCGGCGCCTTCTTTTGCAATGGGCATGCTGCAAGGAAAGAAGAAAACCATTGTATTTACAGTAATCTCTCATATATCGGGAGAGACGGTCAGAATGCGTTTTTCAAACATCTATGGAAAGAAACCATATAAAATTGGCGCTTTGGCAGTTTGGTTAAACGGAAAGAAATACGATATAACCGTCGGAGGGAAAACGTCTTTTTCTATTCCGACAGGCGGATACACCTATTCCGATCCGACAGCGATCCCGGTTTCTGCCGGTGCAGAGCTGGAGATCCGGCTTTACTATGTTTCCAAGGCTCAGGACAGCAATATGACAATAGAGGAAGCTGCTGCCTATCCCGGTGATCACACTATGGATGAAGCATTACCTCAGATCCAGAAAGAGCCTTATAAGGTACAATACAATCTCTATGATGCTGTGGTCTCCCTGGACCGGGTAGAGGTGCAGTCAGAAGAACCCTCTAAAGTGATCGTTGCCTTTGGTGACAGCATTACTGCCATGAACCGCTGGGTAAAGCCCCTTAATAAGCGGCTTCTGGATGCCTTTGAGGGGAGGTACACACTTCTAAATGCCGGAATAGGTGGCAATTGTCTGACCTACACTGTGCCTGGTTTCATGGGTAGTTCCTATGGTGAAAAGGGAATCGCTCGTTTTGAGCGGGATGTGCTCAGTTTTGACAATCTTCATGCTGTTATTATTGCATTGGGTGTAAACGATGTTGCTTATTACACAAAGAAAACAGCGTCGATCATTTCCTTTGAAACGTACAAAGATGCCACAACAAACATTGTTACGCAGCTCCGCAACCGAGGTGTTCGCGTCATTGCCCAGACCCTGACGCCCCGAACAGGTTACATGGACAAAGGATACACCTCCGAAATGGAAGCACTGCGCATTCGGATCAACGAATGGATTCGCTCCTGCAATCTGTTTGATGATGTATTTGACGCTGATGAGTTGCTCCGGGATGAAAACAACCCAGCTTGCATAAAGAAAGCACTTCATCAAGGCGACTATTTGCACCCGAATGCGGCAGGCGGAGAACAAATGGCACAGGCCTATGATCTCACAGCCCTGACTGGCGAGGAACAGTGATGGGAAAGAAATATTTTACATTAAGCTTTGATGACGGCCTTGAGCAGGATAAAAAAGTACTGGAGCTCATGAAAAAGTATGGCCTGCGGGGAACTTTTAATCTGAACTCCGGTATGTTCGGTCTGCAAGGAGAAGTAAAAGGCATCGGTACCTTTTCGTTTCAGGATTGTGAGGCTGGCATCCGGCACCATTGGCCATTCTCCTATGTACCCCACAACCGCATCCCAGAGGATGAGATTCGGGATGTGTACGCGCAGATGGAAGTCGCTACTCACGGGTACCGGCACGAGCCTCTCGGAAAGGTCAACGACTCAATGATGCAAAGATCCGTGAATCAGGACAAGGAAATACTTGAACGGCTCACCGGAAAACCAATTCTTGGTCACGCTTATGCACATGGCTCCACATCTCCCGCCGTGGAACAGCACTTGAAGGCACAGGGTTATCTTTATGCCAGAGCTGTTTTGCCCTCTGGAGGCTTTGAATATCCCGAGAACCCTCTGAATTTTCGCCCATCTTCTTCTGTGATTATGGGCAATACAATGAAATTGGTCAAAAAGTTTATCGAGGCGGAGGCTGACGACCGGGATTTGCTGCTCTATCTGTGGGGTCATTCCTATGAAATGGATTACGGCAAGGGTGCCGCAAGTTGGGATGGCCTTGAAAGGCTATTTGCAGCAGTTGCAGGACGCGAGGATATTATATACTGCACAAACAGCGAAGCTTTTTTGCGTATTTGAAGGAGGTTAACAAATGAAAAAGACAAATTTCAATCTGAACTGGCAGTTCAAACGCGTCGATTCTGACGAGGCTCCTCAATCTATAAATCTTCCTCATGACGCTATGTTGTATGAAAAGCGGGACCGGAATACGCCCACTGCCGGAGCCTGCGGATATTTCCCTGGCGGTGCTTATGAATACTCTAAAACATTCTTTATGCCGGAAAATGAGCACGAAAATGTGCATATCCTCGAATTTGAGGCAGTGTATAAGAATGCATCGGTCTATATCAATGGCGTTTTGGCGGCCCAGCGGCCCTACGGTTACACCAATTTCTATGTCTCCATGGACGAGCACCTGCACTTCGGCGGAGAAAACCAGATCAAAGTAATTGCAGATAATTCTGCGGTTCCTAACTCCCGCTGGTATTCCGGAAGCGGTATTTACCGAAATGTAAACTTATATACAGGTAACGCTTTCCATTTCCTACCGGATGGGCTGCTGATCTCCACTGCTGATAATGAATCCGTTGCAGTCAAGGCAGCAGTCAGCGGAGGTGATCAGGTCAAAGTCGTTGTTACGGATCATGACGAAGTTGTTGCAGAGGCAATCGAAAATGTGGTAAACCAGCAGGCCACCATTCATCTTTGTGTTCCGCAGCCCCGACTCTGGGATGCGGAGCATCCCGAACTCTACCGCTGTACCGCGTATCTTTTGAAGGATGGAAAGGAAGTGGATCAGGCAGAAGACCTGTTTGGTTTCCGAACACTGAAATGGAATGTAAAGGGATTCTATGTAAATGGCAAGGAAACGCTTCTAAGGGGTGCCTGCATTCATCATGATAACGGCATCTTGGGTGCCTGTTCCTTCGAAGATGCTGAGGAGCGCCGGGTTCGCCTGCTGAAAGAAGCAGGTTTCAACTCTATTCGCAGCGCTCACAACCCCGCATCGAAAGCGCTGTTAACCGCCTGTGACAAGCTGGGTATGTATGTGATGGACGAATTTTGCGATAACTGGCTGGTACACAAAAACCCGTATGATTATGCAGATCAGGAGTTCCGCCAGTGGTGGGAACAGGATCTGACTGCCATGGTTATAAAAAATTACAATCATCCCAGTGTGATCATGAACTCTATCGGTAACGAAATTTCCGAACTTGCCATACCTGAAGGTCAAGAGCTTTGCAGAAAGATGGCCGAATTGGTCAGAGCGCTGGACCCGGACAAGGCTGTCACGTTGGGTATCAATATGATGCTCTGCAGCATGGCAGCAAAGGGCGGTGGAATCTACGGCGACAAAAAGGATGGAAAAGAAAACAAGAACGGCAGCCAGACCATGGACAACCTGCCCACCTCCGCTTTCTTCAATCTTCTGATGAACAAGATGGGCGGCATCATTGAGGGTGCTGCTGCGAAGCCTGCCGCAGATAAGGCAACAGAGGTAGCCATCTCTTATCTGGACATCGGAGGCTACAACTATGCTGCCTCCCGCTATGAGATGGACGGGAAACTCCACCCCGATCGTGTGATCGTAGGTTCTGAAACACTTCCCAAAAATCTCTACAAGAACTGGAAATTAGTAACGAAGTACCCCTATGTCATTGGAGACTATATGTGGACAGGATGGGATTATCTTGGTGAATCTGGTCTGGGTACAGTTCGTTACAAAAGCTTCAAAAATCCCGGCGAGGATTCACCCATCATTTCTGGTGGTTGTGGTGTGATTGATATCTGTGGAAAGCTCCGACCGGAAACTCAGTGGAATAGGCTCGTTTGGGGACTTACGGATACTCCTGGAATTGGCGTTGAACCTCTGACCCACGCAGGAGAACTCGGCTCTGTATCCATGTGGAGAAATACGGATGCTGTGGCAAGCTGGTCTTGGAATGGGTGTGAGGGCAAAAAGACAAAAGTAACCGTTTATGCAAGTGGAGCAATGGCAGAACTGCTTGTGAACGGCAAGTCTTACGGAAAGAAGAAGACGAAAGAATATAAGGCTGTATATCCCAAGGTGGTTTATGTGCCAGGCACCATCACAGCCATTAGCTATGACAGTAACGGAAAGGAGATCTCTCGCACGTCAATGACAACTGCAGGGAAAGAAACAAGGCTGCAAATCATCCCTGAAAAGCTGTCTCTGCGTCCCAACAGTCAAGATCTGTGCTATGTGAATATTGATCTGGTGGGAACAGATGGTGTTACCAAGTCCACAGAAGATGTTCCTATCACAGTAACTGTTTCCGGAGCAGGCAGTCTGTTGGCGCTGGGTTCTGCGAAGCCGAATATGGGAGAGTGCTTCTTTGCTGATACCCATACCACTTATTACGGCAAGGCCCTTGCCGTAATTCGAACGGGCAATGAATGCGGCAAAATCCATATCAAGGCAAGCGCTCCTAATCTGGAAGATCAATTTATTGAACTGGAAGTGCGGGAGTAACCAAAGCTTCCTATCTGGTCTTGCGAAAGATCTCCACATATTCCTCAAGGAGGGTGAACATGCTAAAAATTGCACAAAAAATCAAAAATGGTGAGTGTCCAGTACTTTGCTTTTTTGGTGACAGTATAACGGATGGCCAGTTTGAATTTGCTAATGGACATAAGGAATCTGTTCGCCACGAAGAATGGGTGTTCTGGAATATACTAAGAAACCGAATTAGGGAAGAGATAGGGCAGGAGGTTTCAATTGTCAATGCCGGAGTGGGCGGTAATTTTTCCAAAGACGGTCTTGCCAGAATACAGCAAGATGTTCTGGCAAGGCAACCGGACTTTTGCTGTGTTATGTTTGGTACTAACGATGTAACCAACGCCCACAAGGGAGACTCGGCGTTACAAGAATACGAAAAGAATATGGAGCAAATTCTGATTCGGTTGCGTGAAAGCAATATTGAAACAGTACTCATGACACCCGGAATGCTGTGTAAGCATCGTGTAAAAGGTTTCTGGGGATTTTGGTGGTATGTTCACAGATATTTTGAAAACCTGCAAAAGGCTGGGCACATGGATGCCTATGTTGCCAGAGCCAGAAAGATTGCCAACCAACTGGATATTCCGATTGCAGATGCATATGCCGAATGGCAGCTCCTCGAATCACAGGGAGTAGATACAACTGCTTTGCTGGCAAACGGTTTGAACCATCCGAATGCAGAAATGCACAAGGTATTTGCAAACAAACTATACGATGTGATTTTTATGTAG
>CALYTB010000104.1 GCA_945486035.1 uncultured Clostridia bacterium
GTCCTTGCACTGGTGTATACCATGTTACTCTTGACACATGACCGCACCCTACAGATGGTGCGTTATTTCTTTCGGATTTTCAGAAAAACGCAAATCAAACAAGTTTTTCATTGAGCCGAAAAACTGTAAAGAATATATGAATCACGGGATTTCCCATTGCTTTTGCGGAATTTCTGTGCCATAATAAATCGAATCTTTCCCAAGAAAGGATGATGACCTATGGCGAAGCCCCTGGTAGCTATTGTAGGACGGCCCAATGTGGGCAAGTCCATGCTTTTTAATAAACTCACCGGTCAGCGCACCTCCATTGTGGAGGACACCCCCGGTGTTACCCGGGATCGGATCTATGGCCAGTGCGAGTGGTGCGGAAGACACTTCTCCCTGGTGGATACCGGCGGTATCGAACCCAATACGGAAAACGACATGCTGAAATTTATGCGCCGTCAGGCGGAAATCGGCATTGAACTGGCGGATGCCATCATCATGGTCACCGATGTCCGCAGCGGTGTCACCGCGGCGGATCAGGATGTGGCCACCATGCTGCGCAAATCCGGCAAACCCATCGCTCTTGCGGTGAATAAGTGCGACTCCGTTGGCCCCGTGAATCCCGATGTCTACGAATTCTACTGTCTGGGCATCGGCGACCTGTTTGAGACCTCCGCCGTCCATGGCCACGGCACCGGCGATCTTCTGGACTGGGTGCTGGAGAATATCCCCGATGATGGTGCTCAGGAAGAAGAAAGCGACATTATCAACGTTGCCATCGTGGGCAAGCCCAACGTGGGCAAGTCCAGCCTCCTGAACCGGATTCTCGGAGAGGAGCGGGTCATCGTGTCCAACGTGGCAGGCACCACCCGGGATGCCATCGACTCCTACTTCGAGAACGAAACCGGAAAATACTGCTTCATCGACACCGCCGGTATGCGCCGCAAGAGCAAGGTGGACGACGCTATTGAGAAGTATTCCAATATGCGTACCATCAGCGCCATTGACCGGGCGGATGTGTGCCTGATTCTCATCGATGCCAACGAGGGCATCACCGAGCAGGATACCAAAATCGCCGGCCTGGTCCACGAAGCGGGCAAGGCCGCCATCATCGTGGTCAACAAATGGGATGCGGTGGAGGACAAGGAAACCAACACCATGCGCGACAAGGAAGCCGCCGTCCGGGAGGGCTTAAGCTACATGCTCTACGCCCCTGTGGTGTTCCTCTCCGCTCTGACGGGCCAGCGGGTGGACAAGCTTTTCCAGGTGATTCAGGACGTGTACACCCAGAACACCAGCCGTATCACCACCGGTGCGCTGAACAGTGTCCTGGCGGATGCCACCGCCCGTGTACAGCCCCCCACGGACAAGGGCCGCCGCCTGAAGATTTACTATATGACCCAGGCCGGCACCAAGCCTCCCCATTTTGTCATCTTCTGCAACGATGCCCGGCTCTTCCATTTCTCCTACCAGCGGTATCTGGAAAACCAGATCCGGGAGGTATTCGGTCTGCAGGGCACTCCCGTTCGGATCACCATCCGTCAGAAGGGCGACAAGGAGGAGTAACACCATGCTCAGCTACAGCATCTTCATTGCCGCACTGGTTTCCTATCTTCTGGGGAATCTGAACGGCGCCGTGTGTATGTCCGCCATTGTCGCGGGGGATGATGTGCGTTCCCACGGCAGCGGCAACGCGGGTCTGACCAACTTTATCCGAAACTACGGACGGCGCAGCGCCCTGTTTGTGGTGCTGATTGATGCCGGAAAAGCCGTGGCTGCCTGCCTCTGCGCGGGCCTGCTGCTGGAGCCCTACGGACTTTACCGGGAGGGCATGATGCTGGGTGCCGCCGCTGTGATTCTGGGCCACGACTTCCCTGCCCTGCTGGGCTTCCGGGGCGGCAAGGGCATCCTGTGCGGACTGGCCGTAGCCATGACCATGGATTGGCGGGTGGGTGTCGCTCTTGTAATCGTCTTTGCAGGCGCGTATTTTCTGACCCAATACGTTTCCCTGGGCTCCGTCCTGGGCGCGGCTGTATTCTCCATCGGGTTTTCCCTGATTTACCGGGACAGCCCCCTTCTGATTGCCGCCGCTGTATTCCTGGGCGGTCTGACCATCTTCATGCACCGGGGGAACATTCAGCGTCTTTTGAAGGGTGAGGAACGAAAAACCAATCTGTTTGGAAAAGGAAAATCATCATGAAAACAGCAGTCGTAGGCGACGGTGCCTGGGGCACCGCCCTGGCTATGCTCCTTTGCAAAAACGGCCACGACACCACCCTTTGGTGCCACCGTGCGGAAAAGGCGGAGCTGATTCTGGCTTCCCGGGTCAATCCCCGGCTGGAAGGCATCACCCTCTCCCCGGAGCTTTCCGTCACAGCGGATCCCGCCTGTGTCCGGGGCTGTCAGCTGGTAGTCATCGCCTGTCCCTCCTTCCCCATCCGCCAGGTTTGCCGCAGTGTTGCCCCTTATCTTAACCGGGATACCGTTCTCGTATCCGTTACCAAGGGCATCGAATCCGGTACCCTGCTCCGCATGAGCGAGGTAGCCGCCCAGGAAACCGGCCTCAGCGCAGCAGCCCTCTCCGGCCCCTGCCATGCCGAGGAAGTGGCCCGGGAAATCCCCACCGGATGCCTCGCCGCCTCCGAAAACCGGGAAATCGCGGAATTCGTCCAGGATGTCTTCATGTCCGATTCCTTCCGGGTGTACACCAGCCCCGATGCCGTGGGCGCGGAACTGGGCGGCGCACTGAAAAACGTCATCGCCCTGTGCGCCGGTGTGACGGAGGGACTGGGCTTCGGGGACAACACCGCCGCCATGCTCATGACCCGTGGGCTGACGGAAATCGCCCGGCTGGGGGTATCCCTGGGCGCGCGGAAGGAAACCTTCGCCGGACTTGCGGGCGTGGGCGATCTGATTGTCACCTGTACCTCCCGGCACTCCCGAAACCGCCGGGCCGGTATCCTGATCGGCCAGGGCATGTCCCCCCAGCAAGCCATGGATGCCGTGGGCGCCGTGGTGGAGGGCTACTACGCCACCCATTCCGCCATGGAACTGTGCCGCCGCCAGAAGGTGGAAATGCCCATTATCCAGGCCGCCTGGCAGGTACTTTACGAAAACGCCGACCCCCGGGAAACCGTGAAAGCCCTCCTTCTTCGTCAGCGCAAATCCGAATCCGAAGACGCCGGCTGGCTGTAATCGTCTTTCCTGTCCGAAAAGTTTCCGGGCACACAGATAAATTGTTGTTTAAAAGTGCGCACCAAATATACGCTGTCATTGCGAGCCAGTGCGCACACTGGCGTGGCAATCCCCCCGTTGAATGGAATCAGGTAACGATTACCACCAAATCGCCACATTATCCTACTCTGTAGGGCAATCGTCGAAACATTTTACCTCTAACCGGGGGATTGCCACACCAGCACACGCTGGTTCGCAATGACAGCAAAAACGTTCAAACAACAATTTATCCTTCTTTCCTCCCCAACAACAAAACGAATCCCGCGCATTCCACGCGTACACGTGAAATGTGCGGGATTTACTCATCGTTCTTCTTTTTGAAGCTCTTCCAACAGCTTCCTGCTCTTCTCCTGGATTTCCCTGGCCTTGTCAATCCCCTCGGTGCTCTCCTTGCTGAAGATGATCCGAAGGGTGAGGATTATCAGCTTGATATCCAGCAGCAGGGAATAGTTTTCAATGTAGATAAGGTCCAGCCGCAGCTTGTCATAGGCGCTGGTGTTGTATTTCCCGAAAATCTGGGCGTAGCCCGTCAGACCTCCGCGCACCTTCAGCCTGTAGGGGAACTCCGGCACCTCCTTGGTAATCTCGTCCGCCAGGCACTTCCGCTCCGGGCGGGGACCCACGATGCTCATATCCCCTTTCAGGATGTTCAAGAGCTGGGGCAGCTCATCCAGCCGGGTAGCCCGGATGACCCTGCCCACCTTGGTGATACGGGGATCATCCCCGGTGGCCAGCACCGCGCCTGCGTACTTCTCCGCGTCCACGATCATGCTGCGGAATTTGAGAATCTTGAACTCCCGTCCGCCCCGGGTCAGCCGGTCCTGCTTGTAGAACACAGGTCCGCCGTCCTCCAGCTTGATGGCTGCCGCCACCACCAGCATAATGGGCGCCGCCACCACCATGGCCAGACCGCATAACACAACGTCCATGGTCCGCTTCGCCACCCGCTGTACAGGGCTCAGGCCGGTGCCCTTCACCGTCAGCAGCGGCGTGTCGAAAAGGGTGTTGCTTTTGGCGCCCCGAATCATAATGTCCGTCAGATCAGGAGCCAGATAAACCCGGATCCGGTAGCGGTAACAGAATTTCAGAATGTCACTGCGCAGCGCAGCCGGGACATCGTTGAGAATCACGGCATCGTATTTCGCCGTCTTCTCCAGGATTTTGTCCAAGCCAGCCTGAGCGGGAATTGCCTCAGAAACCCGATATTTTTCCTTGCGCTCATCCATCTTGAATTTCAGTCCCAGGGCCGATTCGCTGCCGAAGATCAGCAGCATATCATGGGGCGGATAGAGCCTGTAATAGAGCTTATCGAAGGAGAGTACGGCCAGCAGTGCCAATACAGCCTGCAAAACGTTCAGCACCAGCATAGGCCCCACGGAAATCATTTTGTTGGCGATCAGACACAGCTGAAAATAGGTGATTGCATTCACCAAAAGCAGGGAAATGAACTGTCCCACCGCCAGATCCGTCCAATGGAGCTGGCCGAATTTAGAGCATTCCGTATTCTCAAACAGGACAAACAGCAGTACGGCGTATATGCCTGCCAGCACATATTTGCCCTTGTAGGCAAACATGGAGAAATCATACAGGTTTCTCCACACCAGGTAGTACACAACCGTCAGCAAGGCGACCTCCACCATGGATTCCACCGCCCGGACGGAACCCTTGGTATCCTCATACGCGCCGCGGCTCAGCTTTCTCAATCTCTTCACGTCCTTTTCTCTCTGGACTGCGTATATTCAGGAATGCGCTTATCGTCTTACCATATCTACTCAACAAATTGTTGTTTGCAGGTCTGTTTTGAGAACGTTGGAAAAACACTGTAGGGGAGGCATTCATGCCTCCCGGCGGTGAAACGTCCCGATATTCCGGGCGTTTCGGCGAAAACGTACTGCGTCACGGGAGCCATGAATGGCTCCCCTACAGCAAAAACGCAGTGTGTACGAAATCGTCAAACAACAATTTGTCATCTTACCGACTCAACCCGGCAAGCACACCCGGGAGAATCATACCACATTCGTCCCGACAATGCAAGGATCGAAGCGAATTCCACAGCCGGCACTCCGATCAGTTCCTAAGGCTCTGCAGCGGAGCCGGGATTCTCCCTCCCCGGGCCACAAAAGCTTCCGCGGACTCCGGGTGTACCGGCATCACCGGGGCGCTGCCCAGCAGTCCTCCCATTTCCACCCGATCTCCCACGACCTTTCCAGGAGCGGGAATAATCCGCACAGCGGTAGTCTTGGAATTGACCATACCAATAGCCGCCTCATCGGCAATGATGGCGGAAATGGTAGCGGCGGAGGTATCCCCGGGAACGGCAATCATATCCAGGCCCACAGAGCAGACACAGGTCATGGCCTCCAGCTTATCCAGCACCAGAGTGCCTGACTCCGCGGCGGCAATCATGCCCTCATCCTCGGACACGGGGATAAACGCGCCGGAAAGCCCGCCCACATGGTTGGAGGCCATCACGCCGCCCTTTTTCACCGCATCGTTCAGCAGGGCCAGCGCGGCAGTGGTTCCGTGGGTGCCGACAACCTCCAGACCCATTTCCTCCAGGATTCTGGCCACACTGTCCCCCACCGCGGGGGTGGGTGCCAAGCTCAAATCCACGATGCCGAAGGGCACACCCAGACGTTTGGAAGCCTCCCGGCCCACAATCTGGCCCATGCGGGTGATCTGGAAGGCGGTTTTCTTCACCGTTTCCGCCACCACGTCAAAGGGCTGTCCCTTCACGCTCTGCAATGCATGATACACCACACCCGGGCCGGAAACGCCCACATTCAGCACGCACTCCGGCTCACCGACCCCGTGGAAAGCGCCTGCCATGAAGGGGTTATCCTCCACCGCGTTGGCAAAAACCACCACCTTGGCGCAGCCAAGGCCGTCGTTGTCCGCGGTCAGTTCCGCGGTTCTTTTCACGACCCGCCCCATCTCCGCCACGGCATCCATGTTGATGCCCGCTCGGGTGGAGCCCACATTCACGCTGGCGCAAACCCGCTCCGTAGCGGCCATAGCCTCAGGAATGGAGCGGATCAGCTTCCAATCCGCTTCCGTGGCCCCTTTTTGCACCAGCGCGGAAAAGCCGCCGATGAAGTTGACCCCGCAGGTTTTCGCCGCCCGATCCATGGTTTTCGCCATTTCCACATAGGAATCGGTGCGGCAGGCGCCCGCCACCAATGCCATGGGCGTTACGGAAATCCGTTTATTCACAATGGGAATACCGAATTCCTTCTCAATGTCCTCGCCCACCTTCACCAGATCCTTGGCGCAGCGGGTAATTTTCTCATAGATTTTTTCGCAACAGCGCTCCGGGTCCGGGTCACAGCAATCCAGCAGATTGATGCCCATGGTGATGGTTCGGATATCCAGATGCCGTTTGTCGATCATATCCAGGGTCTGCAAAATATCGTGTTGATTCAGCATGGCAGTTCCTCAGATGCGGTGCATGGCCTGGAAGATATCCTCCCGCTGAACGCGGATGGACAGGCCCATATCCTTACCGATGGCCTCCATCCGGGTGGCAAGCTCCGCCAGGGGTACGTTGCATTCGGAAACCTCCGTGGCCATCATCATGGTAAAATAGCCCTGCATAACGGTCTGGCTGATATCCAGCACATTCACATGAAACTCCGCCAGCGCGGTGCACACCCCGGCAATGATGCCAACCCGATCCTGGCCCACAACGGTAACAATCGCTTTCATATTCTTCTCCTCAACACTCGTAGTCAGCAGCCACCCGGGTGTTCAGCAGATGATGAAAATTCCCCTTTGCTTCCAGGTGCAGCGGATGGGAGGCGTAGGCAGTCAGGGCCTCCCTGCTCTCAAATTCGGAGTAGAGGGCGTAGTCCATGCCGTTGAAGGCCCGGCGAATCTCCAGGTGCATTAGGCCCGGAATCTTCCCAACCAACGGCTCCAAGACGGAAGCAATCAGCTTCACCGCCTCCTCCTTGTCCACGCCTTCCTTCAGGGCATACAGTACAATATGCTTAACCATAATCTTACTCCTCCTGATTATTTCTGTTTTTCTTCCAGTATCTCACCGCAAGGACAATGCCAATTCCCAACCACATGATTGCAAAAATGAAATTCATCATATTCAGCCAATTCAGGCCCCTGTAAAGATTGAACACCGCCAACGCGAAGGAGAAAACAATATAAATGAGATCCATGGGAACACCTCATGTGAATGGATAGATTCCGGAAAGCACACAGATAAATTGGTGTTTGAAAATAATGCTGTCATTGCGAGACCAGTGCGCACACTGGTCGTGGCAATCCCCCGGTTGA
>CALYTB010000105.1 GCA_945486035.1 uncultured Clostridia bacterium
ACATCCGCTCCTCAAACTCGATGGTCAGGGGGAAGTAGTCGATGCCGGCCTTGGGAATGGGGTTGCAGGTCACGGTGGTGAGCACCACGGTGTCGCCGTAGCGGCAGATGCACTCGGCGTCGGCCAGCTCCGCCACCTTGCCCGTCTCCACGGTGAAGGGACGGCCGCCGATTTCCATCTCGTAGATGTGATGGTTGGGATACTGTTTGCGCGTAATCATGGAAAAACCTCCTGTATATAATATTGTATTTTTCGGGAGGTTTAGCACTTGAAACTATTGCCCCTCAAGGCAACACTTTCAACTGCTAAAAGCTCCCGGAATGGACGAGTGGACAGTTGACAGTTGACAGTCGACAGTTGCGGAGTCCCTTCGGGACGATTGGAATCATCGCGAAGCGATACCTTAACTGTCCACTTTCCACTGTCCACTGTCAACTAAAAAAGCGGCGATGCTGTGCATCGCCGCTTTTCGATATCTTACTTACGGATACCCAGCTTGGCGATGAGCGCGCGGTAGCGGTTGATGTCCTTCTTGGCCAGATAATCCAGCATGCTGCGGCGCTTACCGACCATCATCAGCAGACCCCGGCGGGAGTGGTTGTCGTGCTTGTGAACCCGCAGGTGCTCGGTCAGCTCGTTGATCCGGGCGGTGAGGATGGCGATCTGAACCTCGGGAGAACCGGTGTCGCCCTCGTGGGTAGCGTTGTCCAGGATGACCTGGGTCTTCTTTTCCTTCTGAATCATGTTTGTTTCCACCTTTCAACAGATTGCCCGGAAGCTAAGTAGGGGCCGGTGAAGTGCGGTTTTCCGCGTTGTCCCGCAACTGAGCAGTGGGCATAGATATTACGCCTGGCAATAGCCAGCCTTCTGATAATATCATAAGTTTGCCCAAAAGTAAAGGAGAAATTTCAACATTTTCAAAATAATCCGGCAGGCCGGGGCTTACACAGGGGTAAACAGGTCCAGCAGGGCGGCTGTGTTGTCCTCGCCGAAGGTGGCCAGGGTGATGGTGACGTAATACTGCCCGCCCAGATTGTAGCAGAACAGCTGAAGGATGTAGTAGGGAAGGTCCTGGATGGAGGCGGAGGTGTGGATGGCGGTGTGCTCCTGGCCCAGGAAGGTGACCTTGGTTTTCTCCATCTGGGCGTTGTCGATGCCCATCTGGGCGTAGGTCTGGACCAGCGTGTCCTCCTGCTCCAGGGTGGTGTCAACGATCTGCTCCTCGGTGGCCACGGCAAAGGCGATCCGCTCCTGGGCGCTGAGCCGGGTATAATTGATGTTGATGCTGGCAAGCAGCTCCTGGCTTTCGGCCATCATGTCCGTGATATTGTCGAATTTCCCGGTCTGTTCCGCCAGGGCGGAGTCCTGAAGCGCCTCCTGTGTCAGGTCAGACAGATCCTGCAGCTCCGCGGCGGTGTAGTAGGTCCAGCTTTCGTCCAGGGTGCAGGCAAAGCCCGCGTAGGTATTCTCGTACACGCCCCCCGTCATCCGGCCCAGGCTGACTGTGGCCTCGGTGGGGGCTTCGGTGGGTGTTTCGGCAGGTGCCTCGGTGGGTGTTTCGGCAGGTGCCTCGGTGGGATTGAGCTGGGTGATGGTGCCGCTGGGGGCTTTGCCGGAGCAGCCCGCCAGGGCCGTCACCATGGCCAGCGCCAGCATGGCGGCAAGCAGTCGTTTCATCTGGTGTATCCTCCTTCTAAATGGTTTCTCCATTCTACCATTTCCCCACCCCGAATGCAAGCGCCTTTTCCGGGTTCCAACCAGAATCCCCGCCCCACAGCGGCAAGTTGGTGTTTGGCGGGCAGCCCCAAACAACAGAAAACCTTGTCATCCTGAGCGGAGCGAAGCGGAGTCGAAGGATCTTCGCGCCAAATTAACCAGAAAGCGAAACGAAATGCGTAGATCCCTCGACTCGCTGCGCTCGCTCGGGATGACAACCTCTCTCGAACAAATATCAATTTGTCAGTGTGCATACAAAGGCCGGGAACCTTAACTGCGTTTTGTTTACATAATCTTGTTTTGTAACTATCTGTAACAGTTCAAAATAAGGGACTTATCCACATTCTCCACAGGTTTCTCCACAGGGCCCGGTGGAAAAGACTGTGGAAACTGTGGACTTTTTGGGGCGCTTTCAAAAAATTCCACAGCCGGTGCTTCGGCTGTGGAATTTTTCGTGGTTTACAGAACACGATCATCATAGGTAATCCGCAGGGCGAAGACCCGGTTTTCGGTGCTTCCCTCCCGGCGATAGCTGTCCGCCTGGAGCATACCGCTCTGGGGGAAATCCCAGCGCAGCTCCAGCTCCTGGCCCTCCCTGCCCTCGGAGTAGTAGCAGACGGTGAACTCCCGCACCCGGTGGAGGCCGTGAAATTCGCTGGGCAGCAGATCGTCCACCCAGTCTAAGCACCGGGTGTTGTTCATGTGGCCGTTGCGGTCCAGGTCCGTGTAGCACACGGTCCGCTGCCGGCGGTTGCGCAGCTGGCCGGGGGCCAGGGATTGGGGCACCGCCAGCTCCGTGCCCCGGAGGGCTCCGGACACCACAATGCCGCTCTTGCCCGGCAGGATCATGTTCCTCGTGTCCAGATCCATCAGCACCCACAGGCTGATGGAGCGGAAGCACTCGCTGCCCTGCGCGTCATAGGCCACCACGCTTCTGGGGTAGGCTGCCCGGGTGGTGGGCATGGGCCAGGTCTCCACCCGGATGGTTTCCCCCCGCACGGGGAGCCGTGTAATCTGGACCCGGTGCCGTATCACCGCCCAGAACATCCGGCGCCTGGCCAGGGTGTCGTAGTCCAGGGCCAGGGCCTTGCAGTGCTCCCCGGCCACCTCCTGGGCATAGTAGAGAATGGCCGAGGGCTTCAGATACCCGAAGCGATCCACGGCCATGTCGTCCACGAGAAAGGATTGTACATATTGCGGTTCCAAAAGAATTCGCCTCCAAAAAAGAAATACCACGAAGCGGTAAATTGGTGTTTGCAGATCAGTTTTTAATAATGTCGGAATAACACTGTAGGGGAGCCATTCATGGCTCCCGGCGGTGAAATATTCCGATATCCCCAGCATTTCGGCGAAAACGTACTGCGTCACGGGAGCCATGAATGGCTCCCCTACAGTAAGAACGAAGTGTGTTTGAAATCTTCAAACACCAAGTTACCTTCCCACTCTATTTTTTCGCTTCTTCCACGGTGAGGGCGGCGCTGTATTGGCGGCCGCCGCGGTAGATGGTGATCTGGACGGTATCGCCGATGCTGTAGCGGTTCAGAAGCGCATTCAGGGTGTTCATATCCTTCACAGCGATGTCTCCCAGGGTCAGCAGGATGTCCCCGGCAAGGACACCCGCCCGGTCGGCGGTGCTGCCGGTATCCACCTGGGTGATGAGCAGCCCCGCGGGCATCCGGTAGTAATGCTGGTAGAAGGAGGACAATGTTTCCCCGGTGATGCCCAGGGTGGGCCGCCCGGACACATAGCCCTGGGTAATCAGCTGATCCACGATGATTTTCACCGTGGAGCTGGGAATGGCAAAGCCCAGGCCCTCCACCCCGGCCCGGTCCACAAAGGAGCCAATTTTCAGGGTGTTGATGCCCACCACCTGGCCGTAGCAGTCAATGAGGGGGCCGCCGGAGTTGCCGGAGTTCAGGGCGGCGTTGGTCTGGAGCAGGCTCATGGTGCGGCCCTCCACGGTCACATCCCGGTTGATGGCGGAGATGATGCCGTCGGTCATGGTGCCCCGCAGCTCCGCCCCCAGGGGATCGCCGATGGCCACCACCGCGTCGCCCACCCGGACCCGGTCCGAATCGGCAAACTGGGCTGGGGTCAGATCGGTGGCATCCACCCGGAGCACCGCCAGATCCGAAACCGTGTCCGCGCCCACCAGACGGGCGGGAAACTGACGGTCATCGGCCAGCCGTACGGAAAGGGTGCTGCCCCCCTCCACCACATGGGCGTTGGTGACCACATAGCCGTCCGTGGAGAGAATCACGCCGGTGCCGCTGGCCACGTCCGTTGTGATGGACACCACTGAGGGCGCGCAGAGGGTATAAATCTCCTGCAGCGACAGGCCCCCCTCCTGGGGCACGTTCTCCACGGCCTGGGCGCCGTGCTGGAGGTCCAGGGTAAATTCCGTCCGCTCCATACTGGGGGCTGTGGTTTCCGGGGCAGCCGTGGCCTGGGTTTCCTCCTGGGTGAAGGAGATGGAAAGCTCCTCCTCCCCTTCCCCGCCCTCCCGGGCGGACAGCTGCCGGAACAGCCGGATGTTGAGAACCCCCAGCACCGTGACGATGCCGGTGAGGAAAATCACCAATATCAGCAGCACGGCCATGAGCCCCGTGCGGTTCTTCGGCGGGTCCGTCCGCCCGGTGCCGTATTCCCAGTTATCCTGGGGAGAATAATGATAATCGTCCATAAAATCCGCTCCACTGAAAAGGTTTGACGGGAGATAATTGACAATTGGCAATGGACAATTGACAATTAAGGAATCCCTTCGGGATGAAAAAAGAAAACAACCGGGAAAGAACTGACAGGCAAATTGTTGTTTGCAGATCAGTTCTTAAAATGTCGAAATAACACTGTAGGGGAGCCATTCATGGCTCCCGGCGGCGAAATATTCCGATATCCCCAGCATTTCGGCGAAAATGTACTGCTCTACGGGAGCCATGAATGGCTCCCCTACAGTAAGGACGCAGTGCGTACGAAATCTCCAAACACCAATTTGTCGGGATGACAGCATGAATTACGGGAAACGCTCCTAATTGTCAATTGTCAATTGACCAGCGGCATGGTGAAGGTGAACTCGGTTTTGCCGTCACGGCTGGTGACGCTGATGTTTTCGCCGTGGCTGCACACGATGGTTTTCACGATGTACAGTCCCAGGCCCCAGCCGTCCCGATTCTGGGAGCGGCTCTTGTCGGTTTTGTGGAACCGGTCAAAGACCAGGCTCAGCTCCTCCGCCGGGATGGTGTCGCCCTCGTTGCTGACGGACACATAGGCCTTGCTGCCGCCCTCCCGGATGCGGATGCCCAGCACGCCCCCCTGGGGGCAGAACTTCACCGCGTTGTCCAGCAGGTTATACACCACCTGGGTGATGTAGTCCTGGCAGGCCATGGTGTACACCGGATGCTCCGGCATATCCACCTCCACCTGAAGTTCCTTATCGTTGATCTTCTTTTCGAAGGTGATGAGCACCTGCCCCACGGTTTCCTCCAGGTCGAAGTGGATTTTCTTCTCCTCGGGGATGCCCCCCTCGCTCTGGAGCTGGGAGATGTCCAGCATGCTGCGCACCAGCCGGCTCAGGCGCTTGGTTTCGTCGGATACGATTCTCAGGTAATGCTCCCGGCGCTCCGGGGGGATGGTGCCGTCCAGAATGCCGTCCACATAGCCGGAAATGGTGGTCATGGGGGTTTTCAGCTCGTGGGACACGTTGGCCACGAACTCCTGGCGCTGGTACTCGCTTTTTTGCAGGGAGCAGGCCATGTTGTTGAAGGCCAGGGCCAGCTCCTCCATTTCCTCGCTGGAGCTGTCCTCCACCTTCACCCGGGCATCCAGGTTGCCGTGGCCGAAGGCGTTGGCGGCCCGGGCCATGTCCCGCAGGGGCTTGCTCTCCCGCCGGGCGAACACGGTGACCGCCAGCACGGAAATCAGCACCACAAACACCGCCGCGGTGATGAAAATATTGGAAATCCGGTTCAGAATCTGGGCCGTGGCCTGGGTGGGGGTGGACACGATCACGATGCCGCTGGAAAGACTGCCGGAATCGGAGAGGATGGGCACGCTGACCACATACCGCCGGTCGGTGTACAGCCCCCGGATGATGCCGGTGGCCGTATCCTCTCCGGAGGTAAGCACCTTCTCAAGGTACTCCCGGTTGAGCCGGAGGCCCTGGTGCTCACAGCCGGTGAGGGCATCGGAGCAGAGCACCACCTGGCCGGAATTGTTGCAGATGACAATGTCCGCGTTGCTCACCTGGCTGGCAACGTCCAGATTCAGCAGAAATTCCCGGCTGGAAAGGCTTCCCTCAATGGAATAGGCGGCGGCCAGCTTGGCGATGGCATCCGCGTCGCTGCGCAGGTCCGATACGGTGGTTTCCGTCAGATATTCCTTCACCAGCATCTGAAAGGAGGCCCCCAGCACCGTCAGCGCCAGCAGCAGAATTGTCGCCACCGTGGAAAAGCTGCGGCCGAAGGAGCTTTTCATAGACCAAACCACCCCAATACGATAGAATGTGAATTGACAATTGATAATGAACAATTGACAATGAAGGTACCCCTCCGGGATGAAAATGCTGACCGGGCTGCCTCAGCAGTCCGACAAATTGGTGTTTGTCGGGCTGTGCCCCGATTACCTGTCATTGCGAGACCAGTGCGCACACTGGTCGTGGCAATCCCCCGGTTGAAAGGAACCAGGTAACGATTACCACCAAAAAACGTGAATTCTACCGCGCTTTTGGGTACTTGTCGCAACATTGTACGTCTAACCGGGGGATTGCCACACCACTTAAGCGGACTGGTTCGCAATGACAGGTAATCGGGGCACAGCCCGACAAACACCAATTTGTCTTTCCGCCGGACGTTACACGACCTCGAACTTATATCCCACGCCCCAGACGGTTTTCAGGCCCCAGCTGTCGCTGACACCCTCCAGCTTCTCCCGCAGGCGCTTGACGTGGACATCCACCGTCCGGGAGTCTCCGAAGTAGTCGAAGCCCCATACCTCGTCCAGCAGCTGGTTGCGGGTGTAGACCCGGTTGGGAGAGGAGGCCAGGTAGTACAGAAGCTCCATCTCCTTAGGGGGCGTATCCACCTTTTTCCCGTCCACCAGCAGCTCAAAAGCATCCATGTCGATGACCAGCTTGTCGAACACCAGCCGCCGGGACTTCTTCTCGGCGCAGACCCCGGAGCTGCGGCGGAGCACCGCCTCAATCCGGGCCAGCACCTCCTTCATTTCGAAGGGCTTGGTGATATAGTCGTCGGCGCCGGTTTTGAGCCCCGTCACCTTGTCGTCGGTTTCGCCCTTGGCGGTGAGCATAATCACCGGGGTCTGGGATTCGGAGCGGATGGTCTTGCACACGGTCCAGCCGTCCATGACGGGCATCATCACGTCCAGCAGCACCAGGTCAGGCTTGATGGCCCGGAACTTGGAAAGGCCCTGGCCCCCGTCGTAGGCGGTGGTCACGGCGTAGCCCTCCTTCTCCAGATACATCTGAAGGAGCTCGGAAATATTGCGGTCATCCTCCACAATCAGTACAGATACAGCCATAAGAAATCCTCCCTGAAACAAATTCCCTTTTCCTCCTATTATAGCGAGAAAGGCGGTTTCTGAGTGAACATTTTGTAAAGAGTTGTCAGGCAAAATGTGAACGGCAACTTGTGCTTGCAATCGGAACGGGAATGGGGTATCATGTGAGGAGAACGAATTGACAATTGCATCTGCCCGATTTCCCCGGCAGTTCGACAAATTGGTGTTTAGGTTATCGGCTTTCGTAAGCACACTGATAAATTGGTGTTTGGAGATTTC
>CALYTB010000106.1 GCA_945486035.1 uncultured Clostridia bacterium
GGAAAAACTGGCAGGACTGGTAAATGCTTTCGGAGAAGCTGTTGTCCGTGATTATCCCACGGCAGGAACGCCCAGTTCCCAAAAAGCAGTTTTGCAATATTGCTTCCGGAATTGCGGTGTGGACGGGAGTGTCCTTGCCGCGATGGGAGAGCTTCTGTCCGCGCCAACCCAGATCGATCCCAGAACCTATCTGGATGTACATCTGACGGATGGCGTTCAGACCGCCCGATGCAGCGCCGGAGGAAAGGACTACCTGATCGTGGGGCGCGCTGTGGAATTGAGACAAGTTGAATGCCAGGTGTATCTGGTGTCGGATGCCTCTTATATCCGTGGGGAGCTGGGAGAGCTTCTCGTCCGTTTTATTTTATTGGCACTGTGTATCTGCGTTTTGGGACTTATCGGGGTACGATGGCTGATTCACCGGACACTGGCTCCGCTGTCACAGTTGCAGGAATCTGCGGAGCATATCGCTGATGGGAACTACGCGGAGCGGGTACGGGTTTCTTCCAAAGATGAAGTAGGGCTTCTTGCCGAAGACTTTAATCACATGGCTGCAGCTGTGGAAAGCCATGTTGCGTATCTGACAGAGCAAAACATCCGGCAGCAGCTCTTTATTGGAGGCGTAACCCATGAGTTAAAGACGCCGCTGACATCCCTGCTTCTGAATGTGGATACGCTGCGCACCGTATACCTGCCGGAAGAAAAGCAGCAGGCGCTGCTGGAATCCATGGATGGTCAGCTGCATTGGTTGGAGCAGATGGTTCATAAGCTCCTGAAGCTGATTTCCTTGGGCAAATCTGCCCAGATAAAACCGTCCTCTGTCCCGGAACTGTTGGAACAGGTCAGAGAAATGACAATGCATATTTCGGAAAAGTATGGGACGGTTCTGGAAATTTCCTGTACGGCAGATATGCTTCCGATGGACGAAGATCTTCTGTGTTCCGCACTGGTAAATCTGATTGAAAACAGCGCGAAAGCATCTGCCCCCGGACAAACCATCCGCCTTCGGGCAGAAGGAAATGTGTTGGAGGTTTCTGACAATGGCCGGGGGATTCCACAGAAGGATCTGGACAGGATCACAGAACCTTTCTATATGGGCGACCCTTCCCGCAGCAAGGTAAATGGTGGATTTGGTCTGGGACTTGCCCTTGTAAAAGAAATCGCCGCGGTTCACAAAGCGGTACTGGATATCCAAAGCACCCCCGGCGAGGGAACCACCGTCCGGCTTGTGTTCCCCGAAAATGGTAATCAAACGGTAATCACGCGGTAAACATTTTCCAGATGGGCCGTGATATGCTGTAGCCATCAGATCTCCCAGAAAAGGAGAAAGAAAGGATGTGCAAACATGAAGAAAAATAAAATGCAGCTGCTGTCCTGCTTGCTGGCGATAACCATGCTTTCCGGGTGCGCCGGGCAGCAGACCCAGCCGGAGGCTACCAGTATCAATCAGGCGATGCTCATTGAAAAGAGCGCTCAGGAGCAGGAACGCTATTCTTTCCCGGAAAAATTCACCGGGGATTGGACAGCCCAGGAGGGCAAGCTCACCATCCACGCGGATGCCCAGGTGGTGGCAGAACAGGGCTTGGTGCTTCCCACTGCCACTGTGACACCCAGAGAATTTACCCAGGAGGATGTGGATAACCTTCTGCGGGTGTTCCTGAAAGGAGAACCGCTCTATGGCTTTGTCCTGACAAAACAGGAATGCCAGGACTCCATCGACTATGTGAACTCCCCCCAGTGGCACGCCGATCCGGATGCCCCGGAGCAAACGCCGGAACAGCTGGAGCAGCGCCGAAAGGACATCATTGCCTATTACGTCGAACAAATGAAGACGGCCCCGGAGGAGAAACCAATTGTCCGCTGTTTTGGCGATTCCGGTGATCCCAAAGAGGTCAGCGGCACCGCAAAAGTAGACGGCGTAGAGTACGTGGTGTCTATCAAGAACGATGTTGGCAACTTCTGGACAAGGGCGGAGATCATTCGGCACGATTTTAAGTATTGGGACAAGCAGGACTGGGGCGGCGTTTCCAAAGAGGATGCCATCTCCCAGGGCAACGCGCTGATGCAGGAGCTTGGTTTTGATGCTTATGTGCTGGACGATGCACAGCAGCAGCCGCACAGCGGCGAATGGCAGCTGGTCTATGTGCCCACCGTAAATGGCATCCGCCTTTCCAGCGTCCGGGAGGATCGCTTTGAATCCCATGAGGGCAACGCCTATAACAGCTTCCAGTACAGTACCTACCATTGTTCAGAGGAAACAAATCCGGATTCCGTTTCCTGGCCCATGGACATCATTTTTATCAGCGTGGGAGGAGACGGTATTCTCTCCTTTACATGGGACTCTCCCAGTACGGAGCCCGTGGTAAAAGAATCCCAATCCGCCCTGCTCCCCTTTGACGAAATCGCATCCATTGCCAACACTATGCTGCCCATTGTAGTCATAGGGCCATCGGAAGCCAGAAGCCTCGTTGACATTGACCGTATCAACGGTTTCGATACCCATATGGATGTAGAAATCACAAAAGTCTCTCTCACTCTGATGCGTATTCGTGACAAAGGCTCCCTGCAGGGCACCATTGTTCCGGTCTGGGACTTCTGGGGAACCTGGGATTGGTATGAGCCTGGGGAGGATGCCTCTGATAATATGAGAAAAGGCGCAAACTACACTACCCAACCCATGCTGACCCTGAACGCCATTGATGGTAGCGTGGTGAGCCGGCTGTTTGGGTATTAAATTGATCCTCCCACCATGTTCTACATTTTTACCTAATTCCTGTAAGATTTCCGTTGCCCGTGCGTCTAATAAGCGAAGGAGGTGAGAGCGTGACCGAATTTGCACACATATATGAAACCTATTTCAGAGATGTGGAATTGTATTTGCGAGCCATCTGCCGGGACGAGGCCCTGGCAGAAGAGCTGACAGAGCAGGTGTTTTTCCAGGCGCTAAAGGCGCTTCCCACCTTCCGGGGAGACTGCGATATCCGCACCTGGCTGTGCGCCATGGCGCGTAACGCTTTTCTATCCCATCAGCGAAAAGAAAAACCCACGGAGAGTATCGATGAAATTCAAATTCCGGACCCCCGAAAATCGGTGGAAGAACGGATAACGGATCAGGAGCAGGCCATGGCTATCCATCGGATTCTACATGATTTGCCGGAGCCATATAAGGAGGTATTCTCCCTGCGGATCTTCGGACAGCTCTCTTTTGGGGACATTGGGAGTTTATTTGGACGAACGGCAAATTGGGCCTGCGTCACCTATCACCGGGCCCGTCAGAAAATCCAGTCGGAAATGGAGGAATTGCAATGAATATAACCTGCAACATCATCAAGGATCTGCTGCCCCTGTACGCGGAAGACATGGTAAGTGAGGACAGCAAGGCACTGGTAGACGACCACCTTTGCAGTTGCGACAGCTGTACGAAGGAGCTTGCAGAGCTGAAGAAGGCTCCAAAGGTTCCCGTGGAAGTGGAAACCACCAGTCTCAAGCGGGTGGAGGATACCATTCGGAAAAGAAAGCTGCTCACCGCAGCAACTGCTATGATGACACTGGTAGCTGTGCTGGTCACTGGAACCATTTTTTTGATGACCCCGGTGTACCCGACGGCCCGGCAGGCCATTGAGGGGGTGGAGCTCCGGGAAGACGGCGGCCTGGCGATTGATTATGCAAGCGGAATCATGGGATATGGCAGCACCAGCTTCGGCAGTGAAGATGACGAATTTATCTGGTGCCATACAACCCGATATGACTGGCTGCGAAGCAGGCTGTTTGGCCCTAAGCTTTCGAAAATGACCCAGGAGGAACTGGAACGCTATGTCCAAAATAACGCCCGGGAAGAAGAATCGTTTCAGAAAGCTTGGGATCGGATTCTGGATATCCATTTGGAGTACGGCACATGGAAGACCCCCAAGGGAAGCTACTTTCCGAATAATCTGACGGGGGATTGGGAGCTGGTCAGCAGAACCGCAGACAAAAATGTGTGGTATGTAAATCCCCATAATCCCAGCAGCAATACACTGATCTGGAACGGCGCTCAAAAAGAGACTGATGGAATCCCTCCCTGGATCAGCGGCACCTATCTGATCCTGTTTGGCTGCTGTGTGTTTTTGGCAGTAGTGCTGCTCCTGACAATCCGAAATCGGAAAGGCCGGAACTGGGAACTGCTCAGATGCATTGCCATCCTTGCCGCCAGCGCGGCGGTATCCATTTTGCTGGTCACCAGTGGAAATCTGATCACCACAGGAAATATGGCAAGCTATAAATGGCCCCAAATGATCATCTGTGAATCGGTGGTCCTCACACTGACTGCACTGATGTGGTGGAAACTGTATCAGACAAATAAGGCGTAAATAACGGGGTCCC
Source organism: uncultured Clostridia bacterium (assembly GCA_945486035.1). GTDB lineage: Bacteria > Bacillota > Clostridia > Oscillospirales > Oscillospiraceae > Faecousia. The sequence goes on from CALYTB010000106.1 coordinate 4,363, forward strand.
CCATTTCATGATGCCTGCAAGGAAGAAAGCCCAGAGACTCCAATTTTCTATGTAAAAACGTGCTGCTGCGAATTTTGTCTTTCGCAGCAGCATATCTTACATAATTACAGGTAATCGTATATCCTCAGCAGCGCTGCGGATATTGCTCATAGTTTCGACCCAGCCATCGAGTCGTGGGCTTTCTACGCTATTAATTAATGCTCATTCTGATGGTTCATTGAAACTATGGTCGAATCTCGTTCCCGCTTTGTTTCAAGTTCCACATTATTACTAAGGTCAAAGAACACCTCCGTATTGTGGAGTGCCTTCTGATACTCCCTCATTTCTTCTTTGGAGAGCCTGTACTGCGCGTACAGGCTCTTTTTTTGCTCCAGAACAGAGGCATACTCCTCCGACAATTCCTTGACCTTTGGCAGCTTGGAAACACCCATTTTCTGGAAAGCATCCTTTGCCGCTTTATGGAGGGTGATTTCCTCTCGGTGGGCTTCAAAGAACGCTTTGCTGTAGCCCGCCTTTCGGTACTGGACATAGGCCTCGCGGGTTTTGGCGTAGTTGATGATGTACTTCTTCAAAGCGGCGATTTCTACCAGCCGTTGCTCGGCGGATTTCAGCTCTTTGTCAAGCCGATCAAAGTCTGCGGAAGTGGAGTTTGCTTTCTCACGCAGTTCATCCATGGAGTTAATATTGTGCTCCTTAAGAAAGATTCGGGTCTTCGCCATCTGCTTCAAATTGTAGTTCGTAGCCCACTGCTGATAGCCGGGGCCTTTTGCCCGAATCTTATCGTCAATGACAAGCAGAAGATTGAATACCCGATCCTCTTTTGCCAAGGGAGATTTGATTCTGGCACGATGCTTTTTCTCGCCCGCAATGACAGCCTGAATATCTTCTTCGGAATACCCTTCGCCCAGAGAATGGAACCGAACAAAACGCTGCTGGTCTTTTCCTTTGATCGAAGCATACTTGCCCCTCTTGACTTCATAGCCCATTTCTTCCAGCTTACGCAGAAAGGCATCAAAGTCAGTGGGAGGATTTTTCAGGATAGTGTCAATATCGTGGCGAATCTGGTCTCGGTAGGTGGTGCGCTTCTCATAGATCGTTCTCTTTCGCCGCTGGGAATAGGGCACCTTTTCAATGATGGACAGCCCATGTTCCAGACAGATCAGGTCGCTCAATCTTTGAATGGCCAGTCCGGAATAATAGAAGTCCTTGAACTTGTGGGCACAGTCCAGCGTGGTGGAGTTGAAGATTATGTGGTTGTGTATATGGGCCCGGTCGGTATGGGTTGCCACAATGAACGCATGTTTTCCTTTGGTAAAGCGCTCTGCCAGTTCATATCCAACCTGATTTGCTTCTTCGGGAGTAATCTCTCCCGGTTTGAATGACTGGCGAATCTGGTAGGCGATGACATCGTGTTTTTGTTGCTTTCCTGTGATGTGCTGATACTGCCGCTTGGAAAGCAGAAATTCTTCATCCACCGTCATGGGGTCGCACTGATAACCGGTAACCAACTCACCCTTGGCGGTTTTCTCCGGGTTCTGCGCATAGTCTGTCCGATCCCGCAGGCACTGTGCCACGGTCTTACCTTTGTTGATATGCAGCGCAATCAGCCGCGTAGCTGCCATGTGTTACCTCCTGTGTTTAATAAAAAAGATGGCCACCTTGCATTTGACGCAAGGTGGCCGAATAGTGCTGTTATGACTGTACAAAGCCTTTCAGAATCGAGTAGAACCAGTCGAATACGGTTTCAATCAGGACGGAGCCGAACAACGCTGAAATACAGAGCAGTTCTATGATGCCCAAGAGCAGCAACTGATTCCATTGCTGCGAGATCACGGTATAGACACCACATCCGAAAATGAACAGAATCAGAGGACTGAGGATATAGCCGGAAAGATTGCTGCACAGCTTTGCCAGAAGAGAAAGACCGGCACAAACAATCATCAGAGGCAGGGACAGTAGTTTGAATGTGAGCTTTATCAGAGCGATCATAGGCGATGCCCTCCTTTCGCCAATATTGTAGACGATCATGTGGATTCGCGCAAGGATGCTGCCGGGAAGGCTATTCAATGCTGGCCAGCCGCGTGTGGATTCCCTTTAATTCTTCCCATATGAGATCGAACCGCTTTTGCAGATCTTGAATATCCTCCAGATAGATGCTGCCGGTTTCATTTGCTTTTTTGGCGTACTGATTCAGGTTGTTGCTGGCATAGCGCATGAGGGAAACCACTTTCTTGAGATCCCCAAGGTCAAGACGGATGCAGTAGCCATCCATAGCCATCTTGCGCAGGTAGGCACCCATGTTGCGGACACCCACCTCCTGCATTTTCTGGCGGATGATATCCAGCTCCGCTTTGCTGACCCGGAAGTGAAGCATCTGATCTTTTTCCCTCATGCCCGTTCCTCCAATCCGCGGGATTCTGTCCTCCGATGGGGCGGCATTTCCTCCACACGGCGGTGAAGTTCGTCCAGCACAGATGGCCGATCTGTGTCGTCCCTGTATTCGCTATCGCGCTCAGAATTGTTCCTTTTGCCGTCCATGTCCAGAATCGTATTGAGTTCCGCCAGCCGCTGGCTTTTCTGAGCCAGTTCCGCTTCCTGGGGGAATGGTTTGCCCAACTCAGCTTTCGTCAGCTCGACCTGCTCCTGTAGATTCTGAAGCTGCCCTTGAGAGGTCGATAAGAGTCTGGGCATATCCTTAATGGCATTGTCAAGGCGAATCAGGTTGCCTCTGGCATCGTTGCCCAGCGTAACCCGGTGGGAAAGCTGCCCGGTCAAAGTCAGCACACGATCCTTTCCGAAGTTTTCCAGAGTAACGCTCATCTCAAAACCCCGATACGAACCAATCTGCAACGGGTCATAGCCGGTTGCCTGTTTGGAAGCCTCCAGTAAGGATGCACCTGCCTTCTCCTTGTCGGGCAAGCCCTTACCATTGAGGGTCATGCCTACAAACCCTTCTTCGGGGTGCGGGTGGGATTCTGCTGTCTGAATATCCGCTTCCAGTCCGGCAATGATGCCTTGCAGCTTACGGATCTGCTCAGGGAAATATTTGATCAGG
>CALYTB010000107.1 GCA_945486035.1 uncultured Clostridia bacterium
GCGGACTGGTCTCGCAATGACAGGAAACTTGGAGGCGAAGCGACAAACACCAATTTATCTCTCCGCGATGGCGTTGGCGATTTGGACGAATTCGGGGATGCCCAGGGTTTCGCCCCGGACATTCTCCGGGAAGCCCGCGCGGAGGATTACGGCTTCGGCCCCCGCCTTGCCCAGCTCCGGGAAACCGGCGGCCAGGCCGTTGCTGAGCTTCTTGCGCCGCATGGCAAAGCTGGCGCGGACCGTGCGGAAGAAAATCTCCCGGTCGTTTTCCCCCCAGCTTCGGTTTTTCCGAACCTTCAGGCGAATCACCGCCGAGGTGACCTTGGGCTGGGGCAGGAAGCAGTGGGCGGGAACGTCAAACAGCAGCTCCGGCTCCGCGTAATACTGGCACAGCACGGTAAACGCGCCGTACTCCGCCGAGCCCGGGGCGGCGGCGATGCGCTGGGCCACCTCTTTCTGCACCATGACGGTGACGGAGTCGAAGCAGTCCGCTTCCAGCAGCGCAGCCAATATGGGGGTGGTGATATAATAAGGAAGGTTGGCGCAGGCCATGGGGCGCAGGCCCTCAAAACGCTGCCGCACCAGGGCGGGAAGGTCAAGCTTCAGCGCGTCGGCCCAGAGGATGTCCAGATTGGAAAATTCCCCCACGGTGATGTCCAGGATGGGCTTTAACCGGGTATCCAGCTCCACGGCGCAGACTTTTCCCGCGTTCAGGCACAGCTGCTGGGTCAGCGGGCCGATGCCCGGGCCGATTTCCAGCACCCCGGCGGTGTCGTCCACCCCGGCCTCCCGGGCGATGGACTCCGGCACCCAGGAGGCAATGAGGAAATTCTGCCCCTTTGCCTTGGAAAACCGGAACCCATGCTCCTGCAGCAGGGGTTTCATCACTTGTATGTCGCAGACGTTGACCATTTGGAGCTCCTTTCTGGGGAGGGGAATTTTATGAGTGGACAGTGGACAGTTGACAGTGGACAGTTGTGGTGTCCCTTCGGGACGAATAGAAAACAGAGCGAAAAATTGGTGTTTGAAGATTTTAAACGCACTTCGTTCTTACTGTAGGGGAGCCATTCATGGCTCCCGTGACGCAGTACGTTTTCGCCGAAATGTGGAGCAAATCGGAACAATGTACCGCCGGGAGCCATGAATGGCTCCCCTACAGTAGGATTTAGGCGTTTTTGATCATTCTGAAAGGAAACCAAAATTGTCAATTGTCAATTCGGCGAAGCCGCGTTTAGCCTTCGCTGAGCAGTACGTCGGCAAGGGAGGTATCACTCAGGAAGGTGTCGGCGTTGTAGAGGAACAATACGTCCGTGATGGACTCGCTTTTGACCACCAGGTCGATGTTGTCGTAGTAGTACCGGGGGTCGATCATGGTGATGTGGTCATAGTAAGGGTACAGAAACTGCACCATGCAGTTGGCGTAGGAGTCCTTGAACAGCAGCAGGCATCGGCCCGTGTCCGCGGTGGTGGTGATGTCCACCCGGGAATGGTTGCCCCCGAAGAACACGGTGTAGTGATCCTTCTGGTTCAGGGCGCTGCGGCGGTACAGGGAGCTGACATTCTCTCCGGTATCGGCATAGGTGACGTAGTAGTCGATGTTGGTATGGGGGATGTAAATTTCCACGGTGTCTTTGGAAGCGTGGCTGCCGCTCTTGGAGGACAGGGTGCCCTCGAAGGTGTTGGACACGGGGTAGGCGGTATAGTCCTCCTCCTTGACGGCCTGGATTTTCAACTCCTCCGTCATGGCGTGGAAGGCGTACTTGGCCCCCAGGGAAGTCCAGTGGTGGTCGGTTTTGTAGTAAACGCCCTCGTCCTTGTGGGCCAGCAGCGCATCGGTGACATCGCAGAAGCGGACCTTGTCCAGCCGCTCCCGAATCCACTGAAGGTCCGCCCTCTGATCCCGGGCCGGGGCATTGGCGGGCAGCAGATTCGACAGCACGGTCACCGCGTTGGGGGCCACGGTCATCACCATGTTGAGGTCGGGGTATTTTTCCGCGAAGGCCTCCGCCGCTGCCAGGTTCCGCTCCGCCTGAACCCGGTTGGGCTCCCCGGGAATCTGAATCAGGTAGCCGTCATCGCAGAGGTAAACGCCTCCGGCCTCCTTCTGGCCCAGAAGCTGATTCATTTTCAGATTCAGGCTGATCCAGGCATCCCGTCCCGGGAACTGATCTGCCGTATAATCTCCCAGCCCTGTCAGAAAGCTTCCGTCAAAAAGCGAGGAGAAGGTGATTTCGGGAAACTGAGAGAGCATCCGGTTTTCGCTGTCGGAAAACTCCCGGTCCTTTACCAGGATGCCCGTGCCGATGCCCAGAATCATGGTCAGCACCAGCAGCCAGCTGAGCAGCTGGCCCTGAAGCCGCCGGTTAATCTGAAAGGGGGTCCGCCGCCGGGGGTTGCGGGGGATATTTTGTTTTTCGTCCAAAGCAGCCGCCTCCTTTTAGAATTGGAAATACAGGAACGACGAGTAGGTACTCACCGTCATTCCCGCGATGCACAGGATCATCAGCGCCGCGAACCACGCCACGCTCACATACACCGGCCACCTTCTGCGGCGGAGGGCCTGATTCCCCAGCTTTGCGGCCAGGGGGAAGGCTCCGAAGGCACTGATTACCAGGATGATGGCGCAGCCGGAGAGGTAATACTTGGCGGTGGAGTCCAGCAGGCCCCCGGCGCCCAGACCCAGCATACTGCCGAGCCACCGGAAGGCGGAGCCCAGGCTGGGGCTGAAGAAGAACACCCAGCCGATAATCACCAGCAGCAGCGTGGGAATTCTGCGGACAAAGTTTGGAATTTTATCAAGAATTTTCGCGAACACAAACTTTTCCAGCAGCAAAAGCAATCCGTAGTAGAGCCCCCAGACCAGGAACGTCCAGTTGGCCCCATGCCAGATGCCGGTGAGCAGCCACACAATCAGGAGGTTGCGGACGGTTCTGGCCTTCCCCTCCCGGCTGCCGCCCAGGGGGATGTACACATAGTCCCGGAACCAGGTGCCCAGGGAGATATGCCACCTGCGCCAGAACTCGGTGATGCTGGCGCTCATATAGGGATAGTCGAAGTTCTTCTGGAAGGTAAAGCCAAACATTTCCGCAAGGCCCAGCGCCATGTCGGAGTAGCCGCCGAAGTCAAAGTAGAGCATCAGGGCGTAGCTCACGGCCCCCAGCCAGGCGGAAACCACGCTAAGCTCCCCCGGCTCCAGGGCGGAGAGGGCGTAGAAGGTCTTGCCCAGGGTGTCCGCCAGCAGCACCTTCTTACTTAGGCCAATCAGAAACAGCCGGCTTCCCCTGCCGAAGTGGGCGGGGCCGATTTTCCGCTCCAGAATCTGCCGCTCCATCTCGGCATAGGGCACGATGGGGCCGGAGACCAGCTTGGGGAAGAAGGTGACGAAGAGGGTGAAATGGACAATGTTGTGCTGAGCCTCCGCCTTATCCCGGTATACGTCGAACAGGTACGACAGCACCGAGAAGGTGAAGAAAGATACGCCGATGGGCATGGAGGTGATCCGGGTGGCAAGATGGGTGCCGAATAGCGCGTTTACATTCTCCAGGAGAAACCCCCAGTATTTGAAGAAGCCCAGCATCAGAAGATTTGCCGCCACGGCGCTGACCAGGGCGTACTTTGCCCCCCGGGGGTCATTTTCCGCCTTCTTTTCCCCGATCAGCAGCCCGGAGAAGTAGTTGAAGGCAACAATCGCCAGCATCAGCAGGACATATTCCGGCGAGCCCCAGGCGAAGAACAGCAGGCTCAGCAGCGCCAGAATCAGATTTTTCCCCCGCATGGGCATCACCTTGTGGGCAAGCACCGCCATGGGAAGGAAGAGGAAGACAAATTTCAGTTCCGAAAAGGCCATACGCTTCCTCCTTTACAGCGCGCCCAGGAAGGCCTTCCGGGCGGCGTCGGCGTTGGGATTCACCACGAACAGCACGAAATTGCCCCGCAGCTCCACGTAGCAGTGGTTGGTCAGCATATCGAACTGCTCCACGCCGTAGCCCTCGAAGGTGTTCTTCTGGGTTTGCAGCCGGGCCTCGATGGCATCGCTGACGGTCTGCTGTTGCCGGAGATCCTTCAGCTTCACGATCAGCACTTCCTCGGCCATCATGTTGGTATTGGGATAGTAGAGAATGCAGCCTTCGTAATCAGACGGGTCCAGTCCGTAGAAACGTTTGACCATCTGGTTGTCCGCCTCCAGCATGTTTTCCATATCGATCACATCGATTACCGCGTCGGCCACCTCCCGGGGGTCCGCGCCGCTGACAGAGTTGCCCCCGAACAGCACAAACAGGGAAACAATCCCGATAAGAACGGCGGCCCACCGGCCCAGCTCATACAAAAATCCTTTGGATCTCATGCTTTCCCCTCCATCAGTGTGGCTACCAGCAGGCAGCTGGCCCAGTAGGGATAGAATTCCTTCCGGAAGTGGATGCCGTCCGGGTCCCACAGATTGGGGTACTTGTCCGCCAGGGAGTCGCAGTTGGCGAAGAGTACGCCGTTTTCCTCACAGGCGGCCTCCAGAGCCGCGCTCCAATCGGGGATGTTGTACCACTTTTTGGAGCGCTCAAAGGCCGGGTCCCGGGCGGGCAGAATGGAGCTGACCACCACGGTGGTATCGGGGAGCCTGCTCTTGATCTCCCGGATGATCTGCATATACTCCCCCACATACTGCTCGGCGCTGTCCCAATAGCCGATGGAGGTGTCGTTTAGGCCGTAGCACAGGTACACCGTGCCGGGATTCATCTTCACCAGCGCGTCCATGTTGGCGGTGATGTCCCGGATGGTGTGGCCGCCGTCGGCGATGCACCGGCCCTTGTCCAGATAGCCGTGATACCAGAAGCCCACCGCCCGGGAGTCACCCATGATGCAGTAGTCCTTGAACATGGAGAAGGGGTCCATGCCGCCGCTGGTCAGCTGGGTCACCAGCTGATCCCGCTGGGCCGCCAGCTTCCTGTCGGATATCTGCCTGCGCACGGCCATGACCTCGGCGGGGTCCTTCTTCTCCAGCACCTCCAGATAGCTGATTCCGGCATCCAGAGTGCTGTCCGCCGCGGCCTTCTCGTCCTTGCCGCCCAGGAACACCATGCTCAGCGCCGCAATGAGCAGCACCGGCGCCGCCAGGGCCAGCCAGATGGGAAATTCTCTTCGTTTGTAGCTCATAATCATTAACCGCCAGTCTTGGAATTTGAAAAGCCGCCGAAGCGGAAAATTGGTGTTTGTCGGGCTGTCTCCAGGTTTCCTGTCATTGCGAGAGAGTAGCGCACACTGGTCGTGGCAATCCCCCGGTTAGAGGGGAAATGTATCGACAATTGCCCTATAGGACAGGGAAACGCTGCAATTTTTGGTGGTAATCGTCACCTGTTACCATTCATCGGGGGGATTGCCACACCAGTGTGAGCACTGGTTCGCAATGACAGCGTTTTTCATGGCAATGACAGGTAATCGGGGCACGGCCCGCTAAACACCAATTTGTCTGTCCTCTGAGGAAAAACCGATGATTGCATTCTATTATATCACTTTTCCTGCTGTTTCGCAACCATGGGTTTTCCGGTGCCGATGAGAGGAAAACGCTTACGGGCCGGAGGGTTTTCGCAATTGGCAATTTCCTACGGATGCGGGCCTTTCGCCGGACCATTCTCCGCCATATTCTCCAAAAAATGCAATGGATCGATTTTTTTCTTGCAAATTAACACCTGAAAGAGTATACTTCCAGAGGAAAGAAAACCCGAAAATAGAATGGAAAGGATCTGTCTTATGTCTACAAACGAAAAGCAACCCGAAGCCATCTATGACGCGAAGACCCTGGGCACCGGCAAGGTGCTGATTCTGGGACTGCAGCACCTGTTCGCCATGTTCGGCGCGACTGTGCTGGTTCCCGCCATCACCGGTCTGAATGTTTCCACCACGCTGCTGTTTGCCGGTCTCGGAACCCTGCTGTTCCACCTGATCACCGGGCGGAAGGTTCCTGCGTTCCTGGGCTCCTCCTTCGCCTTCCTGGGCGCTTACGGTCTGATGACTGCCTCCGGCCAGAATATTCCTCTGACCTACTCCAGCTTCGGCGTGGCTGTGGCGGGCCTTGTGTACCTGGTGCTGGCCCTGCTGTTTAAGGTGTTCGGAGCCAAGAAGGTCATGCGCTTCTTCCCACCCATCGTCACCGGCCCCGTGATCATCGCCATCGGCCTGACCCTGTCCGGTACTGCCATCGGAAGCTGCTCTGCCAACTGGGTGGTGGCCCTGGCCGCCATTCTGGTGGTTGTCATCTGCAACATCTGGGGCAAGGGCATGGTGAAGATCGTTCCCATTCTGCTGGGTGTGGTCACCTCCTATGCGGTGGCCATGGTTGTGGATCCCGCCGCCCGGGCTACCCTGGTGGCAAAAGTTTCCGAGGCCGACTGGATCGGTCTGCCCGTGATCTGGGAGAACACTGCCTTCTCCATCTTCGGCAAGAATTTTGACGGCGGTATGCTGCTGACCGCCATCATCACCATCGCCCCCATCAGCCTGGCTACCATCGTGGAGCACATCGGCGATATGTGCGCCATCTCCTCCACCGTGGGCAAGAATTATGTGGCTGACCCCGGCCTGCACCGGACCCTGGTGGGCGACGGCGTGGCCACCACTTTGGCCGCCCTCTTCGGCGCTCCTGCCAACACCACCTACGGTGAGAACACCGGCGTGCTGGCGCTCAGCAAGGTTTATGATCCCAAGGTCATCCGTCTGGCCGCTGTGTTTGCCATCGTGCTGTCCTTCTGCCCCAAGTTCGCTGCGCTGATCGTGGCCATGCCCACCGCCACCATGGGCGGTGTCAGCCTGGTGCTCTACGGCATGATCTCCGCCGTGGGTGTGCGGAATGTGGTTGAGAACCAGGTGGACTTCACCAAGAGCCGCAATGTGCTGATTGCCGCTCTGATTCTGGTGTTGGCCATCGGTCTGAAGTACGGCACCGGCACCGTGGGCGGAATCGTATTCGCTGTGGGTGGAATCAACATCAGCCTGTCCGGCCTGGCTATCGCCGCGCTGGTGGGCATCCTGATGAACGCCGTTCTCCCCGGCAAGGACTACGAGTTCGGCACCAACGAGCAGGGCGACACCGCCGTGAACTTCGGCACCCGCGCCAACAAGCCCTGAGCATTCCCAACACAAAACCCCCGGAAGCGGCCCGCTTCCGGGGGTTTGCGCTTGGGAGAGGCGATAAATTGGTGTTTGGCGATTTTGTACGCATTGCGTTTTTGCTGTAGGGGAGCC
>CALYTB010000108.1 GCA_945486035.1 uncultured Clostridia bacterium
TCGAATGACACATCTTGAGATACCCAACAATATCTTTAACTAAGGGAAACGGGCAACTCCATGCCGGATATCTCCAAGCTGGAGCAGCTTTGCCGGGTGCTGGATTTGAGCGTCGGGGAGCTGCTGGGGCTGGAGAGCCGGGAAACCCGGGCGGTTGAGAAGATACTGAAGGAGGAAGATGCCTGCCTGACGGTGGAGGAGCTGTCTGACATCGCACCTCTGCTCCCGCCGGAGCAGGTGAAGGAGCAGACCCGGAAAAAAGCCGAAGAAAAAACAGCCTGGAGCGTGGAAGCGGTGGCGGAGATTGCCCCTTTCCTGGACGATGAATTTCTGGATGAAATCGTGGAGAGCATGGAAGTGAAAAGCCTTAGGGAGCTTACGGGGCTGGCACCGTTTCTCAGTGAGGAAACGCTGGATCGACTGGTACGAAGGGCTCCCTTGGAGGACTTGGAGGGTATTACGGCGCTGATGCCTTTTCTGGAGGAGGAAACGCTGGATTACCTGGTGAGGCAGTGTGAGGGAAACGTGGACTCCGAAATGCTGGAAAACCTGGCGCCCTTCCTCAGCGAGGAGTCCGTGGATGCGTTGGCGCTGTCTCTTCTGCGCAAAGGGGAGCTGAAAAATCTGCAAACGCTGTATCCGTTTATGGGCAATGAAGCATTGCACGAGATTGCCCGGCAGCTGATGAAGCGGGGGGATTTGGGGGGCCTGCGGGAGGCGGCACCTTTCCTGTAAGACAATACATCTTTCCAAGCACGCGGCCTTTGTTGCGGGGCCGCGTCCGTTTTTGCTGTGGGGGGATTGAAGAGAATTGGGAAAGCGGTAGATTGTTGTTTACGCTTGCGCGCCTAAATAATGCTGTCATTGCGAACCGGCGCGCCGGCTTCAGTGGCAATCCCCTTACTTAGAGGGGAAATGTATCGACAATTGCCCTACAGGACGGGGAAACACTACGATTTTTTGGTGGTAATCGTTACCTGGTTCCATTCAATGGGGGGGATTGCCACACCACTTAAGCGCACTGGTTCGCAATGACAGCGTTTATTATGGCAATGACAGGTAATCTAAACAAGTGCTGTAAACAACAATTCGTCGGAATGCTGTGGCGGAGGGAAAAATATTTTGCTAACCTCTTCCATTCTGGGTTAAAATATAGTATAGTTATGTTAACTTAAACGGAGGAGCGAGAGACAGATGGAGTGGGAAGAGGAGCGGGAAAAGAAACGAGGGCACGGGTGGATCTGGATTCTGGCGGCGGCGCTGATGGGTTTGGCGGCGGTTGGTGGAATGATGCTGTTTTGGAACAATCAGTTTTCCCTGGAGCTTGTGCTGGAAGGACAAGAGGAGGTGCTGCTGGAGTATGGAGACAGCTACCAGGAGCAGGGAGCGCATCCGGTTTTCTTCGGGAGCAAGATGCTTCGGGGCGGGATTACGCCGGACATCGCGGTGGACATCCAAAATGAAATCAACCCGGAGCGGCTGGGGTGCTATCGCGTAACCTATTGCGCGGAATTTCACGGATACCGGGCATCCGCCCAAAGGGTTGTCCGGGTGGTGGATACGGTTTGCCCTGTGATCGAGCTGGTCCCCGGCCCGGATCAGCTGCCCGGTCCGGGAGAGCATTACAAGGAAGACGGCTTCCGGGCTTCGGACAACTTTGACGGGGATATTACCGACCGGGTGGTTCGGACGGAGATGGAGGGAAAAATCCTGTACACCGTGGCGGATTCCTCGGGGAATTCCTGCAGCGCGGAGCGGCTCCTGCCGGGGTATGATCCCATTGGGCCGGAGATCACCCTGGAGGGGGATGCGAAGATGGTGATCCCTGCCGGGTGCTTCTTTCAGGAACCCGGCTATCATGCCTGGGACAGCAGGGATGGGGATATGACCGATCAGGTGGAAATCGAGGGAGAGGTACTCTGGTATAAGCCGGGCAGTTATCCCATTTTCTACAACGCGACGGACAGCAGCGGCAATATTTCCACCGTGGTGCGATGCGTGGAGGTTACAGGTAAGCCCAGACCGGAAGTCTCGGAACCGGAAGGAAAAGTGATTTATCTCACCTTTGATGACGGCCCGGGGCCCTATACCGGGGCGCTTTTGGATGTGCTGGATAAATATGATGTGAAGGCGACCTTCTTCGTGGTGAACAGCGGTTATGACGATGTACTGCGGGAGATTGTCCGCAGGGGCCACAGCATCGGCATACACACCATGAGCCACGCCTACAATGACATCTATGCCAGCCCCGAGGCGTATTTCGGAGACCTGTTCGGAATGCGGCAGAGGATTATGGACATCACGGGGGTGGACACCACCCTGATGCGCTTTCCCGGGGGTAGTTCCAACACCATCAGCTGTCCCAATCCGGGCATCATGACCCTGCTGACGGAGGCGGTTCAGGATGCGGGGTTCCAGTATTTTGACTGGAATGTGGACAGCAACGATGCCGGAGGCGCGAAAACCGCCAACAAGGTGCGCGAAAACATCATCTCCGGTGTCCTTGGAAACCGGGTGTCCGTGGTATTGCAGCATGATATCCACGCCTACAGCGTGGAGGCTGTGGAAGGGGTCATCCGCTGGGGACTGGACAACGGGTACACCTTCCTCCCTCTGTGTGAAAACAGTCCGGGGTTCCATCACGGTGTGAGAAACTGAAAACAGGCTCCCATGGGCGAAACCTTCCGTGGGAGCCGTCTTTGTGTCGGAATTATGGATCATAAATAAAACATACATATAATGTTGACATATGATTGTAAGAGTTGTATAATCATCTCATTCCCAAAATTCACAATGGAGGAATGCAAAATGAAAAAGTATTTAGCAATCATCCTGACCATACTGATGGTTCTGGGCCTGTTTGCCGGTTGCAGCAGCTCCGAGAAGAAAACCCCGGATCCCGCTCCTGCTGCCACGGATGCTGCTCCCGCCGCCACGGATGCTGCTCCCGCTGCCCCGGTGGACGAGATGGAAGAGCTGATCGCCGCGGCCAAGGCCGAGGGCAAGCTTGTGGTCTATGGCTCCTGCGAGGAGGAGTACCTGGCAGCCGCCTGTGAGAAGTTCCAGGAGCTCTACGGAATCGAGACCCAGTATCAGCGCCTGTCCACCGGTGAGGTGCAGAGTAAGGTCGAGGAAGAGAAAGGCACGCCTTCCGGTGACGTCTGGTTCGGCGGCACCACCGATCCTTACAACGTCTGCGCTGCGGAGGGCTTGCTGGAAGCCTACGAGGCGAAGAACGCCTCCCATCTGCTGGGCAGCGCCTATCGGGATCCTGATGGCTACTGGTACGGTATTTACAAGGGAATCCTGGGCTTTATGGTCAATAAGGATGAGTTGGCCAGACTGAACCTGGAGGCTCCCAAGGATTGGGCCGACCTGACCAAGCCCGAGTATCAGGGCCTGATCTGGCTGTCCAACTACAATACCGCCGGTACAGCCAAGCTGGTTATCAATACCATGATTCAGAAGTACGGCCATGACGAGGGCATTCAGTACCTGGTGGACCTGGACAAGAACGTGCAGGTTTACACCAAGTCCGGCTCCGGCCCCTCCAAGAACGTGGGCACCGGCGAGTGCGTCATCGGCATCGGCTTCCTGCATGACGGCATCACCCAGATCGTGGACAACGGCTACGGCAACATTGAGCTGATTATCCCCTCCAGCGGCACCTCCTTCGAGATCGGCGCCACCGCCATCTTCAAGGGCTGCCAGCATCCCAACGCTGCCAAGCTGTGGATCGAGTTTGCTCTGAGCCCCGACTGCGTCAACCTGGCCAAGGACAACGGCTCCTATCAGTTCCTGGTGCTGGACAACGCCGAGCAGCCCGCTGTTGCCGCAGAGTTCGGCCTGGACCCCGAGAACGTGATGGACTATGACTTCGAGGATGCTAAGCAGAATATTAAGACCTACATTGAAGAGGTCATGAATGCTCTGGGCGGCGGCGACGACCGTTTTAAGACCGAGTAAGGATTCCTGTTCGTACATTTGCGGGGGATGGAGGCACACCTCCATCCCCCATTTTTTTCCGTTTCCACAGAAAGGAGGAGTCTCCGGATGGCTACCCGCCAGGGCGCGGCTTTGGACCGGAAGAAGCTGCTTGCCGATCCCATCATGGTCACCACCATTGTGGTGCTGATTACTTTTCTGACGTTGTTTATCCTGTACCCTCTGGCAATCTTGCTGGTGGACAGCGTCTACGGTCCGGACACCGGGCTGACAGACACTATTTTCCAACGCATTTTCCAGATGAAATCCTTCCGTACCGCCATTACCAACACGCTGAAGGTGGGGCTGACCGTGGGCATTCTTTCCACGTTGGTTGGTCTGCTGTTTGCCTATGTGGAGGTGTATGTGAAGGTCCGCACCCGGTTTATGGGCGGGCTTTTTCAAGTGGTTTCCATGCTGCCGGTGGTTTCACCTCCCTTCGTGCTGTCACTGTCCATGATTATGCTCTTTGGCAAAGCGGGGATCATCACCCGGTATCTGCTGCATATCTATGATAACAGTGTTTACGGCTATTGGGGCATTGTCATCGTCCAGTCGCTGACCTTCTTCCCGGTGTGCTACATGATGCTCAAGGGCTTGCTGAAGAACATCGACCCCAGCCTGGAGGAGGCGGCCCGGGATATGGGCGCTTCCCGGCTCAAGGTGTTCACCAGCGTGACATTGCCCCTGATTCTCCCGGGCCTCGGCAACGCCTTCTTAGTGACCTTTATCGAGTCCATCGCGGATTTTGCCAACCCCATGATTATCGGCGGCTCCTATGATACCCTGGCCACAACCATCTATCTGCAGATTACCGGCGCCTATGACAAGCAGGGTGCTGCGGCTATGGCCGTGGTGCTGCTGACCATCACACTGGCCATGTATCTGGTGCAGAAGTATGTCCTGGAGAAGAAAACCGCCGCCACCCTCACCGGCAAGGCCTCACGGGCCAGAATGCCTATTGAGGACCGGTCCGTGACGGTTCCGTTGTCCATTCTCTGCTCCGGCATTGCGCTGTTCGTGATTCTGATGTACATCTGCGTGCCCTTTGGCGCACTGTTCAAAACCTGGGGCTATGATTTCTCCCTGACCACCAAATGGTTCAAACTGGTGTTTACGAAGTATAAGGGGCTGAAAGCATTCCGGGATTCCTTCCTGCTGTCCATGGCCTCCGCACCTATTACGGCGCTGCTGAGCATGATTATCTCGTATCTGGTGGTAAAGCGGAAATTCAAGGCAAAGGGCTTTATTGAATTCGTATCCATGCTGGCCATGGCGGTTCCCGGCACGGTGTTGGGCATCGGCTATATCCGGGGTTTTGTCAACGGCGTGTTCGGAACGGGCTTTTTGCAGGGCATCTACGGAAGCGCGGCGATTCTCATCATCGTGTTTGTGGTGCGCTCCCTGCCTACGGGCACCCGCAGCGGCATTTCCGCCCTGCGCCAGATTGACAAGAGCATTGAGGAATCGGCCTACGACATGGGCGCGGACAGCTTCAAGGTGTTTATGACGGTGACACTGCCCCTGATCAAGGATTCCTTCCTAAGCGGCCTGGTGACTGCCTTTGTGCGCAGCATTACCGCCATCTCCGCCATCATCCTTCTGGTAACGCCGCAGTTTTTGCTCATTACCGTGCAGATCAACGAGTTTGCGGAGAAGGGCTCTTACGGCATCGCCTGCGCGTTCGCCACCATCCTGATTGCTATTACCTATGGCTCGGTGCTGCTGATGAACCTGGTTATCAAATATTTCGGAACCAGCCGGAAAATCAAGGAGGCTCAATAATATGGCAAAAGAGAAAAAAGGCGTGCGCCTGGAGCATATTTCAAAAATCTATAAGGACCCCAAAACCGGGAAGGACTTCTATGCGGTGAAGGATACTTCCCTGGAAATCACTCCGGGCTCCTTCGTGACATTGCTTGGCCCCTCCGGCTGCGGCAAAACCACAACCTTGCGGATGATCGCGGGCTTTGAAAGCCCGGACGAGGGAGAAATCTACCTGGGCGGTGAGCCCATCAACGCACTGACCCCCAACAAGCGGGACACCGCCATGGTGTTCCAGAGCTACGCCCTGCTGCCCCATTACAATATCTATGACAACGTAGCCTACGGCCTGAAGCTGCGGAAGCTGGACAAAGCCACCATCCGGGAGAAGGTCACCAAGATTCTCAAGTTGGTGGGCCTGGAGGGCATGGAGGAGCGGATGACCAACCAGCTCTCCGGCGGCCAGCAGCAGCGGGTGGCCCTGGCCCGTGCCCTGGTGCTGGAGCCCGGTGTACTGCTGTTTGATGAGCCGCTGAGCAACCTGGATGCCAAGCTTCGGGTAACCATGCGCACGGAGATTCGCCGGATTCAACAGGAGGCGGGCATCACCGCCATCTATGTGACCCACGACCAGTCCGAGGCCATGGCCCTGTCTGACCAGATCATCATCATGAACAAGGGCGTGGTGGCCCAGATCGGCACCCCCCAGGAGATCTACTACCACCCGGCCAACGAATTTGTGGCGGACTTCATCGGGGAGGCCAACTTCCTCCGGGGTCCGCTGACACGGAAGGATCGAAACGAGGGAACGGTTCTGGTCAATGACATCCCGGTGGAGGTTACAGGCGTGAGGGACATTGCTCAGGGTTCCGATTGTACCCTGGTGCTCCGACCGGAGTCCGCGGTTCTCGCAGAGCAGGGCCAACTGCCCTGCACCGTTATTGTGTCCTGCTTCATGGGCTCCTACCAGAACTACCATGTGATGGTGGGGGATACTCTCGTGAAGATTACGGACTTCAATCCCAAGAATAAGCGTATATACGCCGTTGGAGAACAGGCCTATATCGCCTTTGACAAGGAAAGCGTTCACGTTCTGTAAAAGGAGAATACAGGAAAAGCACCGGGATGTGGTCCCGGTGCTTTTTCTATGGTATTTACATGAATGTGCTTATCGGTTATTCTCAACTGCCCGACAAATTATTATTCAGGTTATCGGCTTTAATAAGCAGATCGTGAAATTGTTGTTTGTCGCGCACGCTCTGTAGGGCGCTTATCATGCCGCGCCGCCCACCTAACGCTACCCAGCTCGAAAATATACCGTAAAACGGAAGTTCTCAGTCATCCAACCGGAGCGGTGCGGTCATGATGTACAGAGTAGTAACATGGTATACAAGTTGTGCAATGAC
>CALYTB010000109.1 GCA_945486035.1 uncultured Clostridia bacterium
GATGATCTATATCTTGTGGTATGCTTACTAAAGCCGATAGCCTAAACAACAATTTGTCGCACTGCGAAGCACTTACCCCTTCTTCTCCTTCACCACCACCACGCTGAAATAGCTGGCGGTTTCCTCCAGGGTATCGAGGCTATGGTGAATCCGCTCCCCCTCCATGCCGCAGCATTCCACAGCCATGGCATCGAACCGCTGCCGGTCAATCTGGGCGCGGACCTTGCCCATGCTCCTGCCGGACTTCATCAGCACCTTGTTCCCCGGCTCCTTCAGGGCCTCCCCGGCATCGGGGTAGGAGGCAGGGATGATCTGCAGCCGCTCCGAACGCTCACACAGCGACACGTCCAGCGCCGCAGCCACGGCACAGAAGGAGGGCACCCCGGGAACCATCCGGGTTTCGTAGCCCTGGGCTTTCAGAATATGGTGCAGATACATTGGGGTTGCGTAAATGGAGGGGTCCCCCAGGGTGAGGAAGGCCACCGAAAACCCCTGGTCCAGCTTTTCTGCCACCTGACGGGCAGCCTCGGCATGAGCCGCGTTCAGGGCAGATACGTCCCGGGTCATGGGCATATCGCACAGCAGCAGCTCCTTATCCCGGAGCAGGTCCCCGGCGATTTTCCCGGCGGCATTCTCCCCGGAGCCGCTTGCGGGCAGCGCCGCCACCGGGCACTCCCGGATGATCCGGGCCGCCTGAAAAGTCATCAGCTCCGGGTCCCCCGGCCCCACACCCACACAATAAAAGATTCCCTTGTTCATGTATGATCTCCCTTGTTTCACAGAATGTTTCCACTTTCGCACCGCAGCGAGAAATTGTTGTTTAGCGGCTTCGCCGAATTGAGAATTGACAATTGGTAATTGACAATCTGGTATCCTTTCAGAATGATCAAAAACGCCCAAATTCTACTGTAGGGGAGCCATTCATGGCTCCCGTAGGGCAGTACGTTTTCGCCGAAATGCCTATGGATTACGGAACATTGTACCGCCGGGAGTGGTGCTCCGCGCAGCGAATCAGAATTACAATGATTGCCAGTGGCAATCATTCCATAATTCAAATGAATGGCTCCCCTACAGTAAGAATGCAGTGCATTCAAAGCTTTTCAAGCAACAATTCCCCGCTCTGTTCAATCCCGCTGCATGGCTTTCAGCAGCTCTTTCTCCCGGCTCTGGCAGGTGAAGAGGATCACCTGGCGATGTTCCGCTTCTTCCTGCAAAAGCCCGAGGGCCGATTCCAGCCGTTTGTCGTCAAAGCGCACCAGGGCATCGTCCAGAATCAGCGGGGCATCGGGGGTCAGCTCCTCCGCCACCGCAAGCCGCAGCGCCAGATACAGCTGGTCCGCCGTGCCGTCGCTGCGCCACAGGGCGCTGCGCAGGGTGTCCTCCCCCACGGCCCCCGTAGCCAGGGAGAAATCCTCCCCCCAGCTGAGCCTTTCATACCGGCCCTGTGTCAGCGTGACCATCAGCTCCCCGGCACGCCGGGTAATCCGGGGGGCAAACCGCCGCTGAAGCTCCTGCCGGGCCCGGCTCAGGGTGTCCAGGGCCAGGCTCAGGGCGTTGTAGGTATCCTCCAGCGCCCGAATCCGCCGGTTCACCCCGGTGATCTGCTCGTCCAGCCGCCGCTGTGTGCCCAGGGCTTCCATCGCTCCCTGACACTGGCCCAGCAGATTCTGAAGCCGTCCCCGCTCCCGGGCCGTTTCCGCCAGGGCCGCTTCCGTTTCCTCCCGATTTAGGGTCAGGCTGTCCTCCGGGACAGGCGGTGCCGTATCCTGGGCCGGGCCCAGAGCGGCCAGCCGGTCCCGGCACCGCCGCTCCTCAGAGCGGGCACTGTCCAGATCCCGCTGAAGCTCCACTTCCTTCCGCCACACCCCTTCCGCTTCCTCCGGGGGGATGTGGCCCCAGAGCTCCTCGGCACGCTTGCGCACCGCGGCGCTTCGCTCCTCCAGACGGCAGGCCCGACCGTACTGCTCCAAATCACGCCGCCACTGCTCCGGGCTCCCGGAGCCATATTCCCGCCGCAGAACCGCGGCCCGGACAGCGCACCACAGCGCCCCCGCCAGACCCAGAACCCCCGCGCCCAGGAAAATCCCCCCGGGCACCGGCCAGCCCCAGACCGCCAGTGCGGCACCGGCCATCAGCGCCGTCAGGGCACCCAGGGCACACAGCACCGTAAGGGGCTTCAGCTTCGTGTAGCGGGCGGCATCCGCTTCCAGATTCCGTTCCGCCCCGTACCGGAGGAAGGCCGGGGGCACCGTGTCCCGGCGGGGTGTCCGCTCCCGCTCCAGCCGCAGCACCCGCCACTCCTCCCGGATGGCCTGGAGGGCATCCAGCTTCCGCCGGGCCTCCTCGCCGTCGGGATGCAGCGCCTCCAGAGTTTCCCGCCGGGCGCAAACCAGCTCCAGCTCCCGCTGGGCCTGCAGCCGCAGCTGCTCCACCTGCCGGGCTTCGGCATAGCTCAGGGCAGCCCGGTGGTTTTCCAGGGCCTGCTGGGTCTGCTCCAGCTCCCCCAGACGGCAAAGGATTTCCTCCCGCTGCCGGGCCAGGGCCTCCAGCTCCTGCTTTTTCCCTTCCAGTTCCCGCCGCTGCTCCTCCGCCTGGGGCAGCAGCCCGGAGCGGTTGTAGCGGCATTTGTTCTTCAAATCCCGGAGCTTCTGCTCCAGAAGGGCGGTTTCCCCGCTCTCGTCCCCGGCGGTCACCAGGGCATTGAGCCTGCGGCGCAGAGCCTCGTCCTGGGTCACGGGCAGATCCGCCAGCCGGAGAAAGCCCGCCCTGCGGAATACGGACTGCTCGACCCCGGTGAGCATCTGCCCGCAGTTTGCGGCAGTCAGCTCCGGCACGGGGATTCCCGAGTCGGTTTCGTAGGCCCGAAACTCCCCCAGAGGCACCCGGCCCCGGGTGCGGCGCTCGATGGTGATGGGTCTTCCCTGCCACTCGACTTCCAGCCGCCCCTCCATGGGGCTTCCCGACCAGGGGGCATAGCGCTCCTTGTCCGCGAGGCTGCCTTTTGTGGACTTGGCCCGGGTGTCCAGGCCGTAGAGCATGGCGCACAGGAAGGCGCACCAGGTGCTCTTGCCCCACTCGTTGGGAGCCTGAATCACCGTCAGCCCCGGCTCCAGGCGAAGGGTTTCGTGCTCCAGCTTGCCGAAGGTGGCCGTCATCTGCAAAATCTTCACGGCAGCGCCACCTCCTTACCCATAAGCAGGTCCCGGCTGATCCGGGCGGCCAGGGCCGCGGCGGTATCCCCGGCCTCCGCCTGGGAGCGCAGCATCCGGAAATACACCCCCTCCAGAGTATCCTCCCCGGCCAGCGCCCACAGATCCCCGGGGCAGCTGCGCTGATCGTTCAGCCACAGGTTAGGGATTCCGGGAAGGCTGATTTCCCCCTCCCCCTCTCCGGTGAGGGTAACGCGGTAAAAGTCCCGGGTCTGCCCCGCCGGGAGCCGATCCTCCAGCTCCTCGGCGGGAATCTCCATTTTATAAAAGCGAATGCCGGGGACGGCCCGGAAGGTGATTTCCGCCCGGTCCGCCACATTCACGATGTACACGCCCTTCTGCCCGGTTTCGTCCCAGCCCCGGCCCATGGGGCACCCGGGCCAGCCGCAGAGGGTATCCCCCGCCCGGGTTGACCCGGCCTGGTGCACATGGCCCAGCGCCAGGTACTTGAGATTGCTTTGCCGCGCCTGGGCCGCCGTCACGGGGCAGTAGGGGGAGCCGGGAGTCACGGCATCCCCATGAACCAGGGCGATTTGGTACTTCTCGGGCCCCTGGGCGGAAAAGCCCTCCAGCAGCCCCGGGCTGTCCATCCGGGTATAGCCCGCGCCCCAGACCCGGCAGTCTAAGTCCGAAAGAAGAACGCTTTCCCAGTCCCCGGAAAAGACGTGCAGATTCCCGGGCCATCGCTCCGTCTGCCAAAAGGTGCCGTAATCGTGGTTGCCCGGCGTGAGAAACGCGGGAACCGCCGCCTCCTCCAGGGCATTTTTCAGAGCATCCAGGGATTCCCTTGTGGGCCTGCCGTCAAAAATGTCCCCCGCCAGGAGCAGCAAATCGCAGCCCTCCCGGCGGCAGATGTCCGCGATTTTCCCGGGCAGCTCCAGGCTCTCCCGGCGAAGCAGCTCGCCCCGCTCCCGGTCGAACCCCCGGAAAGGGGAATCCAGGTGCCAATCGGCGCTGTGGAGAAGCTTCAATCCCATTGGTCAATCCTTTCCGCCCGGAGGCATCTGCCGGAGGAGGCATCGATGGTAAAGAGCACCCCTTCCAGCTTGGTTGGGCCGTCGGCCCAGCGGTAGCGCTCCGTCAGATCCCCTCGGAACTTGGCGATGGAGAGGTCGGGCCTTATGCCCAGCACCGATTCCCGGGGCCCGGTCATGCCCAGATCCGTCACATAGCCCGTCCCCTTGGGAAACACCCGTGCATCCGCCGTGGGCACATGGGTATGGGTGCCCCACACCGCGCTGACCCTCCCGTCCAGCAGATACCCCATGGCCAGCTTTTCCGAGGTGGCCTCGGCGTGCATCTCCACCAGAATGATCTTCGCGGTGATCTTTTTCAGTATTTTTTCCACCAGCAGGAAGGGATTGTCCGGGGTGTAGTCCATGGCGCACCGGCCGATCAGGTCGATGACCGCCACCTCCCCGAACCGGGTGTCGTAAACCGCCCAGCCCCTGCCGGGGGCCTGGGGCGCGTAGTTGGCAGGCCGGAGAATCCGGTCCGAGTCCTCCAGAAACCGCACAATCTCCCGCTTACCGAAGGAGTGGTTGCCCAGGGTGACTACATCCGCCCCGGCATCCAATATATCCTCCGCCTGGTCCGGGGTGATGCCCACCACGCTGGCATTCTCCCCGTTGACGATGACGAAATCCGCCCCCAGGCTGTTTTTGAGCTTGCGCAGACTCCGCCGGACCCGCTCTATCCCCGGAGCCCCCACCACGTCGCCCACGCATAATACCCGTATCTCCATCCGCTTGCCTCCTGTTTCCCATGCGCAAATCGATAAACTGGTGTTTGTAGATTTCCGAACACTCCACGTTTTTACTGTAGGGGAGGCATTCATGCCTCCCGGCAGTGAAATGTTCCGATTTTCTCCGCATTTCGGCGAAAACGTACTGCGCAACGGGAGCCATGAATGGCTCCCCTACAGCAGGAACGAAGTGTATGCGCAATCATCAAACTCCCAATTTACCGAATCCGTCCCGTGAGAATACCGTCATTCTCAATTGTCAATTCACCTGTTCTCACCTTACGGATTTGGCGTACTCCGTAGGGGTAATTCCGAATTTTTCCTTGAACTGCCGGGAGAAATGGTGGACCGTGGAGTATTGCAGCTGAGCCGCGATCTCCGTGAAGGTCAGATTGTTCTCCCGGATCATCTGCTTGCTCTCCTGGAGCTTGATCCGGCGGATGTACTCGCCGGGAGAGATCTGCAGATTCTTATGAAACAGGGCCGTGAGGTAGCTGGGGCTCACCTCCACCTGCTGCGCCACCATGGGCACCGACAGCTTCTCCCGGATGTGGGTGGTGATATATTGCTGGGCCCTGCGGATGATCTCGTTCTCGCTGTGGACGGCGTTGACGGTTTGCAGCTTCCGGTTCCCGGAGCCCGCCGCGTCCCGCAGCAGATATTGCAGCAGCAGATTCAGCTGGGACAGGATAATATCCCTCGAAAACAGATCCATCCGCTCCTGCTCGATAAGCATCTGCTCCAGCAGCCGGGTCATGTTCGGGGTGGCAGTGAAGCTGCGGTTCAGCAGCGGAGTCAGGTCCCCGCCCCCCACGTCAAAGGAAATGGTCACAAACCGGGGCGCCACCCCGATGTCCGCGTACTGCATGTGCCACTGGTTGGGGCCGTAGAACACCAGATCCCCCTGTTTCAGCAGCAGATCCTTTCCGTCCACCACGCTGTGAAGCTCCCCCCGATCCACATAGGTCAGCTCCGGCATGGGATGGGACTCTCCCGGGAACAGGAAGCCCTGCTCCTTTTCCTGGTAAAAGAAGGTGTAGATCCCCTCCACCCGCTGCCGGTGTTCCAGCCGCAGGTGCTCCATGGTGCGCTTGCCCAGATTTTCCGGCTCCTGGGCGTAGGACATGGTCACCGTTGCCCTGCTGACAAAGGGGCTCAGGGCAAAGAGGACCCCACGGCTCAGCGCCGCGGGCTTGTCCAGGTAGAAATGCTCATAGCGCTCCCCGTCCAGGCTCACGGAGAGCACCGCCAGAACCGTGTCGCTGCGGAGCCGCACCTCGGATTTTGCCCGGAACACCTCCGCCTCTCCGGGGATGCCCCCCAGCTCCAGCTGCCGGACGGTTTCCCCGCTTCTGCCGTTTTTGGTGCGCTCGGAGAGCACGGCGCCGTAGCGCTGAAAGCTTACCTGATTCAAATTCCGGATCATTTCCCCATCTCTCCCCAAAAATAATGGAGCCGCCGCAGCAGCTCCTTTATTATATCCAAAAAAGTCGAAAATGGCAAATGAATTTCCGTAGAAAAACCGGCCACAAACATGGTTACAATTTACAACGCCTCTGTAGGGGCGGCTATCAGCCGCCCGAATCCCTCCGATTCTGAACCTGTCCGTTGTATCCGAACATATCCAATTATCCGACGCTTCGGGCGGCTGATAGCCGCCCCTACAGCAGGTGTGTATAGAATTTTTTACCGCATATACTCGAATTCCAGGTCGTAGATATCCACGGTATCCCCGTCCCGGATGCCCATTTCTTCCAATCGGGCGAAGAGGCCGCATTTGTGAAGCTGCTGGTCAAAATAGTTCCGGGACTCGTAGTCGTCGAAATTGATGTTCTCCACCAGCCGGGAAAGCCACTCGCCGGTGATCAGCCAGGTGCTGCCCTCGTGCTCGATCATGAAGTCCTCGGGATTTACCGTCTCGGCGCCGGGTTCGACATACTCCGGCTCGTAGACCGTCACGGGAGGCAGGGTGCGCAGCCGCTCCGCCACCACCCGCATGAGGTTTTTGGTGCCCTGGGTGGTTCCTGCGCTGATTTCGTATAACTCACAGCCCGCGGCCTCCACCACGGCGCGGAGCCTGGCAAGATTGTCGCTGTCCGGGGGCAGCAGGTCGCACTTGTTGGCCGCCACGATCATGGGCCGGTTGCT
>CALYTB010000110.1 GCA_945486035.1 uncultured Clostridia bacterium
TGTATACCATGTCCTTGCACTGGTGTATACCATGTTACTCTTGACACATGACCGCCCCCTACAGAAGGAACTGTCAAATAACTGGGGAATTCGTGCATCCGGAGCCTCGGGGAATGTGGGCAAGGAGAGGGAATACGCAAACACACAAGCTTTTTCATTGAGGCCATTTTATGGTAATGACAGCGTTTTTCATGGCAAGGTCATTTGCAATGCTGTAGACAAAGAAAAGTCCCTGTGGTATTCTATTAGCAGGATAAGGAGGGGGCGTATGAGAAAACGGAACAGGATTGCAATCGGTCTCGCGGCGGTATTGCTGGCACTGGTGGTTGGGTGCTGTGTGTATGTCAGCGATTCCTATTGCGCAGACGGCACGGCAGTTACGGCAATGGCTGGCAGCGGGGTGGTTTCCGTTGATAAGAAGGACAATATGACAGTGTTTTCTCCAGAAAATCCCATAGCAGGGTTCCTGTTTTACCCTGGCGGGAAGGTGGAATACACCTCCTATGCGCCGCTCATGCTGGCACTGGCAGAGCGGGACGTGCTCTGCGTTCTCATACAAATGCCCTGCAATCTGGCGGTACTGAACCCAAACGCCGCGGAAGGTATTCAGGAGCAATTCCCGGAGATTGAGAGCTGGTACATAGGCGGTCATTCTTTGGGCGGCAGCATGGCGGCAAGCTATGCGCGGAAGCACGCGAAGGCGCTCAAAGGGCTGGTGCTGCTGGCAGCGTATTCCACAGCGGACTTAGCGGATTCGGGATTGGATGTGCTTTCCGTCTATGGCTCCGAAGATGGCGTACTGAACATGGAAAAATATGAACGGGATCGGGGGAATCTGCCTGAGAACGGGGTGGAAATCGTCATTCCCGGCGGAAACCACGCATGCTTCGGCAGCTACGGACCGCAGTCTGGTGATGGGAAAGCCTTCATTTCTCCGGCTGAGCAGATCAGGTTCACGGCTGAGGCAATTGCGGAATTTGTTCAGAAGAGCCAGCACGATGAGAAATGTGCCTGTTCTACTGCTTCTGTGTGCACTGCGTAATAAAACTACGTTTAGGAGAGTAATTCAGAAAGATGGACAACGATGTATTATTCTTCTTTGGGGATCGTGTGGATGCGCTGCCGATCTATGAACGGTTGGAAAACGCGATTTTGACCCGGATTCCTGATGTGAAGATCAAGGCGGCAAAGACACAGATTACCTTTGCAAACAGGCGGGGCTTTGCGTTCGTGTCCTTCAACCCCTGCCGGAGGGCAAAAGACCGTCCAGCGGTCTGGATGACGGTCACCTTCGGGCTGGGCTGCCGCAAGGAATCCCCCAGAATCGATGCGGCCACCGAACCCTACCCTGGCAGATGGACCCATCATGTGATGGTGGGAACGCCGGATGAAATCGACGAAGAGCTGCTGGGCTGGATTCTGGAAGCTGCAGCGTTTTCGGACACAAAAGGGAGGATAAAATGACCAACGAAAAAGTATTTGCCATGTCCTTTGCCAGGGTGTACCCCATGCTGATTGCGAAAGCGGAGCGGAAGGGGCGCAGCCGGGATGAGGTGCATGCGGTTACCGCGTGGCTGACGGGGTATTCAAATGGCCAGCTGGAAGAATTGCTGAATTCGGATATCACTTACGGCGATTTCTTCCAAAATGCCCCGGCGATGAACCCCGCGCGAAAGAAAATCACGGGCTCTGTCTGCGGCGTGAAGGTGGAGACCATTGAGGATCCCCTGATGCGGGAGATAAGGTATCTTGACAAATTGGTAGACGAGCTGGCCAAGGGAAAGCCGATGGAGAAAATCATGAGGTGACAGCCATGTGGATGTGCCCGAAATGCGGAAGGAATTTCCGTAATATCAATCAGAGCCATTACTGCGGAAAAGTGCCCAAGACCATCGAGGAGTATATCCGGGAGCAGCCGGAGGAAGTACAGCCGCGCCTGCGGCAGCTTCAGGAAACCATCCGTTGGGCGATTCCTGAGGCAAAGGAGAAAATCTCCTGGAGTATGCCAACTTTCTGGAAGGGGCGCAACCTGATTCAGTTTGCGGCATCCCAAAAGCATATCGGGTTGTATCCCGGTCCCGAAGCAGTGGAGGCCTTTGCTGAGCGCTTGACCCCATATCCCACCAGCAAGGGGACGATTCGTCTGCCGCTGAACCAGCCGATTCCGCTGGAATTGATTGCCGATATTGCCCGCTGGTGCGAGGCTGCCAACTGAAAACGGAATTGAAAAGGGTGTCAAAAAGTCTGGGAATTGGAAACCAAATCCCAGATGGTTTCATTTGATTTCCTGTTCCAGGTCAATGAAGATTTCCGAATGGAAGAATTCGTCAATCGTGATACGCAATCCGTCGCAAAGCATTTTGATAGTGGAAATGGTACCTACAAAAATTTGCCTGCATTCTGCTTGATTTTTCGGGTTGGAAAAGAACGAATAATCAGATGGAAGAATCCCCAAAACCGTTGGTAATTCAAGGCTTTCCCGGTTTGCCGTAATTATACCGTAACCGCAAAAGCGGGACAGGCTGTCTGTACCAGATTAACGACCACCTCTGGGAAGGAAAATACTCCCCCAGAGAAGCCCAGGGTAAGCGAATCTCCCGGAATGTCTACGCACAGACCCGCGAGGAGTGTGAAGTAAAACTTGCTGCCATGATCGAGAAAATGAAACAGGAAATCGCAGCGGAGAAGGAGAAATTGAGAGCAAAGGTATAAAATGTGGGGCGACGGTTTCGTCACCCCACAGCGATTTACAGCAGAATATATTCGTGGATTCCGTGCCCAAGCAGCCGGACGATCTCCAATTCATCCAGGGCATCGTGCAGCGCGTTATGGGTTTCCCGGTATGTACAATTCCCGGAAAGCATACGGAGCATGGACTCCACACCATAGCCCCGCTTCATGCGCCCGGTACTGTAGCAGTCGGCGCAGGCGGGGATTTTTGGGTTGTGTTGGCGGTAAATTGCAATGCGCATGATGTCGTACCAGTCAAAACACCGCAGCTCCGACAGATGATTTCGGTCAAAGCCTGCGTTGTAGGCGAACAGGGAAGCCACACCGTACCGGGACAGCCACCCGGACAAATCTACCATAGCCTCCTCCCGGGTACACAGAATGGGTTTCGCCGGGGTGTCCAAAAACAGAGCGTCGTAGAACATACCGCCCACAGCGCATTCCTCGGGCAGAATATGATATTTGGCGGCAACCGGTTGGAAGGTGTCCGCATCCGCAATGACGGTGCCGATGGACATAACCTGATCTGCCCAGTTGGTTTCTGTGTCGATAACGGCGAAATAGCCCATGTTCTCTCTCCTCGATGTTTCTGGGAACAGAATACCGAAAAAACTGCAGGGATGCAAGCTTTGATATGCGGCAGACAAAGCAAAGAAAAGCCAATATTTCATTTGCGGCTTTACATAGACGGCGATTGGGAGTATGATGGAAGAAAAAACGGAGGTAATACCATGGAACGTGTATGCAAGTTTCTGAAAGACGCGGGAACCTACTATCTGGCAACCGTGGAGGGCGACCAGCCACGGGTTCGTCCCTTTGGCACCGCCCACATTTTTGAGGGCAGACTGTACATCCAGACGGGCAAAATAAAGCCCGTTTCCAGGCAGCTGATGGCCAACCCCAAGGCTGAGATCTGCGCATTCCACAATGGCACATGGGTGCGTATTGCGGGGGAGCTGGTGGAGGATGACCGTGTGGAAGCCCGGAAATCCATGCTGGATGCCTATCCCAGTCTGCGGAAAATGTACGACGAAAACGACGGCAATACCCAGGTGTTCTACTTCAAAAACGCCACCGCGACCTTTTCCTCTTTTACCTCCGCACCCGAAACCATAGAATTCTGAGTGTGGATCCTATGTTTAGAAGGAAAGCGAAAAAGTGCGCCTATGACCGGGAGAATCTGAAGCCGGTGATCCGATCGAGTATCTGCACAGGAGAGCAGGTCGCTGGGTTCAAGAATATCCACACGGGAAAATTCAGTGAGGTTATGCTGATCCGAAACGGCGGCGATCTGAAGGAGTTTCTGGAAGAATATGATATCTCCGAAGCAGATCTTGCAACGGAATATTAGACACTGTATCTGAAAAATGCCAAGGCCGCCAGCTTTCATCACGAAAGCTGGCGGTTTCGCTTACATCTTTTGCTCCGGGGAAACAGAGGGCAGATTTCCCAGATTGTTATTTTCGGTGCCATCGGGGATGGATTTCAGGTATTCGGTATCTCCCTGGTGGGCAATGCCCACGCCCGCGATCTGTCCCTGCTTCGCCATGGAAACGGCTTCCGATTTGGAAACGAAGGTTTCATCGGACAGCTTGCATCCTGTGATCCTGCCGCCTTCCTTCACAAGCCCTACGATGCGTTTCGCGTTGGCATTTGCCTGTGGAATCTGATCCAATGTCTGCTTCGGAAGTTCCTGTCCATCCATAATCATCACTCCTTGGGGCTTAGTATTAGCTGCAGAGCGGAAAACATGTGGCGATAGAAGAACAGGCCCCACAAGTTTGCGGAGCCTGCATTTTTGGAATGACATCAGAAATCGATTTCGTATTCAAAGAATCTGCGGGATTCATTTTGCGCTTCGTTGATGACCGTGGTATTGCCGGATATCTTCATGGCTTTCAGAGCGGCATCAATTTTGACGGCATCCTTTTCCTTGATTCCAGAGGAATTGCTGAGTTTCAGCGTGTACTTTTGGTGCAGCATGGGGGAAGTTTTGTCCATTCTCAGAGTAATCAGTGATTGAATACTGGGTTCCCTCTGAAGATAACAGAGTTTCGGCTCTGTGGGCGCGTGACCAAGGCATTGCATTTCCGCCGCAACCTCAACATTGGAAACAGCTGATGCAGAAAGATCATGTTCTGCATCAGCGGTGATTGTTCCACTGGGGACTTTCGCATTGCCTTTGGCTTTGACGGCATTTCTGGAAAAGGATGTTTTCTGTTCCTTATATGTTACTCTAAAATGCTTTGCGCCCAAATCTTGTGCGATTTTTTGCAGCTCATTGACACGTGCTACCTTCAAATAACTGAAATAATCATCCAGTGCGATGTACTTATCTCTGTCGCTGGGGTCAGCGTAGTATACTTCGCTATCGACATCCGGGTAGAAGGACAGCCCAAAAGCATCAACCTTATCTCTGAAAATGTTGACAATGCGCAATTCTTTTTGCTCGGAAATGTAGCCAATAGAACCTTGGCATACGTCACTTTCTGCGTGCCTCTTATCGATGTCAGTAATACGGATCAGCTTTGATAATAGAAAGTCAGCACTGTCCAAGTCCTCCAGGAAGATGGGGCGAAGTGCTTTCAGTTCCATCTCACGGCTTCTGGATTCGGCGCTGTCTTTAATGACGGCAGCAGTGTTTTTTGCGGCGTTGCCAATCGTTTCGGCAATTGCGGATACATCCTTCAAATCAAGGGAGCCGTCGTCATTCTGGTCTACTGCTTTTACAACGGTATCTTTTGCTTTCCCAAGGAAAGCAATGGCGTTTCTGCCGGCACCAGCGGCAACTGCGCCGAGATCAACTTTTTTCTTCTCCATAGTAGGTCTTCCTTTCTACGTTTTGTTCTTTATAGGAAGTGCAAATTTCGCGAGGAAGTTTTAAGAAATAACATAGAACGGCCTGCTGAGGAATATCATTTTAACCAATCCAAAAATCCACTGGAAGCATCTTCTGTTGAGTTGGATGTTGTTCCGGTCGCTTTTTTCTCTGCTTCTTCTATCTGCTTAATAATTTCTTTTCTGGTTGCATCCCATTTTTCTTCACCTTTAGATGTCCAACTGTCATCCCAATACAATGAGTTTGCCTTAACATATGCTTCAGCAAAATCCTCGTTTTCAATGTCTATCATGATTTGGTCAACAATAGCCTGCAATTCGCGTTCTTGCCTCTTTACACTAGCATTGCCAAACAATGAAATAATTAAGCAGAATGCAATAATGGCACAAAAAATGCTAAATACAATCAACAGGGTTTTCCTTTGGTCTTTTTGCTCAAACTCCATTTTAAAGCGTTCATGTGAATCTCGTTTATCTTGTAGTCTTTCCTGGTGTTCCATATGCTTTACGCGCACTTTAGCTTCATAAGCGACTTGGCTTTGACCTTCAAGCAAAATCTTATGACCGCAGTACTTGCAGAAAAATGTGTCAAGCCCATCCTCGACATCTAAAGAAGCACCGCAGTTTGGACAATCTAGCGATTTCAGTTCCATTCATGTACCCCATTTCTACTTAATATCTATAATGCAGCGCAAAATGATTGTCAATATAGATCTGGTTAATAATATTATATCATATTACTATCGGTGTTTCAAGGAGCAAACGATAATAGGAGGGGATTCTATTATCGATTGTATCAATGCTGGGGTTCAATTGCGGTTTGAGTGGCAAGACTTGTTTGAATCTGCGCCTGTGGTGGAGATAGAGGTTCGATGCCATTGAGCTGGCAGCGGCAACGCTCGTCCGCATTGCATCTCATTGTTCGAGTTTCGCTTACACAAACAGAAAAGTCCAGACTCCGCATAAGCGGAATCTGGACTTTTGGTCCGGGCTGCGGGACTTGAACCCACGGTCTCTTGGTCCCAAACCAAGCGCGATACCAAACTTCGCTAAGCCCGGATATTCAGTTGGAGTTTTTTCAGATGTGGTCAAACATGTGGTCAAAGGCTATTTTAGACCAGAGCAGGGGCGAAGTCAAGAAGAAAAAGTGCCAGCGCCGCAACGGGTTTTTAGGCCTGAGCGATTCTGCCGCCAATTTGGTGCTCCGGCTCCCAAAGCGTGGATATCAAAAACTGCAATTTCTTGAAAGAAAAATTGTGCTGGGTGGTTAATATTGTAGTGCGAATCGGAATCATTCAAACCTATAGATTTGAGATTTTATATGCGAATGTGGTCGGTTAACTGGGAACGCACACCCTTGCCACTATTGGCAATTTAAATTATCTGTCGTGCG
>CALYTB010000111.1 GCA_945486035.1 uncultured Clostridia bacterium
AATGGCTCCCCTACAGTAAGAACGCAGTGTGTACGAAATCGACAAACACCAATTTTTCAAGCGGCTGAGAAAACGGATATGCATGTACAGGAATATTGTGGAGTTTCTGGGTTCTTCCGGAGGGGAGAAGCCGGGGCTTCCGGATAAGGAGTGAAGCGTATGTCAAAACCTGTTGCCCCTGCGGTTTCGGAACCGGAATACAACGATGTTCTGAAGCAGCAGAAGAAGCGCAAGCGTGCTGAGGAGCGCAAGCGCACCCTTCCGCTGTACCTCATGATGCTTCCGGGGCTCGTTTACCTGATCGCCAACAACTATCTGCCCATGTTCGGCATTCTGATCGCCTTCAAAAAGGTCAACTTCTCCGTGGGCCTGCTGAAGAGCGATTGGGTGGGCCTGAGCAACTTTGAGTACCTGTTCAAAACCAAGGATGCCTTCGTCATGATCCGCAACACCGTGCTGTATAACCTGGCCTGGATCGCTCTGGGATTGGTAATTGCCGTGTTCATTGCCATCTGCATGGCGGAGATTTCCTCCCGGAAGGCGGCAAAGGTGATTCAGCCCATTATCTGCTTCCCTTCCATGGTCTCCGCAGTTATTCTTTCGTTCATCGTGTATGCGTTCCTCAGCGAGACCTACGGCTTCCTGAATACCACGATTTTCAAGAATCAGCCTGTGGCCTGGTATCATACTGCCAAATACTGGCCGATTATTCTGACCATCGTGCATTTCTGGCAGAATGCCGGACAGAGCTCCATCATCTACATGGCCAGCATCGGCGGCATTGACAAGGGCCTTTACGAGTCCGCCCGGCTGGACGGCGCCGGAAAGTGGAGCCAGATCTGGAACATCACCCTGCCCATGCTGAAGCCCATGATCATCCTGATGCTGCTCATGTCCATCGGCAGAATCTTCAACTCGGACTTTGGCCTTTTCTACCAGGTTCCCCTGGGCAACGGTCTGCTTTCCAGCACCACCCAGACCATCGATACCTATGTCTACCGGGCCCTGCTGGAGCTGAACAATGTCAGTATGTCCTCCGCCGCCAGCGTGTTCCAGGCGGTGATCGGCTTCGTACTGGTGCTTGCTTCCAATCTGCTGGTGTCGGTGGTAGAGCCGGACAACGCGCTGTTCTAAGGAGGATTGACCATGGCAAAAAAGACAAAAGCTCCCGTTATCCGGGATGAGCGGGCCTTCCACAACATGGCGCTGGTGCTCATGTCACTGCTCGCAATCTACTGCGTGGTGCCTTTCCTGCTGATGCTGTCCGTATCCTTCTCCTCCGAGGGTTCCCTGACCCATGGCTATAAGTTCTGGCCGGAGGAGTTCTCCACCTCTGCCTATTCCTACCTGTGGAAGAAGCGGGCCACCATCGCTCGGGCTTACGGTCTGACCATCCTGGTCACCGTGGTGGGCACCGCAGCAAACCTGATTCTCACGTCCTTGTTCGCCTACCCCCTCAGCCGGAAGGATTTCCGGTACAGGAACATCTTCGCGTTCATCCTGTTTTTTACCATGCTGTTCAACGGCGGCATGACGGCCAGCTACATCGTCTGGACCCGGCTGTTCCATGTGAAGGACACGCTGTGGGCCTATCTGCTGCCCGGCGGACTGATGGGTGCCATGAACGTGCTGATGGTGCGCAATTACTACAATGCCAACATCCCCTACGCCATCATCGAAGCGGCCCGGATTGACGGCGCCAACGATATGCAGATCTACACCGGCATCATGGTCCCCCTGTCCAAGCCGGTGATGACCACCGTGGGACTGTTCGCGGCCCTGGGCTACTGGAACAACTGGACCAACGGCTTGTACTATGTGACAAATCCCAAACTCTATACCATCCAGGTATATCTGAAGAAGCTGATGGACAGCATCCAGTTCCTGAAAACCTCGGACCTGGCCACGGAATCCGCCATGCTGGCGGCTCAGTCCCTGCCCACGGAAAGTGCCCGTATGGCCATCGCCATCATTGC
Organism: uncultured Clostridia bacterium; assembly: GCA_945486035.1. Classification (GTDB taxonomy): domain Bacteria; phylum Bacillota; class Clostridia; order Oscillospirales; family Oscillospiraceae; genus Faecousia. The sequence continues at coordinate 1,977 of CALYTB010000111.1, forward strand.
CATTCTGCCCATCCTGCTGGTGTATCCCGCCATCCAGGGCGAGCTGATCAAGGGCATGGTGGTCGGCGGTGTCAAGGGATAAAGGAGAGAATACAATGGACTACAGAAAACCCTTTGATACCGCCTCCCCGGAGGCTGTGGGCATCCGCAGCGAGGACATTCAGAGCTATCTGGATGCCCTGGAGGCCAGCCAGACCGAGATGCACGGCCTGATGATTATGCGCCACGGAAAGCTCTGCGCGGAAGGCTGGTGGGCGCCCTTCGGCCCCAATGTCCGTCACGGACTGCAGAGCCACACCAAAACCTATGCCGCTACCGCCGTGGGCATCGCCTACACCGAGGGACTTCTGCGGCTGGATGAACGGCTGATTGACATTTTTCCCGAGGAGGCTCCGGAGAATCCCAGTGAGAATCTGAAGCTGCTTACCATCCGGGATGTGCTGTGCATGGGCTGCGGAATGGACACCATGCCTATGAACGGGCCCGACTGGATTCGGGAGTTCCTCCACACCCCCGTGAACCACAAGCCGGGAACTACCTATATGTACAACTCCACCGGCTCCACCATGCTGGGTGCCATCGTCCGGAAGAAAACCGGCCTTGGGCTCCATGACTACCTGACGCCCAGACTGTTCAATAAGATCGGCATTGATCCGGAGAATCTGCGCTGGCTGCGGATGGCCGACGGCATGGAGGTGGGCGGCGGCGGACTCTTTGCCACCACCGAGGACAACTTCCGGCTGATGAAGCTGTACGCCGACGGCGGCGTGTGGGAAGGGGAGCGGATTCTGGCGGAGGACTATGTAAAACTCGCCACTACCAACCAGAATGACTCCGCTACGGAATCCGCCAACAATCCCGAGGCTACGGACAATTTCCTGGGCTACGGCTTCCAGATCTGGATGTGCACTCCCAAGGGGGCCTACCGGGCCGACGGGGCCATGGGTCAGTTTACCATCGTTCTGCCGGAGCAGGATATGATCATCGGCATCACGGAGACCGCCGTGGGCGCCCACTGGGCCCAGAGCACCCTGGACATTACCTGGGACTTTGTGCGCAAGGTGGTCTCTCAGGAGGCTCTCCCCGAAAACCCGGAGGCCCACCGGGCGCTCCAGGCGAGAATGAACCGGCTGAACATCGGCAATCCTCCCTGTCAGCCCTTCTCCTCTCTGGTGAAGCAAATCTCCGGAAAACCCTACCGGATGACCGGCGGCTGCTTTACCCCCTTCGCCGGGAATTTCATGACCGGGCAGAAGCCGGATGCCATTACGCAATTCCGGCTGGACTTCGATTGCTACGGCTGCGTATGGCATTTTGAGACCGCTTCCGGCAGGCGCGAGGCTGTCCGGGTGGCCACCAACGGAACCCGGTTTACCAATCTGCTGGGTACGCTGGAGGATGTGAACCAGCTGTACCTGTGTGACGGCTTCTGGCCCGAGGTCAATGTGTTCCAGATGCACTGCCGGTGGCTTGAAACCTGCCTGCAGGATGTGTACACCCTGCGCTTTGAGGGCAGCCGGGTGACCATTACCGCGAAGAATAACTCCCCCTTCCAGTGGAAGGAGCCCGAACCCATTACCGCGGTTCAGGAATAAAGAGGAGTGCTGCCCGGCATAATCCGGCAGTAAGATAAATTGTTGTTTACAGTTTTCAAACGCACTTCGTCCTTACTGTAGGGGAGCCATTCATGGCTCCCGTAGAGCAGTACGTTTTTGCCGAAGTGCGGAGCAATATCGGAAGATTTCACTGCCGGGAGCCATGAATGGCTCCCCTACAGTAGGATTTAGGCATTTTTGATCATTCTGAAATGATACCAAAATTGTCAATTGTCAATTGTTAATTCTCAATTCAAAACAACAATTTATCGCCTTGCTGGCGCACTTCGACAGGCGAAAAAAGATACCGGGATACCCCGACGGGGCATCCCGGCCATAGGGCATGGCTTTTCGGGGCCGTGCCCTGTTCTGCGTATTTTCAGGAGGCTAAAATGGGAAAGAGATTTGATACCATGATGTTCCCCGGCGGGAAAAGCAAAGCGTTTACCCTGAGCTACGACGACGGTGTGGTGCAGGATCGCCGTTTGGCGGAGCTGCTGCGAGGCTATGGGCTCAAGTGCACCTTCAACCTGGGCTCCGGGGTGCTGGGTCATACGGACATCGCCCGCGCGCCGGGAAGGAAGGAGATCGACGTATCCAAGGTGTCCCCTCAGGAGGTGCCTGAGGTTTATCGCAGCCACGAAATCGCGGGCCATGGGCTGTACCACTCCGCCCTGGATACGGTGGGAACCCCGCTGGTTGCCTACGAAATTACCGAGGACAAGCGGGCTCTGGAGGGCATCGCGGGGAAGCCCCTGAAAATGTTCGCCTATCCCTTCGGCTTTTTCAATGAGGATGTAAAGCAGCTGCTGCGCCTTGCCGGATATCAGGGGGCCAGAACCGTGAAATCCACCTATGATTTTAAACTCCCGGAGGATTTCCTGGAATGGAATCCCACCTGCCATCACAAGGATGAGAAATTGATGGAGCTGGCACGCCAATTCGTGGAGGGGTTCTCCTTCGGTCCTATGCTTTTTTATGTCTGGGGACACGCCTACGAATTTGACGGCGACGACAACTGGGATGTGATTGAGAAGCTGGCGGAATACATGGCGGGGCACGCGGACACAGTCTGGTTTGCCACCAACGGGGAGATTATCGATTACGTCAACGCCTACCGCCGCCTGGAATACTCCGTGGATGGCTCCATGATCTTTAACCCCAGCGCGGTGGATGTGACCATCCGTACCGCCTGGGAAACCGCCGTTCTGAAAGCAGGGGCGTGTACCGCGATTGCTCCCACACCGCTGTAAAGGGGCACTTTATGGGCATGATGCAATACAATAACCCGGTAATCCGGCTGATGGTGAAAGCCGCCAATATGATGATTGTCAGCTTTTATTGGGTGGTGTGCTGCCTGCCGGTGGTGACCGTTCTGCCTGCCTGCGCCGCGCTGTACCACAGCGTGGCGGGGGTGGTGATGGGCAGAGGGAACGGCGTGACCCGGGATTTCTTCACCGCCTTCCGGGATGCTCTGCGGCCGGGGGTGGCCCTTACTGCCGTGCTGGGTGTGCTGACGGGGCTGGTGTGCTTCGGCATCTATACCGGGACCAGGATCTGGTCCGTGGGGATCTTCGGCACGGTCTACATGGCGGCGGGAATTCTGGTTGGGATTCCGTTGGCGGCCATGCTGGTGTTTGTTCCTCCGGTTCTGGCCCGGTTCGAGGGCGGGGCCTCGGTGATTGTACGGCTGGCCATGTATTTTTCCGGTAAGCACCTGCTGCGCTCGGTGTGGTATCTGCTGCTTCTGGCAGCCGCCGTGTGGAGCGTTGAGTTCTTCCCGCTGCTGCTGCTCGTCATTCCGGCGGTGTATATGGACCTGATCCGGGGCGGGACCGAGAAAATCATGAATCAGTATATCCGGCAGGCCGGCCTGGAGGACGAACAGGAATCTGTTTCCGAGGAGGCCGAAGGGGCGCAGGAGCCCTCCGCGCTGGCCCTGGACAAGCTGCTGGATGATTCCGGCGGGGAGGGCAGCCATGGCTGAGATTGAGCTGAGCGGGATTGTAAAGATCTACCCCTTTGCCCAGGTCCGGGGTCTGCTGGGGAGGAAAAAACAGCAGGAGCTTCTGGCAAGGCAAAAGGCGATGCCCCATACCACCAACGAAGGCGTGGTGGTGCTGCAGAAAATCAATCTGAGCATTCAGCCGGGGGAATTTGTGGTGATTCTGGGTCCCTCCGGCTGCGGAAAAACCACCCTGCTGCGGCTCATCGCGGGGCTGGAGGAGCCCTCCCTGGGCCAGGTGCGTTTTGACGGGAAGGTCATGAACGGTCTGCCGCCAGAGGAGCGGGATGTGGCAATGGTGTTTCAGAACTATTCGCTGTATCCCCACCTGACGGCCTTCGACAACATCGCGTTCCCTTTGCGCAACCTCCATATTCCCCGGGGGGAGCTGGAATCCACCGTCCGGCATATGGCGCAGCTTCTGCAAATTGAGCAGTGTCTGGACCGGCTGCCCTCGGAGCTTTCGGGAGGACAGCTCCAGCGGATTGCCATTGCCCGGGCTCTGGTGCGAAGACCCCAGGTATTTCTGATGGACGAGCCCTTCAGCAATCTGGACGCGCCGCTGCGCGCTTCCCTGCGGGCCATTGTGAAGCGGCTTCACCAGGAGCTGGGCACCACCTTCATCTATGTGACCCATGATCAGAACGAAGCGCTCTCTCTGGGAGAGCGGATTCTGGTAATGCGGGAAGGGCAGATTGTACAGGACGGCTCTGCCGCGGAGGTATACAACCGGCCTGTCAATTGCTATGTGGCTTCCACGGTGGGAGCACCGCCCATGAACCTGTTCCCGGTGTGCCCGGAAGGGGATGGGACGTTTGAACTGCTGGGAAAGCGGTTTATCCTGCCGGACTATCTTCGGACACTTCGGGGGGATATTCAGGTGGGAATCCGTCCGGTGCATTTCTCCCTGGGGGAGGACGGTATCCGGGCACGACTTGTCCACGCGGAGGACCTGGGCTCGGAATCGGTGCTCCACCTGAAACAGGGGGACACGGAATTCTCTGTGGTTCTGGAGGCGGAAAAAACAAGACCCCTTCACAGAGACCAGGAGCTTTCGGTTGCGCCTATGGAAAAGAAATTCCACTTCTTTGACCGGGAAGGGAATAGGATTATGTAAACTATATGGGTGCGGTTGCGGTAAATTGTTGTTTACAGTTTTCAAACGCACTTCGTCCTTACTGTAGGGGAGCCATT
>CALYTB010000112.1 GCA_945486035.1 uncultured Clostridia bacterium
ATTATTATATTTCAATCCACGCTCCCCGTGTGCGGAGCGACCGTATCAACAGACTATCTTCTCGGGAAAGAAAGTAAAAATTTCAATCCACGCTCCCCGTGTGGGGAGCGACCAACGGCAGCGGGCGGTTTACGCCTCTGGAATATATTTCAATCCACGCTCCCCGTGTGGGGAGCGACCAGACTTGATGCTGATTGATGACATTATCAAAAGTATTTCAATCCACGCTCCCCGTGTGGGGAGCGACCAAAGAGTTGGTTGCAGTTACAAGCAGCTGGACATTTCAATCCACGCTCCCCGTGTGGGGAGCGACCGGGAGATAGGCAGAAAAGGCGGTCTGGCTTCAGGCATTTCAATCCACGCTCCCCGTGTGGGGAGCGACTATCACCCGTCCGACATTGATTGGAAAAACTTTGATTTCAATCCACGCTCCCCGTGTGGGGAGCGACACGCCAAGCTCCCGCGGCTCCCGGCACATATAATATTTCAATCCACGCTCCCCGTGTGGGGAGCGACTCTGATCCGCAAGTAAGAATCATCCGCATACAGATTTCAATCCACGCTCCCCGTGTGGGGAGCGACGTCTTTCCCTGCTGTCAGCTTGATCAATCAGGAATTTCAATCCACGCTCCCCGTGTGGGGAGCGACGACCTATAGCAAAAAAGAGGGCAGCACCCGTTAAATTTCAATCCACGCTCCCCGTGTGGGGAGCGACTTCTTCCCGCACTGCGCTTTCAGCCGCTGCCATATTTCAATCCACGCTCCCCGTGTGGGGAGCGACCGCTTCTCGCAGTGCTGTGAATACCGCCTTGACAATTTCAATCCACGCTCCCCGTGTGGGGAGCGACCCGGATGACGGTTTTGTGGAAGCCCTTCGGCGGATTTCAATCCACGCTCCCCGTGTGGGGAGCGACCGGCATCGGTGAATTTGTCCTCGGCTTCCGTGTAATTTCAATCCACGCTCCCCGTGTGGGGAGCGACTGCGCTTGTTCAAACTTCCGGGCTATTCGGTACATATTTCAATCCACGCTCCCCGTGTGGGGAGCGACCCGCCTCTGCTTTTTCGGCAGATGCGGCGGCAGCCATTTCAATCCACGCTCCCCGTGTGGGGAGCGACCATCCCGCAGCAGCCCGGTTTCCCTTACGATGTGATTTCAATCCACGCTCCCCGTGTGGGGAGCGACCCGGTCTGATAACTTGCTTATCGTTTCCTGGGGATTTCAATCCACGCTCCCCGTGTGGGGAGCGACAATTTTCTTTTGAGCTCGTGGTCTATCGCCATAAATTTCAATCCACGCTCCCCGTGTGGGGAGCGACCTATCGCCATAAGAGCTACATTGGCAAACCAATATTTCAATCCACGCTCCCCGTGTGGGGAGCGACCAATCATCACAGCTACGCTGTGAACCCCTCGCAATTTCAATCCACGCTCCCCGTGTGGGGAGCGACGACGCGAGACCACCAGCGAACAGAATCGTATTGATTTCAATCCACGCTCCCCGTGTGGGGAGCGACAGCAAAGATGCACAAATTTCCGGCAGCATCTTTGGCAAAGATGTTAAATCTGTCGGGCACAACCCCGGAAAAGCCGTACCAAACCGGTTCAAAAGCAGATGTCCTCTTCACAGATTCCCGAGAAAGTCGTGCGAACCTCCCGGAATTCTCTGTACACTTACACTTCGCGCTACAAAATCAGGGTATCCTCCGGCAGATAGGTGTTCTTGCAGCCGAAATGCTCGACTTTCTTTTCGTATTGGTTCCCCAGATAGTAGAAACGGAGGCTGTCCTTTTCCGGATCCATGATGGACAGCAGCTTGGCCTGCAGGCTCCGGCACTGCCCAGCGTCCAGCAGGCATTCAAACACGGAGTTCTGCACCCGCTGGCCGTAGTCCACACATTTCTTCGCAATCTGCCGCAGCCTTTTCCGCCCGGCAGCATCTTCCGTGTTGACATCATAAGTAATCAGAACCAGCATATCCTCACTTCCATAAAAACGGCGGATAAGCGTCCAGGTCTCCCCGGAGATACCGGGCAAGCAGCAACGCCTGAACATAGGGAATCAGCCCCCAGCTCATTTTCTCGTTCAGGTATGGATGGGTCAGTGTATCCCGCTTCCGCTCCTGCCAGGCTTTCAGAAATTTCCTTCTTCCGTCGTCTGTGAGCAGTACTGCGCCACTGTCCTGAGTCTGAAAGTCTTCCGGCCTGATCATTCGGTTGTTGACCAGGGTCAGCACAAACCGATCTGCCATGCAGGGCCGCAGCTCCTCCATCAAGTCCAGCGCCAGGGATTCCCGCCCGGGACGATCCCGGTGGAGAAAGCCCACATAGGAATCCAGCCCAACGCTTTCCAACGCGCTGGCACAGTCGTGCGCCAACAGGCTGTAGGCAAAGGACAGCATGGCGTTGACCCGGTCAAGGGGTGGACGGCGATTGCGTCCCCGGAAATAGAAGTATTCCTTCCGGCTCAGCAGCAGATGGTCAAACACGCCAAAATATGCCGCAGCCCCCACGCCCTCCAACCCCCGGAGGGCTTCCATATCCTTGATTTCCAAAACCAACGGCAGCAGTTCCTTGATTTTCCGGGAGGCATCCTCCAGACCGCAGTTTTCCACTCGCGGCGCATGATCCCGAAGCGTCCGCTGAATGCTTGCCCCGGAGTTGTTGAGCTTCCCAAAGATCATATCCCGGGCAACCGCGCAGCTTCGCTGTAGATCGTCCGCGATCCGGTATTGTTCCCGGCGCAGCAGGACGTTTCCGTTGCTTTCCCCGCAGATGCGTGCCAGAAACTTTCCTCTTGGCGTACAGAATGCCAAACCGATTCCTTTCTCAGCGCAGGCACCCATCAACGCCGGGGACGCCCCGGAATAGGAGAAGCTGACAATGGTTTGCAGCGTATGCAGAGGATAACGAGCGACCACTTCCCGGTCCCGGTTGGCCAACACGTTTTCCCCTTCCAGCGACAGGTAAATATCCTCAGAGGTAACAAACAGAGTGTTCAGAAGCTGTTTCACGGCGCTTCCTCCATTGCGGCTTTGAGATAGGCAGACACGGAGCGGTTTTTCATCAGCTTCGGCAGGCAAAGCTCCTTCATGGAGCAGGCGTTGCAGCTTTTCGTGGGCTTGACCTTGGGTGTGTAACCCCGCTGATAAAGATCGTGCATCTGCTCAAGCATCTGTCTGACCTGCGTGCGCAGTTCTGGGGTAAAAGCGACCCGCTCCCGCCGCCGAATTTCGCCATAATACAGCGCGCCCTCCGGAATATCGCAGCACAGCATGGTTTCCAGACACATGGCCTGTCCGCAGAGCTGAAGAGCGTCCCCGGTATCCTCCCGGGGTTTGCCACGCTTATATTCTACCGGGAAGGGCTGCCAAAGGCCGTCCTTCCCGGCAATGGGAATGCCGGTATTCCCCCGGTGATACTCCAGAACATCGCATTGCCCGGATACGCCCAGCTCCGCGGAGTAGATGCTCACCCCGCGGGTGATGAAGCGGTCACCCCGGCTTTCCAGAAACTCCGTGTCGTGGGCATTCTGATGCAGGATTGCTCCATCAATGGTACGGTAATTCTCTTCCCATTGATTCTCAATGTGAATCAGCGCCCATCTACGCCTGCAGAACTTAAAATGCTGCAAGCCGGACAATTGCAAAAAGTCCTCTTCCTTATATTCCATCAATGATTTCAGGCTCCAAGCCGGGAAGCGGCTCCAGAGTAATGGCATAGTCCTCCGCGCTCTGGGGAATCTTGCTATCATCCTTCAGCGCGATTTTTACGGAACGATGTACTTTTGCGGAAGAATACTGCCCATCTTTGCAGTTATGTTTCCACCAGAACAGCTTCACCACTTCCATAGACCCGTCGGGTCTGGCGGAAGAGGCATCGTTTACGAACAGGGTGCGCAGGCATTCCTTGACCGTCTCCGCATCCTCCTCGGTAAAACCGGTTTTCTCCGCCAACTGGACATTGATGGAGCCTTTGATTTCATAAAGGCCAAAGCGGACGAAGTGCTTCATGCCCATGGTATCAGAGGCTCGATTTTCGTCTTTTCCCTTCTTTTCACCGTTCACGCTTTTGGTAATCTGAATGGACTCAATATCCACCGTAGAAACGCTGGACGCCTGGTGGATAGATACCGGCCCCCGAACGCCGACAGACACGCCCTTCGCGTCCTTGAAGGCAAACACCTGTCCGAACGCGCGGACATCCAGCCAGGTTTCACAGGCGTTGGCGGCGTACGCGTCCCGATCCTTGACTCCCTTCATGGCGGCGGATGCCCGCTCACTGAGGCTCCCGAAGCCGTCATCGCACCGGTCCTCCGACTGGACGAAAATGGGATGCCCCAGATCCTGCATCCGGTTGCGGATCTTTCGCTTGATACAGACATCCGAGATTTCCCCATACCCATTCAAGTCCGTGCGGGGGCGGTTTCCGTTCAAGGGATCGCCGTTGCTGTTGGCGCGGTTGACACTGACCAGCGCCACAAAGTCGATTTTGTTCTGTAAAGTGCTCATACTTCTTCCTCCTGATTCGTATCTTCGGTTTTGGAGCGGTAAAGCTCATTTTTCTGTAAATAGTAGCCAAACAGATAGGTATCCTGCAAAGCGCTCTCCTGGAATGCCCCGGGGCATTCGGATATCTCGTTGATAATTTCTCTGAGCAAACGATCATAATACACTTTGCTGGAAGCACGGAGTCTGGGATAATATGCCTTATTCAGTTGCTCCCAGATGCGACAGCTGGCGTACTGGGGTCGCTTGGCGAATACGGACTGCATCCGAATTGCCGTGGCTTCTCTATTCTCGTTGCTGTCATAGGTATCCCGCTCAATTTTCTCAAATACGGCCAGCAGCCGTCCGTATTGATAGCTGATATCCTTCTTTTCCGGTTCCAATGCCATTTTCCATTCCTCCTGATTCCTGTCATAGTGATATTTCCGAAGTACCGCGCAGGCTGTGGACAGTACCTTCTCCCGCGTGCCGGTATCTGGGATGACTTGTAGATTGGATGCGGTTGCCGTGACCGCCCGGGCAATGTCCGACGGCATTTTTCCCCTGTCCACGCGGCAGGAAATCAGGCGCTGAACCTGCTGTCGCATCACTCTGTCGTCCGTCTCAAACTGCGCCTGGTTTTTGGAAATCCGAAGCGTTCCAAATGCGCAGTTGACAATTTGGTAAAGGTTCGGAGACTGAATCCCATAGGGGCCGTTGTTCCAGCAGCAGATGGCGTCCCAGTCGTGAAGCCGTTCCAGAAAGTCCGAGGCAATCAGCTCGCTGTAATAGGTCAGAGAGAGCCGCCCGGAGGTGGCAGCATCAAAGGCAGCGATCACTGCTTCCGAATCTGCCGGAATCCGCTCCTTCCAGCTTATCAGAGTATCTCTCAACGCCTTCCGATAGTCGGAATACTGAATTTTTCTTTCCGAACTTCTTCGCATAAACGGCGCGTTGATCTCCGGCAAGGGAATTCCATGGGGATTCCAGCACAGAAAGGTTCTTCCGCCAAGATTGACACCCTGATTTGCCGCCAGCCAGCGCAGCGCGTTATGCGCCTTCTGGGAAGCGTCGTAGCTGACGGTTACGGCCTGCTTGTCGTCCGTGAATCTGCCGCGATAGGTAAATCCGCTGGAATCATTTGCGGAAATCAGTTTCGCGTTGGCGTTTCCGTTGGCTGTTATGATTTTCTTGGGATGTTGACTGGCAAGGGCAGTGCATTGACCCGACACCATGCAAAACGCGGTTTCCCTGTTCTGCGTGGAAGCATAGTAATCGATAAATGACTGAAACAGCGTTCTGTCTCTCCAGCATTCCGGCGTATCGCCGCTGACGCCGGTTTCCACCCGCCAGCACACGACCTGCTTTTCTTTCACGGGAAGTCCATCGTCGTTTCGCTCAATCAGGCCGAATTGCTCCAGATCATCCAGAATGGTCCCTTTTTCGACATACCGCGCAATTGCATGAAGCTTTGGATGCTGGAAAGCGGAGTTTTCCCATGCGTGGAGCTGCGTGAGATATGCGGCGTATTTTTCCGGATACAGGGGTGTCAGAAAGCGAATCTGGTCGCACAGCGGGTGTGCGCAGGAAGTGTCTCCCGTTCTGCCCGCTGACAACTCCGTCACGGGAATGATGATAGAAGCGTGAGCCTTGTCCATCATGGCAGCGTTCAGCAGTTTTCCATCTGCATTCAGGGTGATTTCAATATCCGCGTTGGCAATCTGGTGGGATACCGGCACCAGAGGCTCCTTGATTTCATCGCAATACCTGCCGGCGTATTTCCCCTCCAGGGCGCAGTAGGTATCGTACGCCTGCTTCATCAGTCCCATTTACTCCACCTCCCCGAATTCTTTCAGGCCGCTGAAATTCCCGAGGTCAGAAGAAAATGGCTTCATTTCCATTGCCCGCAGCGGCTTCTGTCCCGGGCACTGTTCCGGTGGCAAAAAATGTATGATTCCGTTTTTCATGACGGGATACCAGAATCTGGCAGTCATCCGCTCCCTCGTCTGCTCGGAATAGGCTTCATCGGGATAGGTGATTCCATGATACATCAGGCCAAAACTCAGTTCCGGCAGATCGTCATAGGCGCCTTTACCGCTTCCGAATACGCAGGGCTCCACATAACCCTGACATTCTCTGGTTCCCAGGAAAATATCCCGCCGCCCGCCTTTTTCAATCATTCGCAGAGCAATTTGATGGTGCTTGTTTTCGTTCCGATCCTGCGCCAGTTCCGGGCGGTTGTCGTTCCAGTCAAAGCAGGCACGAACCTGATAGCGGC
>CALYTB010000113.1 GCA_945486035.1 uncultured Clostridia bacterium
GTACTCGCAGATTTGGAAAAACTCCTGGGCATACACCGCCCCCCGGTCGTATTCACTGACCATGTGGAAGAAGGTGTCGCCCCACTCCGTTTCCCCGGTGAGGATGGCCCAGTTGATGCAGGCCGCACCCCTTCCCCGGGGCAGCGGAGCGGGATGCTCACCGATGCAGCCGTATTTCGGCAGCTTCAGAAGGGGCTCCCGGAATTTCTGAGACCAGCCGGTCTGAATCAGCAGATCGGGCTGCCTGTCCGCGATCCACCGCACCGTTTCCTCATCGTTCACATTGTCGCAGAAATGCAGAGGAATGTCATACTCCGCCGCAATGTCCAGATAGGTATGGTAATTCGCCTTGCTTAAGGATCGCCGGGCATTCAGGTTCACAATGCCCACCACCTGACTGCGGATGCTTTCATCACCGCAGATGGTCCGAATCATGGCCTGGCCCACATTGGTGCAGGCAACAAATACAACACGTCCCATGCGCTTCCTCCCTCACCGCATCAGCATCTTAATGGGCAGAAAGCCCTCGGCATACTCCACCTTGTTGGAGAAGCCCCACACATGGTTGCGCTCCACATTGATCTGGAACAGGCGGCTGAACCGGTTATGCTCCTCGCCGTAGCATTCCAGCGCCTTGATTTTCTTCTCGATGTAGGGGGAAATATCCACAAAATAGGTGGGGTAATAGGCCTGATCCAGCACATAGCCGTTGCTCTGATACTGGAAGATATTGTCACAGTGCCGGGCGGCAGTCAGGCACAGCTTGGCCGCCTCAATGTGATCCTGGTTCATATCGTGGGCAAAATGCATGAACACGGTATCAATCTCGTACTGATAAATCACGTTTTCAATGCGCTGCATCATCTCCGTGGAGTACACCAGCTTGGTGCATTCCACGGGCTTGAACTCGGTAATTTCATGAATCCCCAGAACTTCACAGGCCAGGGCGCTCTGCTGAACGCTGGTTTCGTACTCCACCTGGATGTTCATATGGGCGAACCGGGTCACGTTGTCTGTCAGGGTCAGCTTGTAAACGTTCTTGCCCTCGGCGGCAAGCTTGGCGGCGGTGCCCCCCGCGCCAAGCTCCGTATCATCGTAATGGGCGCCCACGATCAAAACATTCTTCATATATCCTTACTCCTTGCAATTTTCCAGAAGGATCTGCGTGAGGGTCTCTATAAACGATTCCTTGCGGAAATGATTTTCATAGTAATTCCTGGCGTTTCGGCCCCAGCGCAGCCGCTGGTCCTCCCGGGAGGCCGCCTCCCGAAGAATTTTCGCCAGCGCCTGGGCATCCTCCGCGGGGCTGCACAGGCCGCAGTCCGCCTCCCGGATCAATCGGGCCGTCTCCCCGTTCAGTGAAGCAATCACGGGTTTTCCCGCCGCCAGATAGGACTGCACCTTCCCGGGCAGATTGGCGGACATTCCGGGGTCGTCAATCAGGGAGATCAGCAGAGCATCCGCCATGGCGTAAAACTGTGGCATCTCCTCCAGCTTTTTCCTGCCATAGAAGGTGATGTTCTCCAGCCCCTTTGCCAGTTCTTTGCACTTTTCCAGGGAAATGCCCCCGCCCACGATGTGAATGCGGATTTCCTGATCCTCCCGCAGGAGCCTGGCCGCCTCCACAATGGTTTCCACGGACTGAAGATTCCCCACGTTTCCGGCGAACAGGAAATCCACCCCGTCCGCTTTCTTCTCCACTGCGGGAAGCTCCCCGAACAGCTCCTCGGCATATTGGGGCAAATACCGGATTTTCCCGGAGTCCATGCCCAGGGTGTCCTCAAAATAGGGCAAAAACCCCTGGGAAGAAACCATGACCTGGTCTGCCCGCCGGTAGATTCTCCGGGAGATTCCCAAAAACACCCGGTACAGCGCGGAGCCCTTTCGGATGCCCCCCAGCAGCAGGCTTTCGGGCCACAGGTCCAGGCAGTAGAGCACGCACTTTTTTCCGTGGCGCTTTGCCCAGCTAAGTCCCGCCTGGGCCATCATCACCGGAGAAAGCTGGTTGACGAATACCACGTCAAATTCCTCCCGGCACCGGCGCAGGTACCACCAGGAGGAAACCACATAGCTGTAATAATTCAGAAACCGATAGAACGCCCCTTTTTTCCGGGGAACGGTGGGGCATCTGTGCACCCGAACGCCGGAGAGCACCTCGTCCGCCCGGGCGCCCTTTTCATAGCCGGGGTACACCACCCCCTCGGGGTAGTTGGGCGTTCCCGTGACCACCGTCACACTGTGCCCCTCCTCCATCAGCGCCTGGCAGATATCCGGCAGCCGGAAGGGCTCCGGGTAATAGTACTGACACACCACCAGAACATTCATTGGTTTTCCTCCGCCTATTTCAGGCTCCTCTTTTTGCTGCTTCCCCGGCCGGAATCGAAACCAGGGGCTTGCCCAGATAGTGCTCCTCGCCCAGCAGGACAACGCCCACGGTCCGCATAAGAATCCGGATGTCCAGCCACAGGCTGTAATGCTCCACATAGTACACATCCAGCTGATAGCGCTGCTGCAAATCCAGGTAGATGTTTCCGCTGACCTGAGCAAGCCCCGTCATCCCCGGGAGCATCCTCAGCCGCTTGGAAATCTCCTCGTCGTAATCCTCCAGAGAGGAAACCCGCTCCGGCCGGGGGCCGATGAGGCTCATTTCCCCCTTCAGCACATTCAGGCACTGGGGAATCTCGTCCAGCTTGCTCCGCCGGAGGAATCTTCCGATGGAGGTCACCCGGTCATCGTCGCGCATGACCTCCACGCCCTTGACCATCTTCTCGGAGCCGGGGCGCATGGTGCGAAATTTATACACCTTGAAAATCACCGCGTCCTTCCCGGGCCGGTCCTGCAGAAAGAACACCGGACCGGGGGAGGTCAGCTTGATGAGCAGCGCGATCACCGCCCAAACCGGCAAAAAGGGCACCAGCACCAAAAGGGAAACCAGGATATCGAAGCACCGTTTCACGGCAAGCTGCAGCTTCCTCGTCATGGGGATTCAATCCTCTCTGTCAAATTCAATGGGCTCCAGAAATCCGTCCTTCAAACGGATGGCCCCGCCGTCCTTTGAAACCCGGGCCGACCAAATCCGCAGGGTTCCCTTCTCGCCCCGCCAGAACGCGCCGGGATAGGGGTGGGTCACCGCCCGGACCATCCGATCCGCCTCCTGCATGGTCATGTCGGAGGTGATTTCGCCATCCTCCGGCTTCCGTCCGGGCCAGATGGTGGCCTTGCTCTCGTCCTGGGGCCGCAGGGTCACGGTTCCCTCTGCCAGCTCCTTCCAGCACTGTGCCATCAGGGAAACATGCATCTGGTCCACCAGCTCATACAGCTGCGTGGCGGTAATCCCCTCATGCAGAGGGATTCTCCCCTGGGCAATGATATCGCCGGTATCCACCCCTTCGTCCATTTTGAACATGGTGACTCCGGTCTCGGGCAGACCCTTCAGAATCGCCCAGGGAATGGCCGCCCGGCCTCTGCCGAAGGGCAGCAGCGTGGGGTGCATGCCGATAATTCCCTGTTTGGGGGCGGCAAGCACCTCTTTCCCGGCGATCTGGGACCAGCCGATGATGAACAGCCAGTCAATCTCATGCTCCTTCAGGGCGGCAATGACCTCCGGGTCGTTGATGTGCCGGACCTTCAGCAGCGGGGTATGCTCCTTTTCCGCCAAGTCATCCAGGTAGATTCTCCCGGACTTGTTTTTTGCCTGCTCATCCTTCAGCGTGATAAACAGGTCAAAGTGTCCCCCGATGCGGAGCACCTGCTCAATGCAGCTTTTTCCCAGCTGCACACAGGTGGTAAACGCCATTTTCATATCAGCAATCCTCCGGTTCTCTGCGGAATACGCACTGGAATGCTTCCGCGTAGCAAAGCCCCGCCTGGCTGCCTCTGCAGGCCGCCAAGCCCCGGATGGTTTCCGGGCTTCTGGGGTGGGGATAGGGCCGCATCACATCCCGGTATTGGGACAGCGCCCGGATTTTCGCTTCCACCCCCGCTTCCCCCACTTCCACAAAGGTGTTGGGTGTAAAGCCCTGCATGGATTGGTTCACACTCCACTCCGTGGCGGAAGGGACCTCCATATACCACAGCTCCCGCAGCGGCCGCACCTCGGGCCTTCTTTGAAACAGCCGGATGGCCGCCTGACAGGCCAGGGAGGTGTGCAGATGGTCGTTGTTGGTATCACTGGGATGGTGGGTGATCACCACATCCGGCTGGCAGCGAACAATGGACTGCTCAATGAACTGCACCAGCTTCAGGTGGGGCACCGTGTTCAGCTGGATATTGGGAAAATCCCCCTTCACCAGGGAATGGACTCCCAGCACACCGGCGCTTCCGGCAATATCCGCCTCCAGCTCAGAATCCCCGGGCCGCAAATGCCGGACCTCTGCCCCGCCGGACAGAATGCACACATCCACCTGATCCCCCTTACGGGACTTGGCATACATCAGAGCCCCCGCGCCCAGAACTTCGTCGTCCGGGTGGGCAACCACAATCAGATAATTCATCCGTTACTCCTCCCCGCTCCAACCAAACTGTCTCTGCCCACCCCTCCGGGAGCATAGGTGGGGATAATCTCCGATACGATTCTCTTCATGTCAGGAGTTTCCTCCCTGCAAGCCTCATTCAGCTGCTCCAGCTGCCTGCGGAAGCGCTCGTCATCCATTTCAATGGGCTTGCCGATGTGAATCTGCCGGTTGGCGGTTTCCTGGAGGCCCTCCTCCTTCATCAGCAGCTCCTCATAGAGCTTTTCTCCGGGCCGCAGTCCGGTGTACACAATCTGGATATCCACATCCGGTTCCAGACCGCTGAGGCGGATCATATTCCGGGCCATGGTGTCGATCTTCACAGGCTCACCCATGTCCAGCACAAAAATTTCGCCGCCCTTGGCATAGGCCCCGGCCTGCAGCACCAGGCTTACCGCCTCGGGAATGGTCATGAAATAGCGGATGATGTCCGGATGGGTTACGGTAACCGGGCCGCCGGCTTCAATCTGCTTTTTAAACAGGGGGATCACGCTGCCGTTGCTGCCCAGAACATTGCCGAAGCGCACCGCAACAAACTCCGTGTCGGACTGCCGGTTCATCATCTGCACCACCATCTCGCACAGCCGCTTGGATGCGCCCATGATGTTGGTGGGGTTCACCGCCTTGTCGGTGGAGATCAGAACAAACCGCTTCACGCCGTAGGCCGCGGCGGCTTTTGCCAGCTTGTATGTACCCAGCACATTGTTCTTGATGGCCTCGTTGGGGCTGTCCTCCATCAGCGGAACATGCTTGTGGGCTGCCGCGTGGAATACCAGATCCGGCCGGTAATGCTCCATCAGCCAGTTCACCCGGTTGGTATTTCTGACGGAACCGATCAGAACCTCCAGATTCAGCTCCGGGTGGTTCCGCTTCAGCTCCATCTGGATTTCATAGGCATTGTTCTCGTAGATATCAAAAATAATCAGCTGCTTGGGGTTGGCCCGGGCAATCTGACGGCAGAGCTCGCTGCCGATGGAGCCGCCGCCCCCGGTGACCAGCACCACCTTCCCGGAAACATAGCCCATGATTTCGTCCACATTTACCTGAATGGGCTCCCGGCCCAGCAGATCCTGGGGGTCCACCCGGCGCAGCTTGCTGACACTGACCTCACCGTTGACCATCTGGTAAATTCCCGGGAGCATCTGCACCTCGCAGCCGGTGGTGGTGCAGATATCCAGAATTTCCTTCCGGTTTTTGGCGGAGCAGCTGGGAATGGCAAAAATGATTTTATCAATATTGTACTGCTTGACCATCTCCGGGATGGTATGACGGCCGCCCACAATGGGAATGCCGCAAAGCTGCTTATGGAGCTTCGCGGGGTTGTCGTCAATCACACAGGCCACATGGTCCCGGACATACTCGCTGTTGACGAACTCATTGGCGATGGCCCGGCCCGCGTCCCCCGCGCCGATAATCATGATGTTCTTCAGCCCGGAAGCGTGGATCATGTGGGTAAACTTGATCTGCGCGGTGCGCACAAGGCGGTAGGAAAACCGAATCCCCACGGTGCAGCAGAAGCTCAGCACGAACCCAATCAGCGCGCTGCCCCGGGGCAGCAGGGTGCCGAAATAGCGAAATCCCAACACGCCCACAATCCCCAGCACCAGATAAGCACCCAGGATTCGGAACACCTCCGGTGTACTGACAAACACCCAGATGCTGTTGTACAGCCGGAACAGCACGAATACCCCCACGGTGATGGCGCACCAAAGGCCGATGTAACGCCCGTAATTCTCCAGAAAAATATGGGAAATATCCGCGAACACAAAATCAAACCGCATCCACAGGCCGAAAAAGAAGGAGACCAACGTCGCAAGAATATCCATCAGGATAATCAGGGTAACCTTCGCCATTGCCGCGGTATTCGGTTTGCCCAATTTCAAGGATTTCATTCTGTTCACATCCAGCTTTCTCATAATGTATCGGCTCCCCCCGAAAAAACCGACCGGTTCCGTGGGGATTCCCCGTGATTCGTCTGCATAGTTCAGTTTATTATATCATACTCCGTCACATACGGCAAGGGAAACTTTTGCATCCCGACCCGGCCATCCCCAGCAAAAGTCCGCCGCGCCCCATCAGGCACGGCGGACTTTCATCGATTTGGCAACGTGTTTCTCCGGGAAATTGTTGTTTAGCGGCTTCGCCGAATTGACAATTGACAATTGACAGTTG
>CALYTB010000114.1 GCA_945486035.1 uncultured Clostridia bacterium
CTTCGACCGGGTGCTGGTGGATGCCCCCTGCTCCGGCGAGGGCATGTTCCGCAAGGAGGAGGCGGCCGTCACCGACTGGAGCGAGGAAACTGTGGCCATGTGCGCCCGCCGCCAGGGGGAAATCCTCCGGGAGGCGGCGAAGCTGGTACGGCCCGGGGGGCTTCTGGTCTACTCCACCTGCACCTTCGCCCCCCAGGAGGACGAGGAGGCGGTGGCAGCGTTCCTCGCCGAGCACCCGGACTTTGCCCCGGACCCGCCCCAAGCTCCCTGGTTCACCCCGGGGCCCAACGGCAGCTTCCGGCTGTGGCCCCATAAACTCAAGGGGGAGGGACATTTTGCGGCGGTGCTGCGTAGGATGCTCACGGGAGAGCTTCCTCCCGCCCCCGGGGGCACCGAGGCCCTTCCGAAGCCCTGGCAGGACTTTGCCCGGGAGCTGGGCATCCGTCTGCCCCCGGGGAAGGCCGTAACCTTCGGGGATACGCTGTACTGGGCTCCCCCCCAGTGCCCGGATTTGCGGGGGCTCAAGGTACTGCGGCCGGGTCTGGAGCTGGGGCAGCTGCTCCGGGGCCGGTTCCAGCCCGCCCACGCCCTGGCCCTGTGGCTGCCGGACTGCGCAAGGCAGGTGAATTTCTCCCCGGACAGCGCCCAGATGAAGGCCTATCTCCACGGCGACGTACTTCCCGGGGCTGAGAAAGGCTGGGTTCGCATCCTCTGCGGCGGCTTCGGCATCGGCTGGGCCAAGGGAGACGGAGCGCAGCTGAAAAACCACTACCCCAAGGGTTTGCGCAGAAGCTGACAACCGCACCGGCCGCCAGCTAAGGGCAGATAAATTGGTGTTTGTCGAGTATGCGCTGTCATTGCGAGCCAGTGCGCACACTGGTGTGGCAATCCCCCGGTTAGTGGTAAAATGTTCGACGATTGCCCTACAGAGTAGGATAATGTGGCGATTTTGGTAGTAATCGTTACCTGGTTCCATTCAACGGGGGGATTGCCACGCCAGCGTGCGCGCTGGCTCGCAATGACAGGTAATCGGGGCACAGCCCGCCAAACACCAATTTGTCGCGCGAACGCATTTTCCGGGCAGGCACATTTTGAAACCCCCAAGGGATACCGCGATTGCCATTTGACGGAAAACCTGCAGCCGGAAAGAATTGTACTTTACATAAGGGCATTTTTATGCTATACTGTCTTTTACGTGCCATTTTTTAATGAATCCCGATCACAAGGAGAGGATCATCCTTGGCAAGATATGAAATCTGCGGCGGCATTCCTCTGAACGGAACCGTCAGCATCAGCGGCGCGAAGAACGCGGCGGTGGCCATACTTCCCGCGGCGCTGCTGGTCAACGGCGTGTGCCGGATTGAGAATGTGCCCGATATTTCCGACGTGCGGATCCTTCTGGACATCCTGCAGGGCATGGGCGCGAGAATTCTCTGCCCGGAGCCCCATGTGGTGGAGATTGACTGCACGGACGTTCCCTGCAGCGAGCCGGACAGCACTCTGGTGCGCAAAATGCGTGCCAGCTACTACCTGATGGGCGCGCTCCTGGGCCGCTTCGGCAAGGCCCATGTGGCCTTGCCCGGAGGCTGCAACTTCGCCTCCCGTCCCATCGACCAGCACATCAAGGGCTTCGAGGCCCTGGGCGCTGAGGTGGATGAAACCGAAGATTACGTGGCCCTGACTCCTGGGGAATCCGGCCTTCAGGGCAGCCGGATCAGTCTGGATATGGCCTCCGTAGGCGCCACGGTGAACATCATGCTGGCCGCCACCCTGCTGCCCGGCCAGACCGTCATCGAGAACGCGGCCAAGGAGCCCCACATCGTGGACCTGGCCAACTTCCTGAACACCATGGGCGCCCGCATCAGCGGCGCGGGCACAGACACCATCAAGGTCCGGGGAGTCAACTCCCTGCGGGGCGGCTGCTACACCATCATCCCCGACCAGATCGAAGCCGGCACCTATCTTGCCGCGGTGACCGCGGTGGGAGGCAACGTGCTGGTGCAGAACGTGATTCCCAAGCACCTGGAATGCATCACCACCAAGCTCCAGGAGATGGGCGCGAAAATCATCAACTACGACGATTCCGTCCGCATCATCCGCTCCGGCCGCCTGCGCAAGGCAACCGTGAAAACCATGCCCTACCCCGGCTTCCCCACGGATATGCAGGCCCAGGTCTGCGTGTGCATGGCCCTGGCAGGGGGTGTCAGCCGGCTGACGGAAAGCGTGTACGAAACCCGGTTCTTCGGCTACTGCACCGAGCTGGAGAGCATGGGCGCCAACATCCACATCACCGGCAAGACCGCCACGGTCACCGGGGTGGAGCGGCTCTACGGCTCCACGGTCTGCGCCCACGACCTGCGGGCGGGAGCGGCCCTGGTCATCGCGGGCCTGGCCGCCGAGGGCACCACCTATGTCGAGCACGTCCACTTCATCGAACGGGGCTATGAGGACCTCATCGGCAAGCTCACCGCCCTGGGCGCGAAAATCCGCCGAATCGAAGATTGACAAAACCCGGTTTCCGCCAGTCGGAAGCCGGGTTTTTGCTCCCCCGCAGGCAGACAAATTGGTGTTTGGCGGGCTTTGCCCCGATTACCTGTCATTGCGAACCAGTGCGCACACTGGTGTGGCAATCCCCCGGTTAGAGGTAAAATGTTCGACGATTGCCCTACAGAGTAGGATAATGTGGCGATTTTGGTAGTAATCGTTACCTGATTCCTTTCAACCGGGGGATTGCCACTGAAGCCGGCGCGCTGGCTCGCAATGACAGCATATCTTTACAAGCACCAATTCGCCGCGCTGCCGGGGCAATCTGCGTCCGGGTTCACCCTGCCCCTTGAAAACGGGGGGCGGATTTCGTATAATAGGCCTGATTACATGAGGAAGTGGGGCTGCGATGATGGAAAAGCGTGGATTTTGGGGGATGCTGGCTTCCTTGGCGGTCAGCGCCGTGCTGGCGGGGGAGCTGGCGCTGCTGGCGGACACGGCAGCGGCGCTTGCCGGACGGGAGCTGAGCGGCAAGGTATTTCTGGCCCTGGCGGGGGCGCTGCTGCTGGCACTGTTTTTCTGGAAGGGCAAGCGCTGGAAGCGGATGCTTCGGACCGCTCTGGGAATTCCTCTGGCTCTTGGGCTGGCGGCGGCAATTGTGCTGCTGTGCTGGAGCCGGTTCAGCCGCAATGCGGTCTACGAAAGCCCTGACGACGGCAAGGCGCTGCTCTACGGCGGCCAGAAGGTGATGCTCATTGTGCCCCACGAGGACGACGAGGTCAACGTGCTGGGGGGCGTGACGGAGGAATACGTCCGCTACGGCAGCGACGTGTATGTGGTGTTCGTCACCAACGGCGACTACTCCATCCCCGCCCAGACCCGGATGGAGGAGGCCCTGGCCTCCCTGCGTAATGCGGGGGTGTCCTCCAACCACGTGATTTTCCTGGGCTACGGCGACCAGTGGGCATCGGACGGTCCCCACCTGTACAACGGCGGGCCCGGGCAGGTGCTCACCTCCCACGGCGGCTTCACCCAGGTCTACGGAACCCCGGCCCACAGCGCCTACCGGGAGGGCCGGAACTACACCGCGGAGAATCTGCTGGCGGATTTGCAGGAGGTCATCCTGGAGTACCGGCCGGAGGTGATATTCTGCAATGACTATGACGAGGCCTCCGACCACCGGGCGGTGAGCCTGGCCTTCGAGAAGGTGATGGGCCGAATTCTGAAGCAGGAGGCAGACTACCGCCCCCGGGTGTACAAGGGGTACGCCTATTCCTCCGCCTGGCTGGCGGCTGGGGACTACTTTGAGGAGAATGTACCCTCCACCAAGAACATTTACACCACCAGCCAGTACGGCCAGGAAACCGGCATCTACCGGTGGGAGGACCGGGTCCGCCTCCCGGTGCGGGGAGACGGCCTGTCCCGCTCTCTGTTTTCCTCCTCCATTTTTGCCAGCATGCGCTGCCATGCTTCCCAGCGGGCATGGGAGCACGGGGAGAATGTGGTCAATGGCGACAAGGTGTTCTGGCGGCGGGATACCAATTCCTTGTGCTATGACGCCCGGATCACGGTCAGCTCCGGGGATGGGGAGCGGCTCAACGACTTCATGCTGCTGGAAAACAACGCTGTGGCAGACATGAAGCACAAGCCCTATGACGGAGTGTGGATTCCGGAGGAAACCGACACGGAGAAAACCGCCCGGATCACCCTGGCGGAGCCCTCGGCCGTCCGGTACCTGGTGCTCTACGACCACCCCGATCCGGAGCAGAATGTAAAGAACGTCCACATCACCTTCAGCGACGGCACGGCCCTGGACACCGGGGCCCTGGATCCCGGCGGCGCGGCCACGGTGATTCCCTTGGACAAAGGCTGGATCAGTTGGTTCTCTTTGGCTCTGACCGAGTGGGAAGGTGAACAGGCAGGTCTGACGGAGGCGGAGGCCTTCCGGCAGGAGCCAGAGCCGGAGAAGCCCCTGCTGAAGCTCATGGACGCGGAGGGGAATTTCCTCTACGACTTCTGGACGCCTTCCGACGGAAAAGCGGAGCTTCAGGTCTACTCCGTGGGCGTGGAGCCGGAAGATCTGGAGCTGTCCTGGAACAATCAGAGCTGCCAGGCAGAGTGGAACGGGAGCACCCTCCTGCTAAGCTGCCCGGAGGGGGATCGCTGCGTCCTCACTGTCACCGGGGCAGAGGGTGCCGTGTCCGACAAAATTGTTTTCCGCAATCCCGGAGCGCCGGAGCGGCTGCTCACAGCGGTGTTCCAGCGTATGGAGCAGCTGCTGCTGCGCAATTACCCCAAGCTGATCCCCGTGCGCATCGCCCTGCGCTACCTTCGCAGTCAGCGCCTCACCGCCTGACCCCGGGAAAACCGCATCAAGCGGACAGGGACAACCGTATTCCGTTCCCGCAGCAGCCTGTCACATCCGTTTTTCATGGCAATGCTGCACTGTGGCATGGAAAACAGGCCCTTCTTTTGGGCGATGACGCAATCCCTGCCACATTTGACGGGAAAGAACAAAAAAGGAGGCTGAAGCAAACGCTTCAGCCTCCCATATCGGGGCTGTTTCTTACTTGAAGTACCGCTCCAGCAGGCCCTTCAGAGCCTTGCCGTGGCGGGCCTCGTCACGGGCCATCTCGTGGACGGTGTCGTGGATGGCATCCAGACCGTTCTTCTTGGCGCACTTAGCCAGGTCGAACTTGCCGGCGGTGGCGCCGAACTCGCAGTCCACACGCCAGGCCAGGTTCTTCTTGGTGGAGGCGGTCATGTTGGGCTCCAGATCCTCGCCCAGGAGCTCGGCAAACTTGGCGGCGTGCTCGGCCTCCTCGTAGGCGGCCTTCTCCCAGTACAGGCCGATCTCGGGGTAGCCCTCCCGATGGGCAATCCGGGCCATGCACAGGTACATGCCGACCTCAGAGCACTCACCGTTGAAGTTGGCCATCAGCTGCTCGAAGATGAACTTCTTGTCCTCGTCGGAGATGTCGGGGTTGTTCTTCACGGTCTTGGCGTAGATGCCGTACTCATGCTCGGCAGCCAGCTTGCCCTCTTCCATGACCTTGAACTTGGAGCCGTCCACCTTGCAGACGGGGCACTTGAAGCCTTCGGGGATGGACTCGCCTTCGTAGACGTAACCGCAGACGGGGCAGACAAACTTTTTCATGATAAATTCCTCCTAAATATAATATTGGAAATTGCTTATGAATGGGATGGACAAATTGGTGTTTGTAAAGATATGCTGTCATTGCGAGCCAGCGCGCGCTGGCGTGGCAATCCCCCGGTTAGAGGGGAAATGTATCGACAATTGCCCTACAGAACAGGGAAACACCGGGATTTATGGTGGTAATCGTCACCGGGCCCCATTCAACCGGGGGATTGCCACGACCAGTCTGCGGACTGGTCTCGCAATGACAGGTAATCTGGAGCCGGCCTGAAAAACACCAATTTTCCGCGTGGGATGGGATTACTCCTGCTCCTCGAACATGTCGGCGCCGACACCGCAGAGGGGGCACTCGTAATCTTCGGGCAGCTCGTCGCCCTCGTAGACATAGCCGCAGACGGTGCATACAAATTTCTTCATGTCAGTTCCTCCTGATTTTGTTGTTGGCAGCTGAGGCAGACCCCGGTAAAGGTCAGCTGACAGCCGGTGATCCGGCAGCCGGAGCAT
Organism: uncultured Clostridia bacterium; assembly: GCA_945486035.1. GTDB lineage: Bacteria > Bacillota > Clostridia > Oscillospirales > Oscillospiraceae > Faecousia. The sequence goes on from CALYTB010000114.1 coordinate 6,146, forward strand.
CCTTCCGCTTCGGCTTCCAGACTTTGGGGTGGGGTAAGCTGAGGCAGGTCGAGAACCCGGCCGCAGCCCGTGCAGATGAAGTGAACATGGGGACTGGTGTCCGCGTCGAAACGCTCGATCCCATCCACAGCCCCAAGACTCCGGATCAGGCCCTGCCGCTTGAAAAGGCTCAGGTTCCGGTAGACCGTGGCCAGGGAGATATCGGGGTGTTCCGCCTGGAGCATCCGGTGGAGATCCTCCGCAGAGGGGTGGACGTGGGTGCAGCGCAGGCAGGAGAGGATGGCGTTTCGCTTGCGGAACTGCTTGACGGTTTGTTCCATAGCCGCCTCCTGTCTGTGTAGTTGAGAATGACTCTTGCTTACGGGTATAGGATACCACACAGGAATGCTTTTGTCAAGAAGAGAATGAGAATGATTCTTATTTTTATATACTTATCGGCTTTCCTCAGCTGCTCGGTAAATTGGTGTTTAGCGGCTTCGCCGAATTGACAATTGACAGTTGACAATTTC
>CALYTB010000115.1 GCA_945486035.1 uncultured Clostridia bacterium
ACTGTCAATTGTCAATTGTCAATTCGGCGAAGCCGCTAAACAACAATTTATCGCGTTCTTTCTCAGAAAACAATAAAGGAGTGAGCCCTTTGGAAAATAAAACCGCCGCGGTTAAAATGCGGAACATCACCAAGCGGTTCGGAACCACTCTGGCCAATGACCGGGTGTGGCTGGATATTTACAAGGGGGAGATTCTGGCCCTGCTGGGGGAAAACGGCAGCGGCAAGACAACCCTGATGAACATGCTCTCCGGCATTTACTTCCCGGACGAGGGGCAGATCTTCATCAATGACGAGGAGGCCCTGATCCGCTCTCCCAAGGATGCCTTCCGCTACGGCATCGGTATGATTCACCAGCATTTCAAGCTGGTGGATGTGCTCACCGCCGCCGAGAACATCGTGCTGGGTCTGAAGGAGCCGGGGCGGCTGGACATGGACAAGGTTGCCCGGAGGGTGAAGGAAATCTGCGACAGCTACGGCTTCGACGTGGACCCCAGCCAGAAGATCTACACCATGTCCGTTTCCCAGAAGCAGACCGTGGAGATTGTCAAGGCCCTCTACCGGGGTGCGGACATCCTGATTCTGGATGAGCCCACCGCTGTGCTGACCCCCCAGGAAACCGACAAGCTGTTTGCCGTCCTGCGCAGTATGCGCGACGACGGGAAGGCCATCGTCATCATCACCCACAAGATGCATGAGGTGGAGGAGCTGTCCGACCGGGTGGCGATCCTCCGCCACGGCCAGTTCGTGGGCGATATGCTGACCAGCATGACCAACGCCCAGGAAATGACCAATATGATGGTGGGCCGCCCGGTGACACTGAACATCGACCGGCCCGACCCGGTGAACCCCAAGCCCCGGATTATCGTGGAGGGGCTCACCGTCCGGGACCCTGAGGGGACCGTCAAGCTGGACGATGTCAGCTTTACCGCCTGCAGCGGCGAGATCTTAGGCATCGCGGGCATCTCCGGCTGCGGCCAGAAGGAGCTGCTGGAGGCCATCGCGGGGCTGCAGATCGTGGAAAAGGGCAGCATCAGCTATGTTACCGACGACGGTGTCCGGGAAGAGCTGATCGGGAAAGACCCCTTAAGCATTGCTGCCATGGGTGTGTGCCTGTCCTTCGTGCCGGAGGACCGGCTGGGCATGGGATTGGTCGGCAGCATGGACCTGACGGACAATATGATGCTGCGCTCCTTCCGCAAGGGCCGCTCCTTCTTCACCGACCGGAAAAATCCCCGGGCGCTGGCGGAGAAGGTGGTGAAGGACCTGGAGGTCAATACTCCCGGGGTTTCCACGCCGGTGCGGCGGCTCTCCGGCGGCAATGTGCAGAAGGTGCTGGTGGGCCGGGAAATCGCCTCCGCGCCCAGTGTGCTGCTGACCGCCTACGCGGTGCGGGGTCTCGACATCAACTCCTCCTACACCATCTATGATCTGATCAACAAACAGAAGAAGTCCGGTGTGGCTGTGATCTTCGTGGGCGAGGACCTGGACGTGCTGCTGGAGCTGTGCGACCGGATTCTGGTGCTCTGCGGCGGAAAGGTCAGCGGAATTGTGGAGGGCCGGGGCGCTTCCAAGCCCGAGGTTGGCATGATGATGACACGTCTGGGAGGGAAATCCAATGGCTAAACAATCGGGCGGCAGGAACGTCCTTCATATTTCCAAGCGGGGAGCCCTGCCCTGGTATCAGGCCTGGGCCATCCGGGGCGCGGCCATTGTGCTGGCGCTGATCGTCAGTGCCGTGGTCACCACCGCCCTCACCGGACTGAATCCTCTGGGGGTCTACGCGGCCATGTTCAAGGGCGCCTTCGGCAGCGAGCGGAAGGTGTGGATTTTGGGGCAGAATATGGCCATTCTGCTGTGCGTTTCCCTGGCGGTGACCCCCGCATTCAAGATGCGCTTCTGGAACGTGGGCGGCGAGGGCCAGATTCTTATCGGCGGTCTTGCCACCGCGGCCTGCATGATTCTGCTGGGAGATAAAATCCCCAATTGGCTGCTGATTATCGTGATGGTGGTGGCCAGCATTCTGGCCGGGGCCATCTGGGGCGGCATCCCCGCCATCTGCAAGGCCAAGTGGAACACCAACGAAACACTCTTCACCCTGATGATGAACTATGTGGCGACCCAGCTGGTGGCCTTCATGGTCATTGTGTGGGAGGTTCCCAAGGGCGCGGGCAAAATCGGCATCATCAACCAGAACACCTGCGCCGGGTGGCTGCCCCAGATCGGCAGCTACAAGTACCTGCTGAACATCCTGATTGTGGCGGTGCTGACGGTTGTGATGTACTTCTACCTGACCCGGTCCAAGCAGGGCTACGAAATTTCCGTGGTGGGCGAGAGTGAGCGCACCGCCCGGTATGTGGGCATCAAGGTGGGCAAGGTGATTGTGCGCACCATGATGCTCTCGGGCGGCCTGTGCGGCCTGGCGGGACTGCTGCTGGTGGGCGGTACGGACCACACCATCACCACCACCATCGCCGGAGGCCGGGGCTTTACGGCGGTTATGGTTGCCTGGCTTGCCAAGTTTAACCCTTTGGTCATGGTGTTTACAAGCTTCCTGCTGGTATTCTTAAGCCGGGGCGCCAGTGAGATTACCACCATCTATGGTCTGAACCATTCCTTCGGCGATATTCTCACGGGAATCATCCTGTTTTTCATCATCGGAAGCGAGTTTTTCATCAGCTATCGCCTGAGCTTCCTTAAGAATACCAAGAAGGGGGCGTAAATCATGTTTGACTTTGTTTCCTTTTTCCCCCGGGCTGTGATGCAGAGTATCCCGCTGCTCTACGGCGCCACCGGCGAAACGCTGACGGAGAAATCCGGCAACCTGAACCTGGGTATTCCGGGCATCATGTATGTGGGCGGCATCTGCGGTGTCATCGGCGCGTTCTTCTATGAGCAGAGTGGAAATGTCAATGGGGTTCTCGCGGTGATGATTCCGCTGCTGAGCTGCCTGATGGGGTCGCTGCTGATGGGACTTCTGTACTGCTTCCTGACTGTAACGCTCCGGGCCAACCAGAACGTGACGGGCCTTGCCATGACCACCTTCGGCGTGGGCTTCGGCAATTTCTTCGGAGGCTCCCTGATTAAACTCACCGGCTCCGATGTTCCCTCCATTGCCCTGTCCGCCACCAGCAGCTTTTTCCGCAGGAGTCTGCCCTTCGCGGACAAGCTGGGGGCCTTTGGGAAGATGTTTCTGTCCTACGGATTCCTGGCCTACCTTGCCATTGTCATCGCTCTGATCGCCTCCTATGTGCTTCGGCATACCCGGGTGGGATTGCAGCTGCGGGCTGTGGGCGAAAGCCCGGCTACGGCGGACGCGGCGGGCATCAACATCACCCGCTATAAATTCGTGGCTACCTGTGTGGGCAGCATGATCGCGGGCCTGGGCGGACTGTACTACGTGATGGACTACGCCTGCGGCGTGTGGTCCAACGATGCCTTCGGCGACAGAGGGTGGCTGGCCATCGCCCTGGTGATCTTCACCATCTGGCGGCCCAATGTGGGGATTCTCTCCTCCATCCTCTTCGGCGGACTGTACATCCTGTATCTGTTCGTGCCCACCGGAACGAATCTTGCCGTAAAGGAACTGTACAAGATGCTGCCGTATGTGGTGACCATTGTGGTGCTGATTGTCACCAGCATGCGCAACAAGCGGGAGAATCAGCCCCCCGAAAGCCTGGGCGTTCCCTATTTCCGGGAGGAACGGTAGAATTTCATACAAAAAAACCGCAATCGGATTGCCAGTGGGTCCGATTGCGGTTTTTTGATGCCGGTCAGTTCGGCGAATTGGTGCTTGTACGTCTTTGCTGTCATTGCGAGCCAGTTCGCAAACTGGCGTGGCAATCCCCCGGATGAACGGAACCAGGTAACGATTACCACCAAAAATCGTAATGTTACCCCACTCGGCAGGGCAATTATCGATACATTTCCCCCCTAACCGGGGGATTGCCACACCAGGCTGCGGCCTGGTTCGCAATGACAGGTAATTTGGGACACAGCCCGCCAAACACGAAATTATCTGCCTAATTGATGCTGTGGAGGTTACGCTTGGGGGCGGAAGGTGATTTCGCCGGTTTCGGGGTTCATGGCATCCACAATGGCCAGGGATTCCAGGCGATAGCCCAGGTTGCGGATGACCTTGCCGCCAATCTGGAAGCCCTTCTCCACGGCGATGCCCAGGCCCTCGATGGTGGCTCCGGCGGACTCGGCGATGGAGATCAGCCCCTGCAGGGCGCAGCCGTTGGCGAGAAAATCGTCGATGATCAGCACATGGTCCTCGGGTCCCAGGAATTTCTTGGACACGATGACCTGGTTTTTGTTCTTGTGGGTGAAGGACTCCACCTCCGCCACATACATTTCGCCCTCGATGTTGATGGACTTGGACTTCTTGGCGAATACCAGGGGAACGCCGAAGGCGTTCGCCACCGGGTAGGCAATGGCGATGCCCGAGGCCTCGATGGTCAGCACCTTGGTGATGGGCCGGTCCGCGAAGCGGCGGTGGAACTCCTGGCCGATCTCATTGAGCAGGGTAATATCCATCTGATGGTTCAGAAAGCTGTCCACCTTCAGTACATTGCCCGGCTTCACAATGCCGTCCCGGGCGATTCTCTCTTCCAGAAAATTCATTGGGGGATCCTCCTTCTATTTTTCGGTTACAGAAACGGTCTGTAGATCAGCTTCGCCAGAACTCTGGCGGGGAATTCACCGAACAGGGCTTCGGTTTTCTTATAAATCCGGTATCTGCGCCGGGCAGCGGGTGGAAGCAGATGCTCCATGTGGCCCTCCATCTTCTGCTGGCAGGGACGGCACATCCCGCAGCACTCCCCGCGCAGGGGCTCATGGCAGAACCAGATCATTGCCATAATGTCCTCATAGCCCCAGGCGCGGATGTTCTCGGCCATTTCATCCTCGGTGATCCGGATGATGGGGAAACGGAAATTGCCCATAACCAGAGCGCACTCCCGGGTGGAGTGCTCCCGGTCCAGCACCATGACCCCATCGTCGTCTATGAGCGCACCGTTTTTCAGGATGGTGGCCCGGCAGCCCACGGTTTTTTCGTGGTTGGCCTTTTCAATGCCCAGTTCCAGACCCGGGTGCTCCAGGGCAAGCCGTGCCAGCCAGTCGTACTGGTCGCCCAGAGAGCCGGACTGGGAAAGCAGGCGGTAGGCCTGGGTGATTTCCGGGTTTTCCGGGATGGAGGCAATGTCAATGCTGAGGACGGGGAGAATCCGGGCCTTTGTCTCCGGGCGCTTCTCCAGAGCATCCAGAATCTTTGCCATGGCCTGCTGCTCCACCGATGTGCTGGGCCGCTCCGGGTCGAGGCAGTAAATGGGTCGGACGGTAACCTCCATCCGGGACAGCTCTACCAGCCGGTAGGTAGAGTCCCAGCCGCCGGTCCACAGCAGTTCAATCACGTTCCGGGAATTCTGTATGGTGTCCATATGTGTTTCCTTCTTTCCGCGGGCAATCAGGAGTTTTGTTTATCGGTTTTCATAAGCAGAAGTCCTTGCCTCCCTCTTTGAGGGAGGTCGGAGGGAGTGTCCTCCCTTGAAAGGTACCGGGTTTCGATTCCCGTCAATCCGTTCCCGCCGGACGGAAGGACACCCCCTCAGCCTTCGGCAGCTCCCCCAAGGGGGGGAGCCAAGGAGCCAGCGCAAAAAGCTTATGAAAACCGATAACCTAATCAGGAGTTTGTCAGCTTGTAAATAACCTTGGCAAGAAAATCTCCGGCCCCCTCGCTAAGCACGCTGCGGACACGCCGTTGGACGGCATAACGCTTGTGGGCCTCCTCCGGGAGCAGGAACTCCATGCCCTGCATTTTCTGCTGGCAGGGATGGCACATCCCGCAGGGTTTGCCGTGGATGGGGCGGTGACAGAACCAGATCATTGCCATAATGTCCTCATAGCCCCAGGCGCGGATGTTGGCCAGCATTTCCTGCTCGGTGATGTGGAAAATGGGCAGACGGAAATTACCGAACACTGCCGCGCATTCCGGGGAGGACTGCTCCGGGTCCAGTGCGGTAACGCCGTCTTCGGTTTTCACCCGTCCGTATTTCAGAATGGAACCGCTTCCTCCGCCGTAGGGCATGTTTTCCAGACAAAGCTCCAGGCCGGGGTGCTCCCGGGCCAGCCGGGCAAGCCATTCATACTGACCTCCCAGACCGGTCAGACCTTTCAGTGTCTGATAGGCTTGCGTAATCTCCGGGTTTTCCGGGATGGTGTCCAGGCTCACATACACAATGGGAAGCAAATGGGCCCTGGTACCGGGATGGGACTGAAGGGCGGCAAGGATTTTTTCCATGGTCTGCTTTTCGATTTCCATGCTGTCCCGTTTCCCGTCGCAGCCGTAAATGGGCTGGACGGTCACGTCCATCCGGGACAGCTCCACCAGCCGGTAGGTGGAGTCCCAGCCGCCGGTCCACAGCAGTTTGATGACGGTTTGCGCGTTGGAGATGGTATCCATTTGTGTTTCCTTCCTTCTAGGGGCAATCAGGAGTTTTTGTTAGCTGCTTTCATAAGCTGTACGACAAATTGGTGTTTGTCGAAATAACGCTGTCATTGCGAGCCAGTGCGCAGGACTTCCGTGGCAATCCCCCGGCCCCATGGAACCAGGTAACGATTACCACCA
>CALYTB010000116.1 GCA_945486035.1 uncultured Clostridia bacterium
TGCCATGCTTTATTATGTTTCCGGCCCTGTGGCCGTGTTGGAGCCCGGGCTCGCGGTCATTGACTGCGGCGGGGTGGGCTACGGCTGCCGGGTAACCGCCTATACCGCCGGGCAGCTGAAGCTGAACCAGAATGCCCGGCTCTACATCACCGAATCCATCCGGGAGGATGCCTTCGACCTCTACGGCTTTATCAGCCGCGAGGAGCAGCGCTGCTTTGAGCTTCTGACCTCCGTAAACGGCGTGGGCCCCAAGGCCGCCATGGCCATATTGTCCTCCGGCGGCCCTCAGAACTTCACCCTGGCCGTCATGACCGGGGACGAGAAGCTCCTCACCGCCGCTCAGGGCGTAGGCAAGAAAATCGCCCAGCGGATCATCCTGGAACTAAAGGACAAGCTGGGCGGCACCGCCGAGCTGGACTTCTCCACCGGCCCCGTCACCGCTGCCCCCACCCAGGGAGGCTCCGCCGCCCTGGCCCACGCCGCGCTGCAGGAACTGGGCTATTCCCCCGCCGAAATCAGCGCCGCCCTGAAGGGCGCGGACCCCAACGCCTCCACCGAAGACCTGGTCCGCTACGCCCTGCGGCAGATGGTGATGAAAGGCTGATTCACCGTATCATTCTGCGGTAAATTGTTGTTTACAGCACTTGTTTAAAGTTTCTTGTCATTGCGAACCAGTCCGCAGACTGGTGTGGCAATCCCCCGGATTTTCCGCCCAGCCCCCATCCTTCCACCCAAGCTGTCATCCTGAGCGAGCGCAGCGAGTCGAAGGATCTACGCACGGAACGAAGCTGAAATGTGAACGAACACGCCAGATCCCTCGACTCGCTGCGCTCGCTCGGGATGACAGGAGGAAGAACAGGGGGATTGCCACGTCGCTACGCTCCTCGCAATGACAGCATTTATTTGGTGCGCTAAACAACAATTCCCCGCACCAATCCACCAAGCATTCTCTCAGGAGGTACACCCCATGAGCCTTGAATTTTCCCAGGAGCTGGACACCCCCATCATCTCCCCCACCTTCGCCCCCCAGGATGCGGGGGAAATTGGCCTGCGGCCCAAGCTGCTTTCCGACTACACCGGCCAGGAGAAAGCCAAAGGGAATCTTTCCATCTACATTGAGGCCGCCCGTCGCCGGAATGAGCCTTTGGATCACACCCTGCTCTACGGCCCTCCGGGCCTGGGCAAGACCACCCTGGCGGGGGTCATCGCCAACGAGATGGGGGTGAACATCCGCATCACCTCCGGCCCCGCCATCGAAAAGCCCGGTGACCTGGCGGCGCTGCTGACCAACCTGAACCCCGGGGATATCCTGTTCATCGACGAAATCCACCGCTTAAACCGGGTGGTGGAGGAAATCCTCTACCCTGCCATGGAGGACTTTGCCATCGACATCATTGTGGGCAAGGGCCCCAGTGCCAACTCCATCCGCTTAGACCTTCCCAAATTTACCCTGGTGGGCGCCACCACCCGGGCCGGGCAGCTCTCCGCCCCCTTAAGGGACCGGTTCGGCGTGAATCTGCGGCTGGAGCTGTACTCCCCGGAGGAGCTGGCGAGAATCGTCACCCGCTCCGCCACCATCCTGGGCATGCCCATCGAGGAGGCGGGGGCCATGGAAATCGCCTCCCGGAGCCGGGGCACCCCCCGGATCGCCAACCGCTTCCTGCGCCGGGTTCGTGACTTCGCCATGGTCCTTGGGGATGGCACCATCACCAAGGAGGCTGCCGACCTGGCCCTGCAGCGGCTGGAGGTGGACCGGCTGGGCCTGGACAACATCGACAGGCGGATGCTCACCGCCATCATCCGCAACTACGGCGGCGGCCCCGTGGGCCTGGAAACCCTGGCCGCCACCATCGGCGAGGAGGCGGTAACCCTGGAGGATGTGTACGAGCCGTACCTGATGCAGCTGGGCTTTCTCACCCGGACCCCCCGGGGCCGCTGTGTTACGCAGCTTGCCTATGACCACCTGCATATCCCCTGGGAGGGTCAGACCCAGTTTGCTTTATAAACCTCCAGAAAAAGTTGCACAAACCACGAAAAACAATCAGAAATAATTTCATAAACCATTGACAAATGGATGGGCTTTGTGTATAATCCGACTTGTGGCACCAATTGCCACCAATTTACAGACCCTGCGTTACAACCAAAAACTGGTGGGCTTTCACGGGGCAAACAAAACCGAAGAGAGGTAATTCCAATGTACGAAGATAAGACTTTAGTGTGCAAAGAGTGCGGCAATGAGTTCGTGTTCACCGCCGGTGAGCAGGAGTTCTACGCAGAGCGCGGCTTCCAGAACGAGCCCCAGCGCTGCAAGGCCTGCCGTGATGCCCGCAAGAACAACGCCCGTGGCCCCCGTGAGTTCTTCACTGCTACCTGCGCTCGTTGCGGCGGCGAGGCGAAGGTTCCCTTCCAGCCCAAGTCCGACCGTCCCGTGTTCTGCAGCGAGTGCTTCGCTCAGATGCGTGCCAACGGCTAATTTGCTCAAAGAAAAATCCTCCCCATTCGGGGAGGATTTTTTTACCTAGAAATACCAGACAGCCATCAGTACGATAAATTGGTGTTTGTAAAGATATGCTGTCATTGCGAGCCAGCACGCACGCTGGCGTGGCAATCCCCCGGTTAGAGAGAAAGTGTATCGACAACTGCCCTACAGAAGGGGGAAACACTACGATTTTTGGTGGTAATCGTTACCTGGTTCCATTCAACAGGGGGATTGCCACGGAAGTCCTGCGCACTGGCTCGCAATGACAGCAAAAACGTACAAACAACAATTTATCCCTCCCCCTCAGAATCTCCCTGCAATCTTCTTCGCGCCGCGCTCCAGGGTTTCTTCCGCAGCCTTCCCCAGGGCCAGTTCCATAAGCGCGTATTCCGACAGCCCGCCATGGGGCACGGCCCAGGCTCCGGCATCGGTGCCGGGTGCCAGAAAGCCGCCCAATGCCGCAAAGGCACGTACATTCTCCAGAGCGCTTTCCAGAATGGCCTCCACCGCTTCTTCCCGGAAGCGGCCCTTCCCCCGCAGATTCCCCACGGCGGAGAGGGTCGGCACCCAAACCGTTCCGTTTTCCTTCATCGCGCAAAGGGCCTCTTCATCCAGGTAGGCCCCGTGCTCCACGGAGTCCACCCCTGCCGCCGCGGCGGCCTCCACGGTTCTCGCTCCGTTGGCGTGGGCCATGACGGCGAAGCCCTCTTCATGGGCAATGTGGATCAGCTCCCGAATTTCCTCCCCGGGCAGTCCTTCCTCCGTCAGCACCCCGAACCGGTCAAAGTCCATGAGGCCGGAGATCATAATCTTAATAAAATCCGCCCCCCACTCCCGCTGCTGCCGTACCAGAGCCGTGTACTCCCGCAAGTCGCCATAGCCCGTCCCGATAAACGTGCCGTAGTGCCCCCGGTGGTACAGCGGTGCCAACGGGGTACGGTAGCGGATGCCGTATTCCGGCGCCAGCTCCCGGGCCTTCGCCCCCACGCCCCAACGGTCGCCGCCGTCCCGCAGATATCCGAAGCCCTGCCGGACATATTGCTGAAGCACCCCCCGAATCCAGTCCTCCCGGGGCTTTTCCCTGTGCCGCCCAATGGCGGCACGCCAATCCCGTCCGTCCAGCACCATATGCATGTGACAATCCCAAAGCATTCCCGGTGCCTCCTTTCTTCCCCCAGTATACCAGATTCCGCCCCCCAGGCGCAATACGAAAATCGCTGCCGTCCCAAAAAGACAGCAGCGATTTGTTTTCCAATACCGCCCGACAAATTGTTGTTTGTCGCTTTGCTCCAAGTTTCCTGTCATTGCGAGCCAGTGCGCACACTGGCGTGGCAATCCCCCGGTTAGAGAGGAAATGTATCGACAATTGCCCTACAGGACGGGAAATACTGCGATTTTTGGTGGTAATCGTTACCTGGTTCCATTCATCGGGGGGATTGCCACGACCAGTGTGCGCACTGGTCTCGCAATGACAGGTAATCTGGAGCCAGCCCGCCAAACACCAATTTTTCTTTCCATATCTTTTTCCCGCTTACGCCTTGCGTTTGCGGTACAGCAGCCGGATGGAATTCAGAACGCACAGCATGGCCACGCCGGAATCGGCGAACACGGCCAGCCACATGGAGGCATAGCCCGCCAGGCCCAGCACCATGACCACCAGCTTCACTGCCAAGGCAAATACCACGTTCTGCCAGGCGATCCGGGCGGTTTGACCGGCGATCTCCAGCGCCTCGGGAATTGCCCCGGCCTGGGAGGTCATGAACACCACGTCCGCCGCCTCGATGGCCGCGTCCGCGCCGCTGCCCATGGCGGCTCCCACATCGGCCCCCGCCAGCACGGGCGCATCGTTGATGCCGTCGCCCACGAACATGGCAGCGCCCTTTTCCTGGCGAAGGGTTTCCAGAATCTCCAGCTTCTGCTGGGGCAGCAGAGAACCGTAGCACCCTTCCACCCCCAGCTCCCTGGCCACCGCCCGGGCGGCCTCCTGGGCATCGCCGGTGAGCATGGCCGTGTAATACCCCTTCCGGCGCAGCCGCTCCATGGCCTGGGCCGCATCGGGCTTCACCGTGTCGGAAATCAGCAGTGCCCCGGCGTAGACCCCGTCCACCGCCGCCAGCACCCGGGTGCCGTATTTCCACTCCAGCGCAGGCACCTCCACACCGTTTTCCGCCATCAGCTTTTCATTGCCGCAGAGGATTACCTTCCCATCCAGCACCGCCCGGATGCCCCGTCCGGGGATTTCCGCCAGCTCCTGGGGACGGCTCCACTGCAGCCCCCGCTCCCGAGCGGCGGACACGATGCTCACGGCGATGGGATGGGTGGAAGCATCCTCACAGGCGGCGCACAGCCGCAGCAGCTCCTCGTCCCCCCGAATCTCCTGCACCCGGAAATCGCCCTGGGTCAGGGTTCCGGTTTTGTCCATAACCACGGTCCGAATCCGACTCATGGCCTCCATGGCCGCGCCGTCCTTAAAGAGAATACCCTTCTTGCTCCCCGCGCCGATTCCGGCGAAGAAAGCCAGGGGCACGCTGAGCACCAGCGCGCAGGGGCAGCTCATTACCAGGAAGGAAAGGGCCGTGTACACCCAGTATTCCCAGTTCCCGGTGACCAGGGAGGGCCCGATGGCCGTTGCGGCGGCGATGCCCACCACCACGGGGGTGTAAATCCGGGCAAACCGGGTGATAAACCGGTCGATTTTGGGCTTCCCGGCGGCAGCGCTCTCCACGCTGCGCAAAATCCTCGTGACCATGGACTCCTCCAGGGGCTTCTCTACCCGGACGGTAAGCTGACCCTGGGTGTTGACACAGCCAGAAATCACACTGTCCCCCGGCTTCACGGCCACGGGCACCGGCTCACCGGTGATGGGAGCGGTGTCCAGACGGCTTTCCCCGGAGATCACCACCGCATCCAGGGGAATCCGGTCTCCCGGCCGCACCAGCAGCACATCGCCCACCCGGGCCTCCTCCGCGGGAATCACCGACCTGTTCTCCCCGTCCAGCAGGGTGACCGTCTCAGGCCGCAGGTCCACCGCCTCCATAATCTGGCTGCGGCTGCGCTCCACCGCCCGGTGCTCGAAAAACTCACCCACCCGGTAGAACAGCATAACCCCCACGCCCTCGGCGGCATTGCCGATGCAAAACGCACCGATGGCCGCCGCGGTCATGAGGAAATTCTCATCCAGTACCCGGCCCCGGAACAGGCCCCGCACTGCCTTCCCCGCGATTTCCCAGCCCAGCACCACCAGGGCCGCCAGGAAAAAGCCGGTGCTCCACCAGCCGCCGGTTACCCAGCCCAATACAAACAGCCCCGCGCCCAGAATCAGCCCCACCGGGCTTTCCTCCCCGTGGCCGGCATGGTCGTGGCCGTGCTCCTCATGGTGGTGCTCGTGCTCCCCGTGATGATGCCCGCAGCCGCATTCCTCGTGGTGGTGCTCGTGCTCCTCATGGTGATGCTCGTGCTCCTCATGGCAATGCTCGTGCTCCCCATGATGGTGCCCGCAGCCGCATTCCTCGTGGTGGTGCTCGTGCTCCTCATGGCAATGCTCGTGCTCCCCGTGATGGTGCCCGCAGCCGCATTCCTCATGGTGATGCTCATGCTCCTCGTGGCAATGCTCGTGCTCCCCGTGATGGTGGCCGCGCTCCTTCCTGGGGACAATCAACACATCCGGCTCCACAGTGCGGGCAAGCTCCGTAAGCTCCCCAATCAGCGTGTCCGGCCCTTCCGCGCTCAGCCGCAGCTGCCGGGTCGGAAACACAATCACCGCTTTCTGTACCCCGGGATGGGCATTGAACTTCTCCTCAATTCTTGCGGCGCAGTTGGCGCAGCAGAGATTTTCCAGGATGTACACCTTGGTTTCCATAGGCTTCCTCCTTAATCGTATCGATATATGAGCACTTGTTCATTTGTTGAAATCATTATACCCCATCCCCTTTCGAATGTCAAGACAGAAACGATAAATTGTTGTTTAGCGGCTTCGCCGAATTGACAATTGACAATTGACAGTTGACAATTTTGGTATTATTTCAGAATGATCAAAAACGC
>CALYTB010000117.1 GCA_945486035.1 uncultured Clostridia bacterium
CCGCCTGTGCAGCCCTATACCCCACCTGTCCAGCCCACCGCACCCCAGACAGCCCCGGCAGCGGTCACGGAGAACGTAGGTAAGGGTGTTCTGGGCGCATTCCTCTTTGCCATTGGCGGCCTGATTGTGCAGATTGTTTTAATCAACATTAATATCATCGCCGCGCTGGCGGGCATTGTCACCTACCTTCTGGCAATCACCGGCTATCAGAAATTCTCCGGAATCGGCAGCGGTGATTCAAAAAAAGCGATGTGGATCTGCATCCCCATTTCGCTTTTGATGATTGCCCTGGGCACCTTTATGGGCTATGGCATTTACGCCGGCAGAATTTGGGATATCCCTGCGTCGGAAGCTTTGAGCGTGATCCAGGCTGACCAGGAGCTCATGGATTCCGTCATGGCAGATTTCGGAAAGACCGTGGCCTTCTGGGGCGCCAGTGTTGTGTTTTCCCTGATTCGAAGCAGAAAGAAATAATAAGACTGATTTCGCAGAGCAGTCTGTTTCGTTGAGGGATGCCGGAAAGGACAGAGCGATACAGGCACCTCTAAAAACGACCCTTTTGGGTTTTGGACGGATCTTTTGCCCCAACAATGCGTTTTGAAAAGCCCGCAATACACCAAGTATTCCGGGCTTTCCAAAATTTTTGTTGGAACAAAATCTCTCGCCCAAAACACCAAAAAGCAGTTTTTAGAGGTTGCCAACTCCCTGCGATACAACACATAAAGAAAGAGGTAAAAAGAACATGTACAACATCATGAATTTCGGCGAAAAACACATTGCCTGTGTTCTGTTGGTGGACGTGTCCGGCTCCATGAGCGGTGATGCTATCCGGGAACTGAACGAGGGTCTGCGGGTATTTGGTGAGGCCCTCCAGTCCGACTCCAAGGCCTATGGCTGCGCAGACGTGTGCGTGGTCAGCTTCGGCAGCACGGTGCAGCAGGTGGTTCCCTTCTGCCCTGCGGCGGAATATGTCCCCCCTGTGCTCACCGCCGGGGGTCTGACCGCCATGAACGAGGCCATCATCACGGGCCTTGACATGATTGAAATGCGCAAGCAGGAGTACAAAGATGTGGGCGTGGATTACTGGCGTCCCTGGGTGTTCCTGCTCACCGATGGTGCGCCCACGGATAATGATCTGTATCAGGATGCCCAGCAGCGCCTGCAGGAGGCCTTGAACGGCAAGAAGATCAATTTCTTCCCCATGGGCATCGGCAGTGGAGCGGATACCCAGGCCCTGAAGAAATACACCAAAAATGGCAGTGGAATGGTGCTCAAGGCCTCCAAGGAGAATTTCCAGGAAGCTTTTGTGTGGCTCTCCAGCAGCATGAGCGTGGTCAGTCGGTCCGATCCCTCCATGAGCAAGGTTGATCTGGAGCCCCTGCCCAGCACCATCACGGTAGAACTGTAATGAGCGCCCCCACCCTGTATGAAAAGCTAATCCGCAGCCCTCAGGCACTTACCTGGAAGGACGTATTTTCCGGCTGGAGGGAAAAGCACACCCAGAAGGATGCGGACTACGCCATGATTGCCGGCACAACCCTGGACACCACCCAGACCGAGATGGGCATGCTGCAAAAATGGCAGCGGCCCTGGCTGTTTTATAAGGTGTTTCTGGTTGGACTTTCCGCCTTCGCCGTGTTGCTGGCCGCAATCTTCGCGATCATCGCCATTCAGGGAAATTGCCACAATGCCTGTCTGAATCTATTGCTGTTTGTCCTTCCGCCCTTTGTGGTGCCGGTGGCGTTAATGGTGTTTTTCTGGGAGATGAATGCCCCCCGGAACATCTCCCTGACGGAGCTGATCGGCTATTTCTTCACCGGTGGTGTTCTTTCCATCCTGGTATCTCTGCTGGTATTTCCCTATATTCCTGGTTACATCTACTGGGCGCCCCTGGCAGAAGAACCGGGCAAGCTTATAATCTCTATGTTCTTTATCCACCGCCTGTACAGGAAAAAGAGCCGTGTTTTTGGCATGAACGGACTGACCATCGGCGCGGCGGTGGGGGCGGGCTTTGCTGCCTTTGAAAGTGCGCAATATGCCTATGATGCCTACCTGGGTGGCGTTCAGGCTTTGACAACCGACGTTGCCCTCGTGGCGGTGAACATGATCTTTACGCTTGAGCTGATAACGCCTGTTCTGGTAAACATCATCCTGCGTGGACTGTTTGCGGTATGCGGGCATGTGCTCTACTGCGCCCCTTACAGCTGCATCGCCGCCCTGTATACAAAGGACGGCAATCCCTTTGCCGCTCTGGGCAATGTGGATTTCTGGGCAGTTTTTCTGGTTTCCGGCGTGGTTCACGCAGTATGGAATTCTCCCTACGGTGGACTGCTGGTAAAGCTGCCCATTGCCACTGTTGTTCTGTGGCTCAGCTGCCGCTATGGGGTGCGGAAATCCTTCGCTCAGATCAGCGCCGGTGTCACAACCGCCGGGCAGAGCACCGCCAGCGTAACTGCCCTGCGGATTCAAGGAGTTGCCGGTGTCCATGCCGGAATTGCCTTTGCCCTGACCAAGCCTGAAATCCTGATCGGCAGCGACCCCGGCTGCAATCTGAGCTATCCTGTGAGCACTCCAGGCATCAGCCCCAAGCACTGCAAGCTGATTGCGCAGCAGGGCCAGCTGTACCTGGCCGACACGGGCAGCCTCTCCGGCACCTATTTAAACGGCAGGAAGCTCCGCCCCGGAACCGGCCACCCCTTGAAAAAGGGCGACAGCTTCACCCTGGGCGGCAATGACCAGGTTTTCATGGTCGTATAATCATACAATTGATTTCAGGAAGTCTTTTCGGTTTGTGCTTATCGGCTTAAGTCAGCCAGCTTACAAATTGTTGTTTGAAAGTATGCACTCGAAAAAATGCTGTCATTGCGAGCCAGTGCTCACACTGGCGTGGCAATCCCCCGGTTAGAAGGGAAATGTATCGACAATTGCCCTACAGGACGGGGAAACACTGCGTTTTTTGGTAAAAATCGTTACCTGGTTCCATTCATCGGGGGGATTGCCACACCAGTCTGCGGACTGGTTCGCAATGACAGCATTTTTCATGACAATGACAGCATACCTTTACAAACACCAATTTATCGGGAAGCTGAGTTAACCCGATAAGCATATTTCGGTTTTCCAACAGCCGCAGCCGGTTCCGTACGGGGAAACCGCGCGGTTCCATGCTGCACGCTCTTGCCAAATCCGGGGGAATCTCTTCGTTGGCGGCAGATTGTTCTTGACATATGTCAAAAATAAGCCTATACTGATTCTATCCACAAAGGAGGTGGGTCCGATGCCAAGGCCGAAAAAATACAGAAGTGTCTGTGCGCTTCCCCGGACCCTTTCCTTTGCCCCTGAGGGCACCTCCGACTACGCGGAGGCGGTCATCCTCACCGTGGAGGAATACGAAGCCATTCGCCTGATTGACAAGGAGGGGCTTTCTCAGGAACAATGCAGCGAACGGATGCAGGTTGCCCGGACAACGGTGCAGCAGATTTACGCGCAGGCCCGGAAAAAGCTGGCGGATGTACTGGTGGACGGACTTCCGCTGCGAATCGAAGGCGGCGATTACCGGCTCTGCAGCGGCGGCAGAAGTTACTGTGCCCACCGTTTCTGCCACAAAGAGGAAACCGGTCAAGTCTATGAAAAACCGAAAGGAGAAACAATTATGAGAATCGCGGTAACCTATGAAGACGGAGATATTTTCCAGCACTTTGGTCATACACAGCAGTTTAAGCTCTACGATGTGGAAAACGGAAGGATTCTCTCTTCCGAAGTGGTGGACACCAACGGCAGCGGACACGGCGCCCTGGCCGGGCTGCTGCGCGCCATGAAAGTGGATGCTCTGATCTGCGGCGGCATCGGCGGTGGAGCCCAGATGGCTCTGGCCGAAGCGGGTATCCGGCTGTTCGGCGGTGTTTCCGGCAACGCGGACGCGGCAGCGGAAGCTTTTGCCTCCGGCAAGCTGGACTTTAACCCCAACGTTCGGTGCGACCATCACGACCATCATGGCGAAGACCACGCCTGCGGCGCTCACGGCTGCGGCAGCCATTCCTGCGGTTAAGGAAGCTCTTAATTCTTTTGTAATCTGAGCACAAAGCTGTGCTCTGTATGTCCCTGCCCCCATCGTCCTCACCATTGAATCCCCATGGCTCTTCCAACGCACGGCGCTCGATAACCCCAACGAATGTTTTTTGGAGGGATCCCTATGGAAATCCGGGAAATCCGGGAGAACAAAAAGCAATATATTTCCTTGCTGCTATTGGCGGATGAACAGGAGGATATGATTGACCGTTATCTGGAAAAGGGGACGATGTATGTACTCGACGACGGCGGTGTGAAGGCCGAATGCGTTGTCACCGGGGAAGGCGGCGGCATCCTTGAGCTGAAGAACCTTGCGGTCAATCCCGAATGTCAGCGCAAAGGCTATGGCAAAGCCCTGATTGATTTCCTTGTTGCGCGGTATTCCGGTGAATACGCTGTCTTGCAGGTCGGAACGGGGGACAGTCCGCTGACCGTTCCCTTCTACGAAAGGTGCGGCTTTACCCGCAGTCACAGCATCCCGAACTTCTTTACGGAGCATTACGACCACCCGATATTCGAATGCGGTGTTCAGCTGGTGGATATGGTGTATTTCAGAAGGAACCTGTAGCGCCGGTACATCCTCCGCAAGTTGTCCTGCCAACGCAAAACCACCCTGCACAAAAAAGTGCAGGGTGGTTTTTTATTCAACCTGTTCGTTGAGCAGATCCGCCAGTGTAATCCCCTCGAAGAATTCGTCGATCATCCGGTCCAGCTTGTCCCACATAGGCTTTGCCTGACAGCACTCTGTTCTCGAGCAGGCGGAGGCGCCCTGGGTGGTGCAGGACACGGCGCTTAAGGAGCCCTCGGTGAGCTTCAGAATGCTGCCCACGGTGTACTCCTCCGGGCTTCGGTTCAGGCGGTAGCCCCCGCCCTTCCCGGCGGCGGCATCCACAAAGCCCGCTTTGCTGAGCACGGTCATAATGGATTCCAGGTATTTCTGGGAGATCTCCTCCCCCTCGGCAATCTCCTTCAGGGGAATATATTCCTCCCGGCCCCGCTGGGCAAACCGCACCATCACCCGCAGGGCATAACGTCCCTTGGTCGATACGATCATGGCCTTACTCGCAGTGGTGGCAGTGGTCGCAGTCGGGGAACACCTTCTCGTCGTAGGGGATGCCGCTGCGGTCAAAGTAGTCCTTCAGGGCGTTCTTGATGGCCTCCTCCGCCAGGACGGAGCAGTGGAGCTTGTGGGCGGGCAGGCCGTCCAGGGCCTCGGCTACCGCCTTGTTGGTCAGCTCCATCGCCTCGTAGATGGACTTGCCCTTAATCATCTCGGTGGCCATGGAGGAGGATGCGATGGCGCTTCCGCAGCCGAAGGTCTCGAATTTCACGTCCTCAATGATGTCGTTTTCGATCTTCAGATAGATTTTCATGATGTCGCCGCACTTGGCGTTGCCCACCTCGCCCACGCCGTTGGCATCCTCAATGACGCCCACATTCCGGGGGTGGGTAAAATGATCCATAACCTTTTCACTGTACAGTGCCATTGTATTTTCACTCCTAATTATTTGATATGTGTATCAGCTTTACCGGGAAAAGCGGCAAACTGGTGTTTGCAGGTTTTTCCAGAATGCTTCAAAACACTGTAGGGGAGCCATTCATGGCTCCCGGCAGTATACCGTTCCGGTTTTACTCCGCATTTCGGCGAAAACGCACCGCGCTGCGGGAGGCATAAATGCCTCCCCTACAGTATTGACGCAGTGCGTGCGCAAATCTTCAAACTCCAATTTTTGATTTGCCGAGTTTTTCCTATAAGCACAAATTGTCAATTCCTTAAAGGATATACTGCCGTTTGCCGGTCTGCAGGTCCCGCCACACGGGGCTCATGTTCCTGAGGTACTCCACCACCTGGGGCACCACCTCCAGGATGTGGTCAACCTCTTCGTCGGTGTTGTACTCGCTGAGGCTTAAGCGCAGGGAGCCGTGGGCCACATCGTGAACCCGGCCGATGGCCAGCAGCACGTGGCTGGGGTCCAGACTGCCGGAGGTGCAGGCGGAGCCGGAGGAGGCGCAGACGCCCTTCATGTCCAGAAGCAGCAGCAGGCTCTCGCCCTCGATGCCCTCAAAGCAGAAGCTGACGTTGCCGGGCAGCCGGTGCACCCGGTCGCCGTTCAGGGCGCAGTGGGGAATCTTGCTCAGGCCCTCAATGAGCCGATCCCGCATGGCAGCCACCCTCGGCATATTCTCGTCCATGTGCTCGCAGGACTCCTTCAGCGCGGCGGCCATGCCGCAGATACCGGGGATGTTCTCGGTGCCTGCCCGCTTGCCCCGCTCCTGGGCGCCGCCCTCGATCACGTTCACCAGGGGGAAGCCCCGGCGGACATACAGGGCGCCCACGCCCTTGGGGCCGTGGAACTTGTGGCCGGAGAGGCTGAGCATATCGA
>CALYTB010000118.1 GCA_945486035.1 uncultured Clostridia bacterium
AATGGCTCCCCTACAGTAAGGACGAAGTGCGTTTGAAAACTGTAAACAACAATTTGTCATTCTGTTTCAATTCTTTTGATCTTCCCCATACTTTTCCCCAGGAGGCATCCCATGTCCATCACCATCCGAACCGCTGAAACTGCCGAACAGGAGGCCCCATGAACCCGATTATCTGCATTGCCGGGCCTACGGCCTCCGGCAAAACCGCCCTGGCCGTGGAGCTTGCAAAGGAATATCACGGCGAGGTGGTTTCCTGCGACTCTATGCAGGTTTACCGCCGCATGAACATCGGCACCGCGAAACCCACCCGGGAGGAGATGCAGGGCATTCCCCATCACATGCTGGATGTGGCGGAGCCCTGGGAAGACTTCTCTGTCAGCCGCTATTGTGAGATGGCCGCCCCCATCGTGGAGAGCATTCTCTCCCGGGGAAAAACCGCCATCATCGCGGGAGGCACCGGGCTTTACATGGACTCGCTGATCCGGGGAAACGCCTTTGCCCCCTTCCCCTCCACCGGGGTCCGGGAGCGGCTGGAGGCCCAGGCCGATGCGGAGGGCATGGAAGCCATGCTGGCGTGGCTTCGCTCTGTGGACCCCGAAGCGGCGCGGCGGCTCCATCTTTCCGACCGGAAACGGATTCTCCGGGCCTTGGAGGTGTATCTGGAAACCGGAGAGACCATCACCGCCCACAACCGGCGCACCCAGGCCCTGCCCCCCCGGTTCTGCCCGCTGTGGCTGGGCCTGGACTTTGCGGACAGGGGAGAACTGTACCGCCGGATTGACCTGCGGGTGGACGAAATGCTCCGGCAGGGCCTCCTGGAGGAGATCCGGGAGCTGCTTGAGGGCGGAATACCTCCCAAGTGCACCGCCATGCAGGCCATCGGCTATAAGGAATTCGTGGATGTACTCCGGGGAGACACCCCTCTGGAGCAGGCGGTGGAGGCGGTCAAAAAGTCCAGCCGCCACTACGCCAAGCGTCAGCTCACCTGGTTTCGCCGGAATCAAAGCATCCACTGGCTGACCCGCGGGCCGGGAAGGCCGGAAATTATGGAATCCGCCCGACAGATTCTACGGGAAAACGACAATTGAAAAATGCTAGGATATGGGCATCCTCAAAGAAAGAAGGTTTACTTATGTCCGATGCAATCAATTTACAGGATGCCATTTTGAAGGAGGTGCGCCGGGACCGGGTTCCGGTGACACTCTTTCTCATGAATGGCTTCCAGCTCCGGGGAACCGTCACAGGCTATGACAGTTTTGTGGTGGTGCTGGTCTCAGACGGCAAGCAGCAGATGATCTACAAGCACGCCATCTCCACCCTTGCCCCCATGAAGCCCCTGAAAGCGGCAGCCACCACTGCATAGCGAAAAGGCGACGGAGCAGCCATCCGTCGCCTTTTCCCATCACATACTTCCCGATCGGAAACCGAGCGATCACTCGCGTAACAGAATAGCAAAATGTTGTTTATTGTAATTGCATTGGAAATGCTTAAAACACACTGTAGGGGAGCCATTCATTTGAATTATGGAATGATTGCCACTGGCAATCATTGTAATTCTGATTCGCTGCGCGGAGCACCACTCCCGGCGGTGAAATGTTCCGTAATCCATAGCATTTCGGCAAAAACGTACCGCTCTGCGGGAGCCATGAATGGCTCCCCTACAGCAGTACCTAAGTGCGTTTGAAAACTGTAAACAACAATTTCTCCGTCAGCTTCCTCAAACCGACAACCCACCCCAGAAATGTACTATAGAAAGAAGGAATCCCCATGTCCATCGCCGAAAATGTTGCCCGGATTCGCCGGGAAATGGATGCCGCCGCCCTGGCTGCGGGCCGGAACCCAAGGGAAATCCAGCTCTGCGCCGCCACTAAAATGAATGACGCGGATGCCGTCCGCCAGGCCATTGCCGCCGGCGTGGACTGCTGCGGAGAAAACCGGGTTCAGGAGCTGGTGCGCAAGCGCTCCCAGGATGCCTACCGGGGCGCTCCCGTCCACTTTATCGGTCACCTGCAGACCAACAAGGTCCGCCAGGTGGTGGGCGCCGTAGATCTGATCCAGAGTGTGGGCAGCAGAAAGCTGTTGGCTGCCATCGATGCCGAGGCAAGGAAGCAGAGACTTGTCCAGAACATTCTTCTGGAGATCAACATCGCCGGTGAGCCCGGGAAAACCGGCTTTGCCCCGGAGGAGGTGCTTCCACTTCTGGAGCAAATCGGCAATTTCCCAAACATTTGTATGAAAGGACTCATGGCAATTCCTCCGATTCCTCAAAATCCGGGAGATAATCTGTATTTTTTTCAAAAAATATCCCAGATATCTGTTGACATAAAGAGAAAAAAGTACGATAATGTCACAGTGGACTGTTTATCCATGGGAATGTCCGCTGACTTTTCGGAAGCCATCCGCAGCGGCGCGACCATGATCCGCATTGGGACCGCCATTTTCGGACCCAGAAACCACACCTAGGCTTCGGGCCGATCATGTGACAATACAGGAGGAAATACAGATATGAGTTTATGGGATAATGTGAAGAAATTTGCCCAGCCCTATTCCGACGATGATTACGACGATTACGACGAGGAGGAAGAGTACGACGATTACGACGAGCCCAAGGAACCCGCCCGCCGCTCCCGCCGTCCCGCCCCTGCTCCCGATCCCGAACCCGAGGAAGAGGATGATTATGGCTTTGGTCCCATGACCACCAGCACCGGCGTTTCTTCCCCCGTTTCCGCCGCTCCCGCCGCCGGCGCGTCCTCCGGCAGCTTCGGAACCCCGGTACTCAGCATGAACAAACCCGCCTCCAAGCAGGAGGTTGTTCTGTTCCGCCCCAACAGCTTTAACGACATCACCAAGGCCGCCGACGATCTGTGCGCCAACAAGGCCGTGGTGGTCAATATGGAGGGCGTGGACAAGGCCATGGCCCGCCGGGTGGTGGATTTCCTCTCCGGCTCCGTTTACGCGCTCCAGGGCTCCGTTACCAAGATTGCCCAGTCCGCCTACCTGTTCTGCCCCCACAACATGGATGTTGTAGGCGATCTGGAGAGCATCCAGGCGGAAGTGGAGAGCTACATCTAAGGACTGTTTTTTCCCGGTATCCGTGTCCGCCCCATTCCCCTTTTGAAATCCGCTATGGGGCATCTCACAGATTCCGGTATCA
The DNA here is from genome assembly GCA_945486035.1 of uncultured Clostridia bacterium. Taxonomy (GTDB): domain Bacteria; phylum Bacillota; class Clostridia; order Oscillospirales; family Oscillospiraceae; genus Faecousia. The sequence continues at coordinate 3,155 of CALYTB010000118.1, forward strand.
TCACCAGAGAGGGGAACATATATGTTTACACCGCAGCAAATTGATCAGATTTCCTTTACCCAGGCCAGAAAGGGTTATAATATGGAAGAGGTTGATGCCTTCCTGGAGCCCCTGACCGAAGATTATGTAACGCTTTACAAGGAGAACGCCCTGCTCAAGAGCAAGATGCGTGTTCTGGTGGGCAAGCTGGAGGAGTACCGCAAGAGTGAGGCCGGCATGAAGGATGCCATGGTCAACGCCCAGCGCACCTGTGACCGGATGGTCCGGGAAGCGGAGGAAAAGTGCGCCAGAATGCTGAAAGATGCCAACGCCGATGCCGCCGCCGCTGTCCGCAACGCCAAGTCCGCCGATTCCCTGGTGGCCGCCGAGAATGCCCGGGTGGAGGAAGCCCGCAAGACCGCTGCCGCCCGCATCAACGAGATTCAGGAGCAGATGCGTACCTGCATCCAGGCCTTGGAGCGCATCAAGGGTGCCAACGCTCCCGCCGCTGCCGCTCCGGCTCCCGCCGCCCCCGCTGCTGAGGATGTCTACGACAGCGATGCCGTTGCCGATCAGATTTCCCAGAGCCTGGAAGCTCTGGTAGGCACCGCCGAGGAGACCTCTCCCAAGGCTGAGCCCCGTCACCCCGTCCGGGACACCACCACCAGCAAGTTTGCCAACCTGAACCTTCAGTTTGGCCGCAACTACGATCCCACCCACAAGTAAGCCTGACGGCTTAAGTTGATACGCAACGCCAGGATGAGGACAGGTCGGCGTGTACCCCGCCTACAGAGAGCTGCCGGAAGGTGCAAGGCAGCAGGCAGGCCCCGCCGGTATCCCCTCGGAGCAGCGCACCGAACCCCCTTTGGGAAAGTAGGCTGCGCCGGTTCGCGCCCGATACCGCGCCCACGAGCGCCGGCTTACTGCCGGAATAAGAGTGGTACCGCAGAGGTTTGCACGCCTTTGTCTCTTACAAGAGACAAAGGCGTGTTTCTTATTTGCTGCCGGAATGATAAATTGCTGTTTACACTTTTCAAACGCACTTCGTCCTTGCTGTAGGGGAGCCATTCATGGCTCCCGTGGGGCAGTACGTTTTCGCCGAAATGTGGAGGAAATCGGAACAATGTACCGCCGGGAGCCATGAATGGCTCCCCTACAGTAGGATTTGGGCATTTTGATCATTCTGAAAGGATACCAAAATTGTCAACTGTCAATTGTCAATTGTCAATTCGGCAAAGCCGCTAAACACCAATTTGTCACCCCACCTATATCCTTGAATCTTCTATGGAGGTAAGAAAACCCATGGACTACAAAAACACCATCATCACCCCGAAAACCGACTTCCCCATGAAAGCGGGCCTGCCCGCCCGGGAGCCGGGAATGCTCCAGCGCTGGCAGGAGCAGGACCTGTACAACGCCATGCTGGAAAAGAACAGGGAGCTTCCCCCCTTCGTTCTCCACGACGGCCCTCCCTTCAGTAACGGCTATATCCACATGGGCCACGCCCTGAACAAGACCCTGAAGGACTTCATTGTCCGCAGCCACGCCATGATGGGCTTCTACACGCCCTATGTCCCCGGCTGGGACAACCACGGTCTGCCCATCGAGCGGGCCATTGAGACCTCCAAAAAGAAGCTGAACAAGGACATGACCGTCCCCGAGTTCCGCAAGGCCTGCGCAGACTTCGCCGAGGACTTCATCCAGAAACAGATGGCAGGCTTTAAGCGTCTGGGCGTAGTGGGCGACTGGGAGCATCCCTACCGCACCATGGATAAGCACTTCGAGGCCCAGGAGGTCAAGGTCTTTGGCCGGATGTTCGACAAAGGCTACATCTACAAGGGCCTGAAGCCCGTGACCTGGTGTCCCTTCTGTGTCACCGCCGTGGCCGAGGCGGACATCGAGTATAAGGACGATCCCTGCACCACCGTCTATGTGAAGTTCCCTATGGCGGACGATCTGGGAAAGCTGAACGGTTTTGACCTTACCAACACCTATTTCGTCATCTGGACCACCACCATCTGGACCCTGCCCGGCAACCTGGCCATCTGCCTGCACCCCAGGGAAACCTATGTGCTGGTTAAAGCCGATAACGGTGAGACCTATATCATGGCCGAAGCGCTGACTCAGAAGGTCATGAGCATCGGCGGCTTTGAGCACTACGAAGTCCTGGCCTCCTATCCCGGTCAGTTCTTTGAGAATATGCTGGCCAAGCACCCCTTCCTCCCCAAGACCTCCCGTCTGGTCAACGCCGAATATGTCACCATGGATTCCGGCACCGGCTGTGTCCACACCGCCCCTGGCTTCGGTGCCGACGACTATCAGACCTGTATGCGCTACGGCATGGAGCTGGTGGTGCCCGTGGATGACTATGGCCGCCACACCGACTACGCCGGAAAGTACGCCGGGCTCAAGACCGAGGAAAGCAATCCCGTCATTCTTGAGGATCTGAAGGAAAGCGGCATGCTCTTTGCCTCCCAGGACATCGTCCACTCCTACCCCCACCATGACCGCTGCAAGAAGCCCGTCATCTTCCGGGCCACGCCTCAGTGGTTCTGCTCCGTGGAATCCTTTAAGGACCAGGCCATCCAGGCCATTGAGAATGTCCAGTGGTTCCCCGCCTGGGGCGGCGACCGGATGGTCAGCATGATCCGGGAGCGGGCTGACTGGTGCATCTCCCGCCAGCGCCGCTGGGGCCTGCCCATCCCCGTATTCTACTGCCGCGACTGCGGCAAGCCCGTCTCCACCCCCGAATCCATCGAAAAGATTTCGAAGCTGTTCGACGAATTCGGTTCCAACATCTGGTTTGAAAAGGATGCCATGGAGCTGGCTCCCGAGGGCTTCACCTGTCCCCATTGCGGCGGCAAAGCCTTTGACAAGGAGAAGGACACCCTGGACTGCTGGTTCGACTCCGGCTCCACCCACTTTGCCTCCCTCATGCACCGCACCCCCGAGCTCTGGCCTGCGGATGTATACCTGGAGGGTGCAGATCAGTACCGTGGCTGGTTCCAGTCCAGCTTGCTGACGTCCGTAGGCGCACTGGACAAGGGAGCTCCCTTCAAGCAGGTGCTGACCCACGGCTGGACCGTGGACGGCCAGGGCCGTGCCATGCACAAGTCCCTGGGCAACGGTGTGGACCCCGCCGATCTGATCAAGGAATTCGGCGCCGACATCGTCCGCCTCTGGGCCGCCTCCTCCGACTACCACGCCGATGTGCGCTGCTCCAAGGAAATCTTCAAGCAGATCGCCCAGAACTACCTGAAATTCC
>CALYTB010000119.1 GCA_945486035.1 uncultured Clostridia bacterium
TCTTCAAGCAGATCGCCCAGAACTACCTGAAATTCCGCAACACCGCCCGGTACTGTCTGGGTAACCTGAACGACTTTGACCCCGACAATCTGGTCCCCGCAGAGCAGCTGGAGGAGCTGGACCGCTGGGTGCTGACCAAGCTGGACAGCCTGACCCGGCTGTGCCGCAAAGCCTATGACAATTACGAATTTCATGTGGTCACCCACGCTATCAACGATTTCTGCGTGGTGGAGCTCAGCTCCTTCTACCTGGACATTCTGAAGGACCGACTCTACTGCGAGGAGCGCACCGGCCTTCGCCGCCGCTCTGCCCAGACCGCCCTGTTCCTGATCCTGGATGCCATGGCCAAGCTCTTCGCCCCGCTCCTTGCCTTTACCTGCGACGAAATCTGGCAGTCCATGCCCCACCGCTCCGGCGATGACGACCGCAATGTGCTGCTCAACCAGATGCCCCGGGACTTTGCCGCCTACGCTCTGGAGGAGGCCGCCATGGTCAAGTGGGATACCATCATGAAGCTGCGCCAGGATGTCAACGGCGTTCTGGAGAAGGCCCGGGCCGAAAAGCGCATCGGCAAGGCTCTGGAAGCCCATGTGACCCTGAAAACCGACGATGCCGCCATTCTGGATGCCTGCGCCGGCAAGAACCTGGCAGAGCTCTTCATCGTATCCGACTGCACCTGGGGCGACCCCGAGGAGGGCGCGGAAACCGCCCAGGGCGTGAACTACCCCTGTGTCACTGTCGGTGTCAGCGAAGCCAAGGGTGTCAAATGCCCCCGCTGCTGGATGCACAGCACCGCCGCCAACGCCGAGGGCCTCTGCCCCCGCTGCGCCGCAGTAGTCGCCAAGCTGGATGTGGAAATCTAAAATGTGCTTATCGGCTTAAGTCAGCAACCCGACAAATTGTTGTTTGTCGAATTTACGCACATTCCTCTGTAGGGTGCGGTCATGACCGCACCGCTCCGGTTGGATGACTGAGAACTTCCGTTTTACGGTATATTTTCGAGCTGGGTAGCGTTAGGTGGGCGGCGCGGCATGATAAGCGCCCTACAGAGCGTGCGCGACAAACACCAATTTATCGGGAAGCTGAGTTAACCCGATAAGCATAATCTAAAAAATATTCGGGCGTGTTTCAAATCTGAAACACGCCCGAATATTTTGATAAGCTTTCCTGACAGAAAACGCCCCCTCGGCAGTTTGCCATCTGGGCGCTCTCCGGGGATGGGACCGGTCGGTGTATATGTAACATTGAATCTCCAACAATGGAAACCGTCACCCAATTTCACGAGAAACCAGGTGACGGTGCAATCGATATTCCATTTGTAAACCGCGGTTACCGGTTGATCAGCAAGCTCAACACCATAATCGCGATGCCTGCAACCGACAGAATGAAACCCTTTCCAATCTTTTCTTCTTTTCCTGTCAAATGCATTACCGAACCGACGACCGACACACCGAAAGGAATGGCAACCGCCAAAACCTTCGGCATTGTATTTGAAACCTTACCGTCAAACCCGACCTGAACCGCCACAACCTCAGGAAGGAGCATCCAGGAAGCCACGCCCAAGCCAATCGCGGCAGCAATCAATAAAATGCCGATCAGTTTCTTCTTCATATGCATACCCCACACAAATTCCGGCACTTGCAATCCGTATAAATCATTATATGCTTATCGGTTTGCTCAGCTTCTCGGAACATTTGTTGTTTTCTCTGGCCTCTGTAGGGTGCGGTCATGACCGCCCCGCTTACCCTTCGGGATAGAACAGTATCGTTTTCCGGTTATACCCAACGTTTTCCGCATCGAACGTGAGCGGTGCGGTCATGACCGCACCCTACAGGAAAGCGCAGTTGATAACAATTTGTCGTTTTGCTGACTTAAGCGGATAAGTACAAATCATTATACCATTGCATTCCGCTTTTTCAACCATGAAACTTATGTCAGGCAGAAACAAGGCCGCCAAAACAGGATTCCATTTGGCTGAGCGTATCCCATCGCCGTGGTATCGGAATTGCGCAGTCCGGCAATGGCATCCAGAAGAGCCTGCGGCTGGTTGCTTGCAGAAATCTCGCTGTCAAATGTCCCAGGAAACAGACTTGCCCACTCCTTCCAATGCGAATCAAGAGTTAAAACAGGAGAGAGCAGCAATATCATGCAACCCCAGTGAAAACCAAGCATAGCACTACCCAAGTGCGTGCCGGGAGAGGGTTCTTAGAGGGCTTTGGCTTAGGTGTCGGCAGTGTGCCTCTCAACGCCTCCCCCTAAGCCGACTTCTTTGGGTACTCTCTTGCTTTCCTCGCCCATTTCTGTCACCTCTGCTACGTTTGTTGATTTCCGACTGCCACTGTCATTGCGAACCAGTGCGCACACTGGTGTGGCAATCCCCCGGTTAGAAGTACCAACCTCCGACCACAACCGCTCCGCTTGTTGGTTATGCGACAAATATAAGCTGTTTGTCGACGTTTTCCAAGCTTTTTGTTGATTCTTAGACTTTTTTCGCTTGGCATTTCAACGAATGATTTGTATAATGATTTCATCACATAGAAATAGCGAGGTGATATTGTGACAACGATTGGGACTATCGGTTCCAGGATCAAACAAATTCGGAAAGCAAGGGGGCTAACTCAGCAGGCCTTTGCGGATAGACTCGGCCTGAAGCAAAACACAATCGCAACCTACGAAATCGACAGGACATTCCCAAGCGACCGAACCATCCAGGACATCTGCGAAAGGTTCCACGTCAACGAATCCTGGCTCCGTTACGGAACCGGAGAAATGGATGCGGAAACCACCCAAGCCCAGAAGCTGACCCGCTTCTTCGCCGATGTCCTGGCTACCGCCCCGGACGAACGCTCCGCCTTCATCGCCGCCCTGGACGATCTCCCCCCGGAGTTCTGGCCGATTGTCGTGGAGCTTGCCCGCAAACTGGTGGAGAACATCAAAACAAAAGAGGATTGACCGTCACCGGCCAGCCCTCTTTTGTTTTTCTTTCGCAGATAGGTGTCCAGAAAGATCAGAAACAATTCCAGCTCCTCCGCCCCCCGAATCCATCAAGGAATGGATCTGCGCAAGAATAGCATCCCTGTTTCCATCAATATTGGCAGACACTTTCAGTTCCTTTCCGTTCTGTTTCATGACGTTCCCTCCGTATTTCTTATTCTTCATTTTTCATATAATACATACTTTTTCTGTTGATTATCACCCTCACACGTTGTATAATATTTCCGTCCCCAGTGACCGAAGTAACGTCCCCTGCTTCCCACATGGTTTCCCTACGTAGTATTATTAGAACATCCGTTCAAGTATACTGTAAAAAATAATCCGTCCAATAAATCAGACGGAAAGGGTGATATAAATGAAACGTGCTGTTATAACGATGCTTGCCCTTGCTATTTGCCTTTGCATTGGGATCCGAATCGGCACGAAGATATCAGAATCTTCCGAAAAAGAGGATCAGCGCAATTATGAAGACGCCTTACTGGACAGCTATTATAAAGGATATGAAGACGGCCTGAATTACAACGGTAAATACTCCCCAAAAGGGGATTTCGGATACGCTGACGGATACCGACAGGCAGTAGAGGACATACGCTCCGCCATCTCCGACGAAGTGTGGTCAGCCTACGATGCCGCCATGGAAATTGGAACGGTACATGGGTTCGTGTCAAATCCAGACAATGATCCGCTCCAGACCAACGAGGAATACCTGGACTATGTAGAGGAACTGTACCTGTTCTGGAATTACTTTGAGCAGCATGAGTACGAAAAGTATTTGGAATATCAATAATTTCCAGTAAAGAAAAAATGAAAAGGAATATTCTTTTTAGGTAGTTTTTTATTGTTCTGTTATCGTCAATTACTGTACTTCTTCTGGAAACTAAAGCATCCGCCCACGCCGGCAAAACAGATTGGCAGGGCAGACACACAGATCGTGAAACAGGAGACTATCACTACCATCATGGATATCCCGCTCACGATCACTATGATATTGATTTGGACGGAAAGGTAGATTGCCCATACGACTTTGACGATAGGACAACCCACAGCAATGGATCCAGCACATACTCTGGTAGCTACTTTGATTTTACATTACAAGACTTGGATACAACTACACTGCCCACAATTCAAAAAGTAGCTGAAGAAAATAATATTGTGCAGGAAAACAAAACAGAGGAGTCTAAATCTGTGAATCATTCTATATACTTCGTGTTCGCTATTCTTTCAATATTAGTTATTTGGCTTGCATTATCAAACATACTAAAGAATGATAAAAATAAAACTCTGTCTGATGAAATTAGCGTTTTAAGGAAAGACAACGCTAATCTTGTTAATCAATTTAATCTCGAAGTAAAGAAGCGGAATTCTGAGGAAAGATTTTGCGCTACTCCTTTCCTATCGGAGATCAATGAACAAAAAGAAATAATATCAACGCTCAAAACCGATTTAGCTGAAAAAACCGAAAAGATTCGTGGATTAAATATCGAACTTAAAAAGCGGAATGACACAATAAATGATCTGACAGGTCAATTAGATTCCAAAGAAAAAAAGATCTACGAAGTGTCATCTCAGCTAAATAATTGCTTAATAGATCTAGAAAAGTTAAAAAAACAATCTAATGAAATATGTAAACCAAAAAGAGTTGAACAATTATCATATATAAACAGTTCTATTAGGCAATCCAGAATTCCGAAAGATGTTACTATTGCGTTCGACGGAATGCCGATTTATTGGAAATTCAACCCTGAAAAACCTTATGGAGACTATACAGTTTACATAAATGAAAAAACTGGTATATATCACGTGGATCGATTTTGCTCTTCTTATTCGTCACGAAAAGCGCACATTTTCAATGTAATTGATCATGCAAGGCCGTGTAAACGATGTGCGGAAGGATTTTTCGACTTTTCAACAGTACCAGAATGGTTCATTAAGTAATAAAAATCCCCTCCCGGAGGGCAACCCGGGAGGGGAATATAGACGCACCAACCCATCACGATAGGGGCAATCTACTACCCTTTTATGGTAGCACGCCCGGAAAGGAATGTCAATGGCTAAAAAAATCGATTACGCATCCATGTTCACCCTTCGCAAGGACGGACGCTACCAGAAATTTATTCTGACAGCAAAGGCAAACACTTCCTTTATGACCGTGACCCGGAAAAACTCTATCACAAGGTCATGAATATCCGGGAGGAGAAGGAGCCAAACTTCCGGGAAATCGCAGATTATTGGGAAACGCAGCACAGGGAAGAAATAACCGAAAGAACGTGGAAGAACTACGAGCCGCATTTCAAGGATATTGTTTCGAGACATGGCGACAAGCAAATATCCGATGTAACGGCCCTGGACATTATCAACCACCTGACGATTGCCAAAGCAAAGGGATACAGCGCAACCGTTGTCAATTCTATCCGATCCATCTACAGAATGATATTTGACTACGCAGTCGCAAACGAGTACGCCCAGTACAATCCCGTTACCTCTGTGCGGCTCCCAAAGGGCCTGAAACGGGGAAAGCGGATTGCGCCTACAGACGATCAGATAAAGATAATCTGCGCAAGCACGGATGCTCCCTTCGGCTTGTTCCCGTTTTTCCTGCTGTGTACCGGTCTTAGAAAATCCGAAGCACTTGCGCTCACATGGAAAGACATTGATTTCGAAAGCCGGGAGATCAGCATCACGAAATCACTGGACTACACCATTGGCGCAAACCCAAAAGTAAAATCTCCAAAGACAGATGCGGGATACCGGGAGGTTCCCATTCTGGACATTCTTTATCCGATCCTCCAAAAGGAAAAAGATCAATCAAAATCCGAATATGTATTCCCATCCACGGACAGCAATCGAAGCGGAAAAGGCGGCTCCATGATGACACTCCGCGGCTATGAGGGCGCGTGGCTCCGCTACTGCACGGCTGTAGGCCTGATGGACGGAGACAAACCGGCGATCACCGCCCACAACCTCCGCCACGGAACCGCAACCCTCATGTTCGAGCTGGGAGTAGACGAGCTCACCACCCAACGCATCCTGGGCCACTCCCGCATCGAAATCACCCGTGAAATCTACACCGACCTCCGCACCGCCCAAAACAAAAAATCCGTCAAAAAGTTCAACGCAGGAATGAAAAAATATATGCCAAAATAATGTCGTCCGCACATATAAAATCCGTCCAAACAGGCCAAGAAATCTGACACCATTTTGACACCAAATTATTGTTTTTTTTTGGGTTTTTTTCGTATTTTTTATTTCATCAAAAGCCACGGAAATAAAAAAGAAAAAGCCCAAAAACCATAGAGGCTCTAGGACTTTTTCCATTGGTGGGGGAGGACGGATTCGAACCATCGAAGCGAAACGCAGCAGATTTACAGT
>CALYTB010000120.1 GCA_945486035.1 uncultured Clostridia bacterium
TCCGACATCGCCAAGAAGGGCTACAGCAAAACCTATTATCACAAGGTGGACTGACGGCTCCCTATGACTGATTTTCACACCCACATTCTTCCCCGCATGGACGACGGCAGCGGCAGTGTCCGCGAGAGCCTGGAGATGCTCCGGCAGGAGCGGCTTCAGGGCGTGGATGCCGTGGCCCTGACCCCCCACTTCTACCCCTGGAAGGAAAGCCCCGCGGAATTCCTGTCCCGGCGGGACCGGCACTATCAGCAGCTGGAATCCCGGCTGCCGGAGGGCTGCCCCCAGCTCGCCCTGGGCGCGGAAGTGTACTTCTTCGAGGGTATGCATGTTTCGGAGGATGTTCCCAATCTCCGGCTTCAGGGCACGCAGTACCTGCTGGTGGAGATGCCCTTTGAAAGCTGGCCCCAGCGGATAATCGGCGAGCTTTTCCGCCTGCGGGACCGCGGCGGCATTCAGCCGGTGCTGGCCCATGTGGACCGGTATCTCCGGTTCCAGCCCCGGGGGCTGTGGCGGGAGCTGGCGCAGCAGGGCATTCTTTTCCAGGCCAACGTGGATTCCTTCACCCAGTGGCGCACCCGGGGCTACATCACCAAAATGCTGGAGGAGGGCTGGATCTCCCACCTGGGCTCCGATTGCCACAACTTAGAATCCCGCCGTCCCAACTGGGACCTTCTTCCCCAGCGGGTCCGGGAGCGTTTGGCCCCCTGATCCCCCAATTCGTTATCGGTTTCCCCGTCTTCAGGGAAATGGATATAAATAGTAAGCAGTAAAGCGAGGTATGCACTATGAAAACGATTCAGAGAATCCTGGCCGTTCTGATGGTAATCGCCATGCTGGCGATTCCTGTCTGCGCCGAGGGCTTCACCCCCAGCGTAGAGCAGAAGGGCGCCCCCGAAGTCGTTGCCGCTCCCGACGCTCCTGAAGGCGCCGTCGTAGTCGTCAAGGATGCCGAGGGCAATGTGGTCGCCGGCGTCGCCGCCGAGGAGATCGTCGTGACCTCCGTGGCCGACTCCGAGAACGCCCCCGAGGCTGTCAAGGAAGAGATGAAGGCCGCCTATGACTCCGTGGCCAACGCCGCTTCCCTGTCCGAGGCCGTTCCCGAGCTGGACAAGGCTCTGGAGGACCGGAAGGCCGACGTGAAGGCCGAGAACCTGGTGGTTCGCGACCTGGTGAACGTCACCCTGTCCGAGGATGCCGCCAAGAAGCTGGCCGAGACCGGCAACACCATGACCCTGGGCTTCAAGATGGACATGAAGCAGGACGATTTCCTGATGGTCATGTGCTTCGTGGACGGCCAGTGGGTCATCCTGGATGCCGATCAGGTTGAGATCCTGGAAGACGGCACTGTCAACGTCACCTTCACCGAGCGCGTTGGCACCATCGCCTTCGTGGTTGAGAAGACCGAGGGCTAATTTCCCCAGATGAAATCATCCAAAAAACTATTCGCGGCTCTGCTTGTTCTGGCGCAGCTCCTTGTGGGCTGCGCCTCCGGGCAGGGCCTCGAAACTACTGTCCCCTCCGAGACCCTTCCCGCCCCGGAAACCCAGGACACCACTGCCCCCACCCAGGACACCGCCGCCCCGGCAGAAACCGAGCCGGTGCTCCGGGAGGGAATCCAGACCGTGCTCATCATGGGGCTTGACAAGTACGAGCGGCCGGAGGAATCCATTGGCTACACCAACAAGCTCCAGTCGGACTTTCTCATGCTGCTGGTGATCTCCCCCGAGGAGGGCCGGTGCGACGTACTCCACCTGAACCGGGACACCATGACGGAAATCCGTCGTCTGGGCATCGGCGGCGGGGCCGCAGGCACCTTCATCGGCCAGCTGGCCCTGGCCCACACCTACGGCAGCGGCGGCTCCGACAGCTGCCTCAACGCGGTGAAGGCCGTGTCGAACCTCTTAGGCGGCATCAAAATTGACCACTACATGACATTGACCATGGATGCCGTGGGCATCATCAACGACATGGCCGGCGGTGTCACCGTGGAGGTCCTGGACGACATGACCGATCTGGACCCCGCTCTGGAGCAGGGCAAGGAGGTCACCCTGATGGGCGACCAGGCCCTTTTGTATGTCCGTACCCGCTACGGCCTCTCCGACAGCAGCAACCTGCACCGGATGGAGCGCCAGCGGCAGTATCTGCGCAGCTTCTATGAGCGGCTGGTGGACTGCCAGCGGGAGGATGCCAATTTCCTCACCAAGGTGCTGGCCCGGGTATCGGACTCCTTCGTGTCCGACTGCACCGTGAACCAGCTGAATGATCTGGGCAAGCTGGTGGGCGAAACCGAGCTGGGCGAGTTCCTGGCCCTGGAGGGCGAAGCCGTGGTGGGAGATGCCTACATGGAGTTCTACCCCGACGAACAGTCCCTGCAGGACACCATCCAGCGCCTGTTCTACCGCAGCCCCAACCCCTGAGCCTGGAAATTTCATCCCCACCCAAGGCTCCCCCACCCCGGGGAGCCCTTTTCGTCCCCGCGGCAGTTCGAAAAATTGGTGTTTTCCAGGTTTTCTGTCATTGCGAGCCAGTGCGCACACTGGCGTGGCAATCCCCCGGTTGAAAGGAACCAGGTAACGATTACCACCAAAAATCGCGGTGTGTCCCCGTCCTGCAGGGCAGTTGTCGATACATTTCCTCTCTAACCGGGGGATTGCCACGCCAGCGTGCGCGCTGGCTCGCAATGACAGGTAATCTGGAGCCGGCCCTACAAACACCAATTTACCGCTTTCCATTCCTGCCCCGAACCCCAACCTGGCATCGCGCGGCCCCTATTCCTCCAGAGAAAAACACTCCGGCCATTCCGGAGGAGGGAGAGAGAATTATGTATAAGAGGAAGCCGGAAGGCTGGCTGAAGCATTTTGACTTCATCGTACTGGATCTTGTGTGCCTGCACATGGCATTTATACTGTCCTACTGGATCTGGATTGATTTCTGGAACCCCTATTCCATCGATCTGTACCGGGCCATGGGATTGTTTCTGACCCTGGCGGACATCGCGGTGATGTTCTTCTGCGAAACCCTGAAGAATGTCCTGAAACGAGGCTACTACAAGGAGTTTCTGGCTACCCTGCGAAACTGCATGCTGGTTGTTCTGCTGGGTGTTGTCTTTCTGTTTCTGTTGAAATCCAGCGCGGCCTATTCAAGAGCCACCTTCCTGATTATGGGCGTGCTGTACGTTTGCATTGCCTACCCCGTCCGGCTGCTGTGGAAAAGGGTTCTGCGCAGCAGCCTGGCCGAAAAGGATGCCACCCCCCTGCTCATCGTCACCGGCAGCGCCGCCGCCCGGGAAACAGTGGAGCGGGTTCAGTCGGACTGCCTCGGCAGCTATCGGATTGTAGGGCTGGCCATTCTGGATACGGACCTGACCGGTCAGGAAATCGCCGGAATCCCGGTGGTGGCATCTCTGGAAACCGCGGCGGAATTCGTCTGCCGGGAGTGGGTGGACGAGGTGTTCGTCCTGCCGCCCAAGGAGCTGCCCTACCCCGCGGAGCTGATTGACCAGCTGAACCTCACCGGGGTCACCGTCCATCTGAACCTGGCCAAGGCCACCTCCACCCCCAGCTCCCGGCAGCTGGTGGAGCGGATCGGCAGCTACACCGTGCTGACCTCCAGCATGAACTTCACCACCCCCCGCCAGGCCTTCCTGAAGCGGAGCCTGGACATTGCGGGGGGAATCGTGGGCAGCCTCATCACACTGCTGCTGTGCCTGGTGCTGGGCCCCGCCATCTACTTAAGCTCCCCCGGCCCCATTTTCTTCGCCCAGACCCGGGTGGGCAAAAACGGCAAGCGGTTTAAAATGTACAAATTCCGCAGCATGTACATGGATGCCGAGGCCCGGAAGGCGGAACTGATGAAGGACAACCGGGTGGGAGACGGCATGATGTTCAAGCTGGACTTTGATCCCCGGATCATTGGAAACCGGATTCTCCCCGACGGCAGCCGGAAAACCGGCCTGGGCCAGTTCATCCGCTCCACCAGCTTAGACGAGTTTCCCCAGTTCTTCAACGTACTCAAAGGCGACATGTCCCTGGTGGGCACCCGGCCCCCCACGCTGGACGAGTGGGAGAAATACGACCTGCGCCACCGGGCCCGGCTTGCCATCAAGCCCGGCATCACAGGCCTCTGGCAGATCAGCGGCCGCAGCGACATCACAGACTTTGAGGAAGTGGTGCGGCTGGATACCCAGTACATCAGCACATGGAGCTTAGGGCAGGATATCAAAATCCTCCTGAAAACCGTCCTCGCCGTCCTGAAACGGGACGGGTCCATGTAGAATGGACAATGAACAATTGACAATTCTTCCGAAAAATCGGCCCGGAGCAACCGCCCCGGGCCGATTTTTTTATTGGTAAATTGGTGTTTGTCGGGCAGTTCCAAATATTTCAAAAAGGCTGTCATCCTGAGCGAAGCGGAGCGGAGTCGAAGGATCTTCGCACCAAGTTGACCAGAAAGCATAACGAAATGCGTAGATCCCTCGACTACGCTTCGCTCCGCTCGGGATGACAACCTTTTCTAAACAAATACCAATTTGTCTGTCTGCTTCCGGTCAGCGCAGATAGCCTGCCTCGGTTTCCTCCAGGACACGCCGGCACAACTGTTTGGCCCGGTCCATGGTCTCCGCCCGGCCGGAGAGGTAGAGCTTGATCTTGGGCTCGGTGCCGGAGGGGCGTACCAGGAGCTTACCGGACGCGGACTGGAACTGAAGCACATTGCTCCTGGGCAGGCCCGTACCTTCCCCAGAATAGTCCACCGTGCTCACAACGGGCTCCCCGGCAAGCTGCTTGGGGGGATTGAGGCGGAGGGTGTCCATAATGGCGGCCATCTTCGCCATGCCGTCGGCGCCCTCGAAGGTGAAGCTGGCAAGATCGTTATAATAGCAGCCGTGCTTTGCGTACAGGTCGTCCATGGCCTGGGCCAGGGTCTTGCCCTGGGCGCGATACCAGGCGGTCATCTCACAGCAGAGCATGGAGGCATTCACCGCGTCCTTGTCCCGGACATGGGTGCCGGAGAGGTAGCCGTAGCTCTCCTCAAAGCCCAGGATGTACCGCTCCGGGTGGCCCTCGGCTTCCAGCATGGCAATCTGCTCACCGATGAATTTGAAGCCCGTCAGCACCCGGCGCAGCTCCACGCCGTACTCCTTCGCCACCGCGTCGGCCATGTCCGTGGACACAATGGTGGTCACCGCCACGGGATTTTCCGGCATGGTGCCGTTTTCCAAACGCTTGCGGCAGATGTAATCCAGCAGCAGCACGCCCATCTCGTTGCCGGAGATCAGCCGGTAGTCGTCCCCCTGGGGAACCGCCACGCCCATCCGGTCGCAGTCCGGGTCGGTGCCCAGCAGCAGGTCGGGCTTTACCTCCCGGCACAGCCGCAGACCCAGCTCCATGGCCTCCCGGATCTCCGGGTTGGGGTAGGGGCAGGTGGGGAAATGGCCGTCGGGCTTCTCCTGCTGGGGCACCACGGTCACGTCCTCTACGCCGATACGATTTAAGATTTTGGTGACACACTCCAGTCCCGCGCCGTTGAGGGGGGTGTAGACCACCTTCAGGGCCTGCTTTCCTTCCGTCAGGGACTGGCCCTGCACCGCATCCAGGAAGGCTTCCAGGCAGTCCTCGCCGATGTAGCGGATGCTCCCCGAGGCCAGCCCCTCCTCCAGGGTGGGGAGGACTTCCTCCGGGAACATCTCCCGGGCGTTGATCCGCTCCAGCACCGCGGCGGCGGCCTCCAGGGTGATCTGACAGCCGTCGGGGCCGTAGACCTTGTAGCCGTTGTACTTGGCCGGGTTGTGGCTGGCGGTAACGCAGATGCCCGCGCCGGTTTTGTAGTAGCGCACGGCCCAGCTTAAGGCCGGGGTGGGCTCCAGCCGGGGATACAGGTACGCCGTCAGGCCGCACCCGGCGATCACCCGGGCGGCCTCCCGGGCAAAGAGGTCAGATTTGATCCGGCTGTCGTAGCCGATGGCCACGGAGAGGGGGAGCCCCGCGGCTTTCAGGTAGTCGCACAACCCCCTGGTGGCCCGGCGGATGACATAGATGTTCAGCCGGTTGGTTCCCGCGCCGATGACACCCCGGAGGCCTCCGGTGCCGAATTCCAGATCCCGGTAGAACCGGTCAAATACCGCATCAGCATCCTTCTCCGGGTCCAGCCCCCGCAGCTCGGAAGTCAAATCCGGATCGTCCACAGCTTTTTCAAGCCAAAGTTTGTATAGCTCGTTCGTATCCATAAGTACCTCCAATGTGTCGAATCGTCAATTGTACATATCTGCTTTGCTCAGCAAAACGATAAATTGGTGTTTAGCGGTTTTGTACGCATTGCGTTTTTGCTGTAGGGGAGCCATTCATGGCTCCCGTGACAC
>CALYTB010000121.1 GCA_945486035.1 uncultured Clostridia bacterium
CGGCGAAAACGTACTGCTCTACGGGAGCCATGAATGGCTCCCCTACAGTAAAAACAAAGTGCGTTTGAAATGTTCAAACACCAATTTATCTTTTCCCCTTAGTTGAAAATGTCGTGAAATGTGATATACTGAGGAAAGAAAACAAATTCTCAGGGAGGAACTGCCATGAAAAAATTCCTGATTGTTGTGGATATGCAGAAGGATTTTGTGGACGGCGCGCTGGGCACCCCGGAGGCAATTGCCATTGTCCCCAACGTGGTGCGCAAAATCCAGGACTTTGACGGCGAGCTCATCGCCACCTTCGACACCCACCATGAAAACTACATGGACACCGCCGAGGGGAAGAAGCTGCCGGTTCCCCACTGCATCCAGGGCACCCCGGGCTGGGCTTTGGACAGCGCCGTGGCCGCCGCCCTGGAGAATCGGGGCTATACTGCCGTGGAAAAGCCCACCTTCGGCAGCACCGCTCTTGCCGGCATTCTCCGGCAAATGGCCGGGCAGGAGGATTTTTCCATGGAGCTGGTGGGACTGTGCACGGACATCTGCGTGGTATCCAACGCCCTGCTGCTGAAGGCCCACTTCCCGGAAAAGCAGATCCGTGTGGATGCCTCCTGCTGCGCGGGTGTCACCCCGAAGTCCCATGAAGCGGCCATCGCCACCATGGCCAGCTGCCAGATTGACATTCTGAACTGAGTATGGGGGGAAGGATCTATGTTTGACGCGGTGAAGGTAAAAAACGAATGTGTGGCCTGGATTCGGGATTTCTTCGCGGAGAACGGCCCGGACTGCTGCGCCGTGGTGGGCATCTCCGGGGGCAAGGACAGCTCCGTGGTGGCGGCCCTCTGCGCCGAGGCCCTGGGGCGTGACCGGGTCATCGGCGTGCTGATGCCCTGCGGCGAGCAGGCGGATATTGACATGGCAAAGCTCCTGGTAGAGCATCTGGGCATCCGGCATTTTGTGGTCAACATTCAGGACGCGGTGGAAGGCCTGAAACGCAGCATTCCCTTCGAACTGTCCGCCCAGAGCCGTACCAACCTGCCCCCCAGAATCCGGATGTCCACCCTCTACGCCGTGAGCCAGTGCTTCAACGGCCGGGTGGCGAACACCTGCAACCTGTCTGAGGACTTCGTGGGCTACTCCACCCGCTACGGCGACGCGGCGGGAGATTTCAGCCCCTGCGCCCACCTGACGGTGCAGGAGGTCAAAGCAGTTGGTCGGGTGTTGGGACTGCCCGACGTGCTGGTGGACAAGGTGCCCATCGACGGCCTCTGCGGCAAAACCGACGAGGAGAACCTGGGCTTCACCTATGCCGAGCTGGACCGGTACATCCGCACGGGCGAGATCGAAAACCAGGCCCACAGAGAGCGCATCGACACGCTCCACAAGCGGAATCTCTTCAAGCTCCGGCTGATGCCCGCCTTTGACCCCCATTTCCCCGAGGCGTAACCCATGGACAAGCCCTACAAGCTGGGAATCCTGGTGGGCAGGTTTCAGACCATCCACGCGGGCCACGAGAAAATGGTGAACACCGCCCTGCAGCTTTGCGAACAGGTGGGTATATTCGTGGGCTCCTCGCAGGAGGCCCTCACCAGCAAAAACCCTTTTTCCTATGAAATCCGGGAAGAAATGCTCCATGCGGTGTTCGGCGATGCCATCCGGGTATATCCCCTGCCGGATATCGGTGTGGGCAACAACTCCCGCTGGGGGGAGTATGTTCTGCGCAATGTCCTGGAGCGTTTCGGAATGATGCCGGACCTGCTGGTTTCCGGCAAGGAGTCCCGGCGGCTGGACTGGTTCGACGGCGTGGCGGGTCTTGCCATCTCCGAGCTGTACATTCCCAAAACCATCGACATTTCCGCCACCCAGATGCGGCAGTTTTTCCTCCGGGACGATTTTGAAAGCTGGAAAAACCGCACCAATCCCAGCCTCTGGGACAAATACCCGGAGCTTCGCCAAATCGTCCTCTCCTCCCAAGCCCAACAGAAAACCGACAGCATCTGAAAGGCGCTCTGAAAGCACTCCGATAAATTGGTGTTTGGCGATTTTGTACGCATTGCGTTTTTACTGTAGGGGAGCCATTCATGGCTCCCGTGATGCAGTACGTTTTCGCCGAAACGCTCATATGATCGGTACATTTCACCGCCGGGAGCCATGAATGGCTCCCCTAGAGAGTAATTCTAGGATTTCCAAAACATCTCGACAAACACCAATTTCCCACTTCAAAACCCATCAAGGAAGGTTATCACTATGAAACTGGAACCCATTGTGATCTCCCTGCTGGACACGGATCTTTACAAGTTCAACATGGATCAGGTCATCTTCCATAAGCACACCGATCTTTGCGGTGAATATCACTTCAAATGCCGCAATGAGGGTGTCGTCTTCACCCAGGAGATGCTGGAGGAGATCAATTCCCAGATCGACCATCTGTGCACCCTGCGCTTTACCAAAGAGGAGCTTGACTATCTGCGCTCCATCCGGTTTATCAAGAATGACTATGTGGAATTCTTACGGCTGTGGCATCCCATCCGGGAGTATGTGACCACCGGCAGGACCGAGGCCGGGGAGCTTTCCGTGGTGGTGAAGGGCCCCCTGTTCTCCGCCATGCAGTTTGAAATCTATCTGCTGGAAATCATCAACGAGGTCTATTTCCGCATGAACTTCGACTATGAAGCCCTGCGCCGCAGCGCCGAGGAGAAGCTGAACCGGAAAATCGCCGATTTCCAGTCGGGAAAATACACCTTCAAATTCGCGGAATTCGGCTGCCGGAGAAGACTCTCCCGGGAGTGGGAGGATGTGGTGGTGAAGCGGCTGGCTACGGAAACCCGCAACTGCGTAGGTACCTCCAACGTGTACCTGGCGAAGAAATACAATCTGCAGCCCATCGGCACCTACGCCCACGAGTTTGTCCAGATGTACCAGGGCATCGACTCCATCCCCCTGGCCTACACCAACTACTACGCCATGAAGGATTGGTACAACGAGTACGAAGGCGACAACGGTACTGCCCTCACCGATACGGTCACCACGGACCTGTTCCTGCTGGACTTCAACCGCTCCATGGTGAACAACTACTCCGGTGTCCGCCACGACAGCGGCGACCCCTACGCATGGGGTGAGAAGATGATCACGCACTACGAGAAATACGGCGTGGACCCCAAAACCAAGCAGCTGCTCTTCAGCGACAGTCTGGATTTCGACAGGGCCCAGCACCTGAACGACTATTTCAAGGACCGGACCAAGGTTTCTTTCGGGATCGGCACCTTCTGCTCCAACGACACCGCGGAAACCGCCCTGAACATCGTCATCAAGCTGCAATATGTCAACGGCCGGCCCGTGGCCAAGCTGTCCGACACCCCCAGCAAGGCCATGTGCCAGGACGAAGGGTATCTGGAATACCTGAAATCCTCCGTAGCCTTCCGCCTGAACCGTGTCAAGCTCACCCCCGAGGGCTGAAGGCCTATAGCTGTGCCCTCGATCCCCAGAACGACAAATTGGTGTTTGTACGTCTTTGCTGTCATTGCGAGCCAGTGCGCACACTGGCGTGGCAATCCCCCGGCCCCATGGAACCAGGTAACGATTACCACCAAAAATCGCAATATTTCCCCGCTCTGTAGGGCAATCGTCGAACATTTTACCTCTAACCGGGGGATTGCCACGACCAGTGCGCGCACTGGTCTCGCAATGACAGGAAACTTTGACACGCAGCGCCAAACACCAATTTGACTTTCTCCTCTCCAACATCCCACATTCCCAAAGGGAGCCCTGATTATGAACGAAAAAGTATCCGCCATTATCGATATTCTGAAGCAGCGCTATCCCGATGCCCTGTGTGCCCTGCACTACGGCAAGGACTACGAGCTGATGATTGCCGTGCGGCTTTCCGCCCAGTGTACCGATGCCCGGGTGAATCTGGTCACTCCGGGGCTTTTCGCCGCCTATCCCACCCTGGAGGCCATGGCCGGTGCGGATATTCGTGACGTGGAGGAGCACGTCCGCTCCTGCGGCTTCTACAAGCACAAGGCCCGGGACATTGTGCTGGCTTGCCAGATGCTGCTGTCGGACTACGGCGGAAAGGTTCCCGGCACCATGGAGGAGCTTCTGCGCATCCCCGGCGTGGGCCGGAAGACCGCCAATCTGCTGCTGGGAGATCTGTACGGCGTACCGGGCAGCGTGGTCTGCGACACCCACTGCATCCGCATCTGCGGCCGCCTGGGGCTGTCCCAGGGTAAGGAGCCGGAGAAGGTGGAGCAGCAGCTGCGCGCCGTCCTGCCACCGGAGGAGAGCAGCAATTTCTGCCACCGGATCGTCCTGTTCGGCCGGGACTGCTGCACCGCCCGGAATCCCAGCTGCGGTGAGTGCCCTCTGACCCTCTACTGCCGGGAATTCAACCCGGAAGCATAATGAGAGAAGATAAATTGTTGTTTACAGTTTTCAAACGCACTTCGTCCTTACTGTAGGGGAGCCATTCATGGCTCCCGTGGAGCAGTACGTTTTCGCCGAAATGTGGAGGAAATCGGAACAATGTACCGCCGGGAGCCATGAATGGCTCCCCTACAGTAGGATTTGGGCATTTTGATCATTCTGAAAGGATACCAAAATTGTCAACTGTCAATTGTCAATTGTCAATTCGGTGAAGCCGCTAAACAACAATTTATCTTCCCTCTGCTGAACGCCGTCCTCGGACAACTTCGAATACATACCGCCCCCCGGGTCTGCATAGCATGTGGACAAGGGGGGATTCTCTTTGCCAAAAAGCAAGCCAATGTTCTATTCCGCCCTGATGCTTACCGGGGTGAATCTGCTGCTGCGGCTGGCGGGAACCTCTTTCCAGGTGTACATCAGCGCCAGAATCGGCCCCGCCGGGGTGGGGCTTTTGCAGCTGACCATGTCCGTGGGGAGCCTGGCGACCATTGCCGGCATCGGCGGCATCCGAACCGCCTCCATGTACCTCACCGCTGAGGAGCTGGGCCGCAGACACCCCGGCAGCGTCCCCTGGGTCCTATCGAAATGCTTTGTCTACAGCATCCTTTGCAGCGGGGCGGTGGCGCTGCTGCTGTTTTTCATGGCACCCACCATTGCAAACGCCTGGATCGGAGACCTTCGAACGGAAGGCGCTCTGCGGGTACTGGCAGCCTTCCTTCCGGTGACGGGCCTGTGCGCGGTGATGACCGGCTATTTCACAGCGGCGAACCGGATCGGCACCCTGGCGGCGGTGGAGGTGGCGGAGCAGCTTTTCACCATGGCCGTCACATTGCTGGCCCTGTCCCTTCTGGCAGGGCAGGACGCGGGAAAGGCCTGCCAGTGCATTCTGCTGGGCAGCGGTCTGGGCGGCTGTCTGACCCTTGGGTGCCTGAGTGTCCTCCGGCTGCGGGAACGCCAGCCAATCGGCCCCTCCGTTTCCTTAGGAAGCAGGCTTCTCCAGGCCGCGGTGCCCCTGGCCCTGGCGGATATTCTGAAGGCGGGGATCAGCGCCGCCGAAAACCTGATGGTTCCCCGGCGGCTGGCCCTCCATCCGGGGACTGCCGACCCCCTGGCTTCCTTCGGCACGGTCAGCGGCATGGTGTTCCCGGTGCTCATGTTCCCGGCCTGTATTCTCTTCGCCCTGGCGGAGCTGCTGATCCCGGAGCTGGCCCGGTGCGCCGCCGCGGAAAGCCGGGGCAGAATCCGCTATCTGGTGCGAAGAAGCTTAAAAGTAGCGGCCCTCTACGCCCTGACCTTCGGCGGAATGCTGTATCTTGCGGCAGAGCCTCTGTGCCGGAGGCTCTATGGCAGTGCCGAGGCCGGGCGGTATCTGCGGCTGTACGCAATGCTTTCCCCCATGCTCTACTGCGACGCCATCGTGGATGCCATGACCAAGGGCCTGGGCCAGCAAAAAATCTGCGTGCGCTACAACATCCTGACCTCCGCCATGGATGTGGCGTTTCTTTATTTGCTGCTGCCCCGCTGGGGGATGGAAGGGTATTTTGTGAGCTTTCTTATCACCCATCTGGTGAATTTCATTCTGAGTCTGCGGCGGCTTCTCAAAATCTCCGGTGTCCGGCTTCCCTTTCATGCCCCCGCTCTGGCCCTGGCCTGCACCCTGGGCGCGCTGTGGTGTGCCGGGCACCTGAAAGCCCCGGTTTCCCGCTGCACCTCTTTTGCCGTGCTGCTGGGGAGCCTGCTCACCCTGTCCCGGGTCATTGGCCGGGAGGACCTGACCTGGTTTCTCGGCATCCTCCGCGCCCGCAAACCCAAAAAGCCACCCATCTGAGCAAGATGGGTGGCTTCCGTTTTCCTATCAGGGCGCATCAGCAGTGCGATAAATTGTTGTTTAGCGGCTTCGCCGAATTGACAATTGACAATTGACAGTT